>JANPLD010000063.1:0-8699 GCA_031426355.1 Alphaproteobacteria bacterium | reverse complement strand
GATAGGAATTGCACATCCTGAGTTATACGATCTTCGTGATCCCGCTGCCATAAAGACGGTTAATGAAAAATGGGAAGCAGAATGGGTAAAACCAAATGGCGGTTCCGGTGATAATAAGACTAGCAAAGTAGAAGATAATGGCCGAATATTTGCAATTGATACAGAAAACGTAATTGTCAGAGAAGATGCTGTATCCGTAACAGACAAAGGTAATAAATATGAAGTTACGGTATATGTAACTGATATACCTGCAATAATTGACAATAAAGAATTACTCGCAAAAAATACCGAGATAAAAGTAGGGGATGCTAAAATTGCCTCTTTAGATGAAGGGCAGGAGAGAAAAGTTATTGCCATTACTATGGTTTTGGATAAAGCCACCTTTAAGGTGGAATCTACTTTGGTTTCAGAAAAGACAATAGCAGCAAAAGCTATCAGTCACGCGCAGGCGGATGCTATGATTGCAGGGGTCGGTAATGACGATCTTAAACTATGCTGGGAAGTAGCAAAAAAATTAAGGGAAAACAGAATACCGCTAAAGCCAGGCACAAATTTTGGCTCACAAATGGTTGTGGATGAGCTTATGCTCCTCGCAAATACAAATCTTGTAGAATATGCATCAGAAAAAGGATTGCCGCTTTTATATAAATTTACAAGTCCAGCTAAACCCACAGTTTTTTCTGCAGAACCAAAAGGAGGAGATGGTTATACCGTTCATGCCTCTGTAACTACCCCTATAAAAGAAGTACAGGCTAGGGTAAATTTGGCAATTTTAATTGCTCATATAAGAAATGAAACACTTCCATATGAAAAAGAACAAATACAAGAAACTTGTAATAGATTAAATTATCAAAGCTCGGAAACTTTTACTAAACCAAAGATAGTTTACAAAAGGGCAAAAGTTAGGTTAGAAACTTATACAGCTGAGGATTATTTAAATTTAAAAAGCAAACAAGAGTTTTCAGAGTTGATTCACTATGCTATTGAATCTGAAAAGCCATTGAATCCTTTGCTGAAAGAGGCAATTTTAGTTAGAAAAAATTTATATCAGATCAATATATTCAGTATATTAACCTGCGCTCAGGATAGTGATGATTGGCGTAAATTTAAAACCGATGTGCTGGAAGCTAATTTTGAATTAGTCAGGAATGTAGTTGGAAACATTGACAAGATAAATTCCGGATGGGAATTCAAAAATGAGAAATATTTTAATCAGGAAACGAATTCATTCTTAAATAGATTAGTTGTTAATATTGATGGTAAATCGTTTTCTCCGCAGGAGATGGCTGCAGAAGGTAAGGATGGAAGGGATGCTTATAATAATGCGGTTAAAGCTTTCTGGTTTAATTCCATTAATAAAACCCTTGTTCCTTTTGAAGAGGCATCAGTTCCGCAAGGGTTTGTTAAAATGGATTCTGGTGGAAAGAAGAATGGCTCCGTCCAGATGGCAACAAGTAGACCTTCAGCTTCTAAAACTATACCGCCTGAATATCCTGTATTTGACCAGAAAAAATTCCCGGGTTTTGCGGTATCGGGAAATGATATATTCCTGAGGATGATTGAAGTAAGTGATATACATATAGAAATGCTTGCTAAATTTTTTGATGAATTTAATAAAAAGATTCCTGAAATAGAAAAAGACCTGAATCAAAATGAAGGTAAAGGTGTAATACGGGTTGAAAATGGTAAGGTTGAGATAGGCGGAAATATAATTTTAGTTACGCATGAAGGGAAAACAAAGGTTGCCCTGAATTGCTTTGATGAAAATGGAAAAATAGATGTAAATACGCCAGTGATCCTGGCGTATCAGGAATATCTTAGAAATACTGAAGGATGTTTTAGATATGCTGGGGAAGTGAATAAACCTCCTGTATTTACAATTAAAGATATAATGGGTGATGAACCTTATAATCTACAGCAGCTTAAACAAAAGGAAAGTGATCTCTATTTAGAAAGAGACAAAATATCTGTTGGTTCAGAAGCTACAGCCGAAATCCGCCTTAGACTACAAGAAATCTGGGCAATGATTCCCGTGTTAAATAAAGAAATCAAGAGGTTGAATCCTCTTAATGAAGAGGTAATTGTAAATCGTGAGGTTGCAGAAGAAGAGTATTCTTTAAGTTTAAAATTTACTCAGGATGCTATATTAAATAAAATTATTAATGTGGGGAATCTTATTAAGGATTCCGCAAATATTGACGAATCACAGGAGTATATTGCCGATATTCAGGGGGAATTGAGGGGGTATATTAGGGACGTTATAAATGATTACTCTAATATGGCTACTGATACCGGGCCTGAAAGCCTGACTGCTAAATTAGTAAACTTATTGAATTATGATGGTCTAAATGAATATCTTTATGCGCTTGAAGATATAGGCATTAATACTAATGATCATTTCAAATTAATTAAAGCTAAATATGAAGAACTCAAATCTAAGATAATACAAATAAAGCAGGATGTTGAGCTGGATATGTCTACACCTGAAGACGCGCTTGTTGGTGAAAGGGCATTTTTCGATTCTGTGGAAAAGCTTTTTGTAGATCATGGCAGGGCAAATGAGTTTAAGGGTGTAAAAGAAGCTATTATGCGCCCTGGAAGGCCAGGTGGCGGGCAGAACATGACTCCGTCTGAGATGAGAGATGGAACAGGCAGTGATAATACTGGAGGCAAGGTCAATTCTGGCTTTTCTTACTCTGATGGAGAGAAAGAATTTTCTCCCGAAAAATTTATGGAATTATATGAGGATCTTAAAGTAATCAGGACATATAATCAACTTCAAAGAATATCAGGTGAAGGTGTTACAAAGCTAGATACAGGCTTATATAATTACGTTAAACTTTATACAGATGATAATATTAATTTGGCTAACCGCGCTAGCCCCGATGATTTAATTAAAATTGCAGAAATATTAAGAGCTGAAGAAACTCTTGCAAAAGAAGCTAAAGATGCGGATAAAATAGGGACTTTTTCTGAAGCTATACATAAACTAAATACTGCTTACAAATTTAGAAATAAACCAGCACGCATTAAGTTTGAAGGTCCAAATTACGCAATTGATCCTGAGGGAACTAAAATAAATGATGAAACTCTATCTATAGAAGATCTACCCGATATATATAGATTAAGATTTAGTATTGTTGATGCAGATGGCGTTGTTATTAAAGATATTTCTAACTTAACTATAAAAAAGCAACCATTAACGAATAGTACTGCTAAACGTGCCTCTTTTGAAGACGGAATAAGTAAACCAGCTATTACCGTAACAATGGATATTAACAAAAATACCCTTGTAGTTGAATCAATAAAAATTGAAAATTCTTTAGTTACTGCAACTGCTCTTACACATGAACAAGTAAGCAAAATGTTATCTTCTAAAGGTAATGAAGATCTTAAAAACTTAGCTAATTTTGCTAAAATAATAAAAGGGAGTAATGGAAATTTGCAAGCTGCTCAAATTGTAATGAATATTATTAGTTTTGCTAATAAGAATTTGGCGGAATTTGCAAAGGAAAATAGAATACCTGTTATATATAAAACATTAAGGCCTGGTAGAAATCCCGTTTACACTACTGAATTCACTGAAGAAGTTGGTGCTAATGATATTGTTACTGTATCTATATCATCCCCCACATACAAACCTTATGATCAATTTAATTTGGGGATGTTTAAAGCATTTATAACGGGTGGAAATTATCCATTTAGTGATGCTCAAAGAAAAGAATTTTGTAAGGAATTAAACTCTGCAAGTAACAAAGATTTTGAAAAACCAAAAATAGACTATGCAAGAGCAAAAGTAAATTTTGCGAGGTTTAAAGATGGAAAACAAAGATATACTGCTACGGGCAGAAATGTAAAAAATAATGGCGGGATTCCGGATTTATCTAAAACACCACCAGATTTGGATTCGGGTCAAGTTTCTCAGTTGATTCATTATAGTATTCAAACTAATCAATTTAATGATAATCTGGCAAGTGAAGTTTTAAAAGCAAAATTAAGACCCATAGATATATTTAGTATATTAACTTATAAAAATACTGGCTCACAGTATTTAAAGGACAAAGATCGATGGCTAAAATTTAGAAATGATCTTCTGGAAAAAATGCCTGATGCGGTAGTTTTTGTATTAGAAAATATTAATAAAATAAATCCTGATTGGTCTTACCAGACACAACTATATTATAACAATCAAGAAAAAAAATATGGTTGTACAATAAATGTTAAAATAAAAGGTAAACTATTTTCATCTGGTGTTTTTAACATAAGTGAATCTAAACCTACAAAAGCAGCTATACTAGCATTTTTTGATAATTATATTAATGAAAAAACCGTTGCTTCAGATCAAGTAAAAATTCCTGAAGGGTATAATATGACCCCATCGCAGATGAGAGATGGAATGGGTGATGGTAATACTGGAGGCAAGATAACATTTATAGAATTCATAAATGGACACGCACATCAAGTAAAACTCGCTCTTGAATCATACAGGGAAGAAAATAGGGAAGAAACCGTTGAGAAGTTAGAAAAATGCAGAACAGGGTTAATTGATTATCTTAAAGCTTTTGGTACGGAAACTCTTGTAAGTACTGCCTCCGGAAGTTTATCGGCAGCAATATTAAATTCTTCTGATCGCCTTGCTATCAATGAATATCTTTTCGCGCTGGAAAATATGGGAATTAATATTGATGGCCATTTCAAATTCCTGGAAGCAAGGTATAAAGATTTAAATGCAAAGAAATCTGATTATATAAGCCCGAAGGAACAGGCTTGCCTTAACAATATTGGTGAAATATACAGGGTTCACAAAAGGCAACTGGAATTTGCAACATTTGCTTCAGGGGATGACCAAAATAGTAACTGGAGAAATCCTAAAGGTTCACGATCTGATGCGGAAAAATATGCTAACCTTGTAGCTTTTTTAAGGGTTCCATATAATAAAGAGTTTAAAGACAGATATGTAACGGATAATAAAGGTGAAACCCCTGATGGTGAAACTCCTATCAAAGGATATCAAGGAGAAAAACCCTGGAGACCAGGTGGGGAAATACCTAATAAAAAAAGTGATAATGCAGAGTTAAATGAAATATTAATTAATAGGCAAAATGAATTATGGACAAATCCTTTATTTAAACCAAGTGATGTTCCGCTGCAGCATCTGATTCCTGGAAGGCTTAGAGGTGACAATGAGGGAAGAAGGCTTACAGCTGAACAGTCTGAAGCAAAATGGGATGCTACACATCCTTGGAGGCCAGGTAATCCTGATGATAAAGCTCCTGTTAAACCTGAAGAATTTATTAAAGCCAATGGCGCGCGTGTAAGATGGCTTCTTGATGATTCGGATAATATTGAAGAAACAAGAATAAAAGTTAATGAGACAAGGGTAGAATTAAGGCAATACCTCGCGGAGCTTGTAAAAGCTAACCCTAATGTGCTTACTGATACCGGGGCTGGAAGCCTGACTGCAAAATTAGTAAACTCATTACACTATGATGGTCTATACGAATATCTTTATGCGCTTGAAGATATGAAGGTTATTACTGATATTACTGGTGATCATTTCAAATTAATTGAGGCTAAATATGAAGCGCTCAAACCTAAGGTCGCAGAGATAGAGTTTAATATACAGACTGATATGAGTACACTGGAAGATGCGCTTGGTGATGAACGAGCATTTTTCTATTCTGTGGAAGAGCTTTTTGTAAAACATGGCAGGGAAGCTGAGTTTAAACGTTTTGCTTCGGAAAGTTCTGGTGTTCATCCTCAGCTTGATGACATAGAAAGATATTTTGAAGAGATAAAAACACAAAATTCGGAAATAAATGAAGCAATGCTGCTTTATGATGATTTTATTAAAAACGGTATTGATGCAATGGCCGTTGATCTAGCACGTAAGATAGGTGCTATGATTGAAAGGTTAAAATTATTAACTGAGGAGATAAATAATAAACCAGAATTGCTTCAAGATATTAACAAGGGTAGCCTAACTGATAAAATATTTAAAACACATGATATAGATTTGATAAATAATTATCTATTTATGCTTGAAGACAATAATATTAATACTCATGATCATTACGAAGTTTTATTCCAGGAATTTATAGCTTTTGCAAAGCAAGGCCTTCCAAATAATGAGGAAAAGAGACTAAATTTTCTTACAAAAATTCCTGATTTATTTGCCCAGCATGAAAAATATGATTTATTTGAAGCTCTGGAAATGGCTGAATTTTCAAAAAATGAATCCGGAAGAGATGATACTCAAACCCCAAGTAAATTTAAGCTTTCTGAGACGAGATGGGAACACTCTGAATGGACTGAAGTTGCAAATAATAATTTTGCCGCTGTTAAAAGGCCTGAATATAATGAAATAAGTTTTAAAAGCGATTTTGCGCCACCTGCAGGTATTAAAAGTCTTCAGGGACATCATTATGTGGGGCAATCACAGATTTTGGTTACTAATAACCCTAATGATAAAATAATTATAGGGGGAATAGTTACCTGTCCGATAATTTATGCGAGAAACGAACTTACGGGTGTACAGGTTGGGGTACACGTTGATGCTGATGGTTTATTCTATTCCATTGAGGGTTTGGTAAATGAAAATCCCGGAATTACAGTAGAAGAAGTAAAAGAGCATATTAGATTATATATTAAAAATTATGCAGATGCGGTCAGGACGCAATTTACCCCTGAAGAAATACAAAATAATGAAGTTAAATTTTTTATAAGTTTTGCCCCTGCCGCGGATGCCAAAAATCCTGATATGGATCCTGCGATTAGTTACAATCAAATAACAGAAAAATATGGAAAAAGGGAAGCGTTGGATTCGCTTTTAGTAAAGGTACAACAAGATCAAGCTTTAGAGAAAGAATTTGGTTTTGATAAAAATGTCCAAATAGAACATTCATTATCTTCTTATTTTAGAGTTTATTCGTTGAATGAGCCTAATGGATATCATAACCCGACTGATCCAGAGAAAGATATACTTTTTGAATTAAATGTTTTAAAAGAGCATCCTACTTTAGAAGGTGGAGTAAGTGCTTTAAAAATATATAAGTACCATCTTACCCGTTGGATATCAACTTCTGAAGATAACAATACATCTCCAATAGAAAAAAGAGTTCTAAGGAGAATAAGTAAACCTGATCTAATAGATTTAAGGGGTACAGGGGAGAATGAGCGTATCGCAAGATTATGGGAGCCGGTTTACATTCAGAATGAGGCAGCAACTTCAGCAGCAACAAACGGTAAGGGTACATTTCCAAATACTCGTGGTGCCAAATTTTCTCCACATTCTGATATGCCAGGCAGTGGAAGCGACCCTGGCGGATCAAAGAAACCACATGAAATTCTTTATAAAAAATTATTGGAATTATATGAAGTAGATAGAGAGCTAGAGGAGGCAACATCTCAAAACGAAAGAGCCTTAACTATACTTAGGGATAAATTATTTGAAACGATAGGTGTAATAGCTAATCGGGCGCTTGATCCTGATAAAACGGTTGCAGAGAAATTCAATTCGTTTGATTTTAACTATCGTGCAGTTGATGGAAACGGTAAGACCTTTAAAGCCCTGTTTACTGACCTTAATATGGGGTTACGTGCCAATTCTTTTGGTTTTAATGCATCGGCTCAGAACGAATTCAATATCAATGCAGGTATACCATACACATCGCCGACTTTAGAAGTTAAAACTCCTCTACAGGAAATTCGAAAAGGGAAATCAGAAGATGTGGTTCTTGATGTACTGTTAGATAAATACAGACCTTCCGCATATAAAATTTCGGTAAAAACCGAAAAGTATAGGAGTGGTGAAGATAAAAAGCTGACAACGCTTACATTGTATAATGAATATGGTAACCCATTAAATTCTAATGGTAAGCCGGCGAAAGGAAAAGAGGATACAGTTGCTTATAGAAAGTTGGAAAATCCTCAAAACGAAATTAATATTATTGCAGCAGTTGAAAGATATAACAGCAGAAATAAAGCAAATGCTCTGGTGGAAAAGAATAGTTTTACCAGACAAATTAACACGTCTTTCCTGAACAATAATGATTACGCGTATTTTCGTGTTACAGACCATCCTGACAGAGATGGGAAAAGGAAATTAAGGGTCACATATTATTCATCTAATGGTGTACTAATCAGGAGTGGAGCTACTGAAAGGCGTAAAGAAGTATCTTATAATACTGAAGCAGAAAAGAATGCATTTACTCAGCAAATTATAAAAGATGGATATTCGTATGGTAAAAAGAATAAGGAAGTAGAAGCGCCTGCAAGAAATATTGATATTTCATTCTTTAATAGGCTTAATTCCGATGCTCCTGACGGGATACAAGATGTGGCTTCCTGTAAGATAACTTCTAACAGTAATGGCTTATTTAATATTTATCCTAAAAAGGCTGATGGTTCATCTGTTAGGGATGAGAATGGTAATGTTGTTGAAAAGCATTATGGCTTCAGTAGCGATCAACATTACGACCAAATACTACAAGAAGTAACAGCAGCTTTAAATGCTCAGGGTATTTCTAGTATAGAGGTAATCCCTACTTATGTTACCCTGAATATGGCAATGGGAATGGAGGAAGGGGCCCTCCTGATAAAACCAATGGCGGCGGATGTTAAAGTTGAGGAAGCGCATTCGCCAAAAAGAATAATAAGGATCCTTGTTGATTACAGTTCGGTAAGTGCGAAGACTTATG
>JANPLD010000062.1:0-8967 GCA_031426355.1 Alphaproteobacteria bacterium | reverse complement strand
GGTTTCAAGGCTGGTAGCGCGAAATGAAGCATTTTCGGTAAGTAAATTAAGTGAGCAGAATTCCAGAGCTTGTTCCCTTAGGCAATGTCCCTCTTCAAGCAGAAGCAGGTTCTGTGAAATTATATCTTCGCTGTTAAGGGCCTTCTTTTTTGAAAGTGGATTTTTGTCTGAGGCGGTGATTAAAAATCTTTCTTTAAAAACCACTTCATGGCTTAATTTATTCGATAAAACCGGCGTTGCCAGAAATGCGAAATCAATTTTTCCCTGCTCCAGTTTTTCTACTAGAATTTCTGTCTTCTCTTCAAACAAATATATTTTTAATTTTGGAAATGCTTTGTTCATTTTCGGCATTATCTTCGGGAAATAATATGGCGCAAGGGTAGGGAACGCGCCAATTCTTATCTCTCTTTCAAAAGGATTCTGAAAACTCTTGGCGGAATCTTTAATATCCTTTTCAAGGTCGAGGATCAGTTTTGCTTTCTCAACTATCTGGCTACCAGCCGATGTTAAGAGAACATTCCTATTATCACGCTCAATAAGCTGCACCTGTAAATATTCTTCCAGCTTCTTAAGCTGCATGGAAAGTGTCGGCTGGCTTATAAAGCATGCATCTGCTGCTTTGCGGAAATTCCTGTGTTCTGCAACAGCAACCAAGTATTTAAGGTCTTTTAAGTTCATTGATAGATTATATCTATTATTTAGATAAAATCAATTGATTATACCTATCAAAGCAAAAGTACTATAAAATAAGATATCAAGGCAGGAGGATTTATGAACGATATAGATAACTACATATACAAATGCATTTTTGAGCTTTTAGAGGTCAAAACTGACCTAAAAGAGATCAATGAAGAATGCTCTTGTAAGTACGGTTATAAAAACTTAAATTCTTGATACTTCGGAATGAGAATCCCGGAGAACGATTAACAACCCAATAGGAGAAAACCCATGTTAGGAATAGGACAAAGATTCCCTCATTTCAGTGTAAATGCTACAGTATCTACTGATGCAACTGATAAAGCGTTCGCTAAAATTGATAACAACACATACAAAGGCAAATGGCTTGTTGTGTTCTTCTACCCGAAAGACTTTACTTTCGTATGCCCGACAGAAATTGCTGAATTCGGAAAACTTACAAAAGATTTTGCTGACAGGGACGCGCAGGTTCTTGGCGCTTCCGTAGACAGTGAATTCGTTCACAGGGCGTGGAGAAATGATCATAAAGATCTTAAAAACCTCCCATTCCCACTGCTTTCTGATTTTAAAAGAGAGCTTAGCTACAGCCTTGGAATAGTTGATCCACAAGGCGGTTTCTCTCAGCGTGCTACATATCTTGTTGACCCAGAAGGTATCATAAGGTTTGTTTATGTTACTGACGGAAAAGTTGGCCGTAACCCTGCGGAAGTTCTCCGTGTTCTTGATGCATTACAAAGTGATGAGCTTTGCGCATGTAACTGGAAAAAAGGTGATGCACCACTTAAAGCAGCTTAATTGAGTATAGAGAGTTGAGTATTCAGAGTTTAGTAGACCTGGATTTCTCAACTCTCAACTCTGAACTCTAAAAACTTATTTTTATGACCATTGAAAATTTAAAAAACCAGATACAGGACTATGCTAAAGATATTCGCCTTAACTTAGCTTTTATCACCGCTGGTGGTAATGGGCTAGAGCAGAATCAGGCTTACGGCATAGCATTAGCATCTGCTTACGCAACGCGTAATAAAACGGTAATAGAAAATATCCTTGCGGAAGTTCAGGGTAAAATATCTGATGCGGAAATAACTGCCGCAAAAACAGCCGCAACTTTAATGGCAATGAATAACATCTATTACCGCTTCACACATTTGGTATCTGATGAAGAATACCAAAAAATGCCAGCTGGCCTAAGAATGCAAGGCATCGGTAGCCACGGTATTGCAAAACTTGATTTCGAATTATATTCCCTCGCGGTCTCTTCAATAAACGGCTGCGGAATGTGTATGGATTCCCACGCTAAATCTTCAGCAAACCAGGGCGCTACCAACCAGACCGTCCAAGCCTCCGTAAAGATCGCCGCCATCATCAACGCCGCTGCTCAGGCTGTTGAGATTGGGTAAGGTATGTTCAATTCCCGCGTTTAATATTATTATTTTCTGCAATTGTATGCGGATTGTATGGGGGTATACTAAATTATTATTTTTCAAATAATCTTGGTGAAGTTGATGATAGTATCTTTGTTAATATAATTTTTGGAATTATTATGGGGGTAATTTTTTCTTTTCCATTTTTAATTTCGTATTTTTTATTTTCAAATAACACAAAGTTAAGCCGTATTTTAAAATTACTATGTGCAGTAATAATTTCTTTATTATTATTTTTATTTTTTAACACTGTTGTTAATAACATAGTAAGATTTCCAAATGGAAATATGGAAGCTTTTTTCAAGGCATTATTAGCAAGTGTTATGTGTTTTGCTTCTATGTATTCGCTTATTTTTAATAAACGCTTGTTACAAAAGAGCTTGTAATATCACTGCCTTTATATTATAACCCTCAAAATCTTGAGAGAGTATGGCAGGGAAATATAGGTTCGCACATCAGCATCTTTTAGACATCAAATCCTTGAAAAAAGAGGATATAGAATACATTTTAGACCTCTCCGAAAAATATATTGAGATCAACAGGAAAGGCAAAAAATCTTCCAAGTTACTTGAAGGCAAGACGCTCATTAATTTATTCTTTGAGAATTCCACCAGAACACGCACCTCTTTTGAGCTTGCAGGTAAAAGGCTCGGCTGCGATGTAATTAATATGGATACTGATACTTCCTCTGCCAAAAAAGGGGAAACATTGATAGATACTGCGCTTACTTTGAACGCCATGCACCCGGACTTCATAGTTATAAGGCATGCTGAAAGCGGAGCGCCGGAACTGCTCTCACAGAAGCTTAATTGCAGCGTGATAAACGCTGGAGATGGCTGGAATGCGCACCCCACCCAAGCCTTGCTGGACGCTCTGACCATTCGCAGGAAGCACGGAAAATTCAATAAGCTTATAATAACAATATCAGGCGACGTTCTGCATAGTAGGGTGGCACGCTCTAACATTCAGCTCCTCAATAAAATGGGCGCAAAAGTTAGAGTTTGTGCGCCAAGGACATTAATGCCCAAAGATATTGAAATGCTGGGTGTTGAAGTGTTCGATAACATGGATAAGGCCGTTGAAAATGCTGACATAATAATGATGCTACGCCTTCAGAAAGAGCGCATGAAAGGGGCGTTTTTCCCAAGTGAGCGCGAATATTTCTACTATTTCGGGCTGGATAGAAGGAAGCTTGATAAAGCTAAGCCTGGCGTGTTTGTGATGCATCCTGGCCCGATAAATAGAGGGCTAGAGATAGATTCTGAGATAGCCGACGATATAAATAAAAGCCTTATACTTGATCAGGTTGAGATGGGTGTTGCGGTCAGGCAGGCAATTTTAGAGGTTTTGTCAAAAAAATAAATATGAACAAAACAAACATAAATAAAAACTATAATTCAGTACTCTTCACCAACGCACTGATAGTTGACCCGGAATCCGGTAAGGAATTCAAGGGTGATGTACTGGTAGAAAATGGCATAATAAAAGAGGTTTCAAGTAAACCTCTGAAAGTTGATTCGGATATTGAAGTAATTGATTGCAGGAATCTGGTTCTCGCTCCGGGCATAATAGACGCTCAGGTTCATATCGGCGAACCAGGTGGGTCTTATAAAGAGAATATCCACCTTGCCAGCAAAACTGCCATTTCAGGTGGTGTAACCACCATAAATATAATGCCCGATACCGACCCGGCGATTGATACTACCGCGCTTTATGAGTTTATAAAGAATCGAGCAATTGAAAAATCACTTTGTAATATAACTGTTTTTGGTTCTGCCACTAAAGCTATTGAGGGCAGGGAATTGAGCGAGATGGGCCTGCTTAAAAAAGCTGGTGTGAAAGGTGTATCTGACTGCCATAAGAATATTTCTGACAGCCTGGTATTTAAAAGAGCCTGTGAATATGCCGCAAATTTTGATCTGGTCATAGCTAACCAGCCAAATGATAAATATCTCTCGGAAAATGGAGTGCTTAATGAAGGGGATGTCTCCACCATGTTAGGTGTTCAGGGAATCCCGGCAATAGCGGAAAAAATAGGGCTGGAGAGAGATCTGGCAATAGCGGAAATTACTAAGGCAAAATACCACGCGCTGAATATAACTTCTGAGCTTTCAGTTGAGCCGCTTAAAAAGGCCAAGGATAAAAACCTCAAAATTACAGCTAACACCACTCCGCACCATATCAGCCTGACCGATGAAATGGCTATCGGATATAGAACTTATGCCAAGATAGACCCGCCTTTAAGGAAGGAAGGCGATAAAAAAGCTCTGATTAAGGCTTTGAAAAGCGGTGTGATAGATTTTATCTCATCTGACCATTCCCCGCGTTCTGAAGACCAGAAGCGCCAAACCCTGCAATCAGCTGAATTTGGTGTAATTGGCCTACAGACCCTGTTTTCTGCGGCTTATACGGCGCTGTCAGCCGAAAAGTTCAGCTTGGCCGAGATATTCAGGCTCATAAGCCTTAACCCTGCCATATTCCTTGGGTTAGAAAATAAAGGCAAAATTAAGAAAGGCGCAGTTGCAGATTTAATTCTATTTGATATAAAAGAATCATGGGTTGTTGACTCCAAGAACTTTTCCGGCAAGGCGGTGAATACACCTTTTGACGGCAGGGAACTAAAAGGGAAAGTCGTAAGAACCTTTATCTCAGGTGTATGTGTATATGAAAAAAAGTAAATTTTTTAAACTATCTTTAGTTGCTTCAGTGGCTGTTGTTCTTGTTTCAGGCGCTGCGATCTCGCAGAATGCAGGCTTGCCAAAATCAATGCAGCCTGGTTATAAACCTGTAACTGAAACTATCTCGTCTGAAGAAGCCAGGAGATATGTTCCAACTCCAAGTTACAACATGGAAAGCGATACTGCTACCCATTTGCCAATATATAGCAATGTAAAATATAATCCGGGTGCCGCAGCTCCAACTATGCCGGTGGGTAGTCTTGAAGTTGATAAATCAAATGAGCCTAATACCAGTTCTGAAAGGACATACTTCCTTGATGAGAACGGTAAACCGGTTTATGGTCAGGAAATTCCTATAAATCTTATAAGGAAAAAAAAAGTAAATGACTTTTCCCCGCGTTCAGAAGCTCCAAAACTTCTAAGAGAAGAAGTTATAACTGAACAAAAAACTGTTTCTGCGAACGGCAGGGAGATAGAGGTTCTCTCAGGAAGTAAAAAAATATGGACACCAGTCACATCCGGTAGATCTATTGAAGAGACAAATATTCCCAAGTTAGCTAACCCCGATAGTGAAGGGGTCACGATATTAAGTCCTGAAGAGTTAGAGAAAACCCCGGAAAGTAAAACGGAAACAAAAAAAAAATCTGAATCCTCTAGTCTTCAAATCGAAAGGATCAAACATCATTTCCAGAAATTAGCGGATAATAATTACCAAAACCCTCTAGATGATATCAGGTCATTTGAAGTTGCTTCAAATGATGAATCTTTTGTAATAGCTCAGGTTTATAATAGTTATGATGAAGACCCGCTGGTAAAAGCTGCAAAAGCTGCTGGCGCAGCTAACGCCCTAGTAAGATCGCCACAGACAAAAACCACTCAGGTTAAAAGACCAATAATTCAGGACGAATCAAATATCCCTACTTTTTTAAGAAGGCCTGTTGCTTCAAATAAAATTCAGCCGTTAAATAACGGGCAAAATCAAAATCAAGTTCAATCAAGATCAGTTCAGTCAAACCAAGTTCAGCTTCCAAGTGAAGTTCAACCATTCAGGGCAACAAACCAGTGGCGCGCAACTTCGCCTGTAACAAATAATTCAGTAAATAATAATGCTTCGGTATCAGTAAAACCTGTAAGCGTAAGAACTGAATCCCAGCAGCCCATCCTTGAAGAAGATATGAAAACCCTTCCGCAGGCAAATGTTGATGCAATATCCCAGCCTGAGAATCTATCTGATGCAAGGGGATTGATACCGCCAGTTAAAAGACCTGCAAATAAAGAAGTTCCTGCACAGCCAAAACAGGTTGCTAGACCTGTAGAATTAACTCCTGTTCCTAATTTTGCGCCTGTTGCTGTTGCTCCAAGTGCAGTTACCAGAGCACCTGCACCAACCCAAACAGGTTTCATGAATACAGGTTATAATGGTTCCGGCTATAATATGGAGCAGTTCCTCGCTCAGGCTTATTCTAAAAACCCTCAATTAACTTCACTTCGTGAAGCTATAAAAGCCGCTGATGAAGGAATGCCACAAGCGCTTTCAGGTTTTTTGCCAAGGCTCGATATAAACCTGAATAATTCTATTACAAAATCCGGTTCCGGTAGCGGTAATGATGAAGATTTTTATCCTGATTCACAATCACTTGAAGTTAACCAGAGTATCTTTGGCGGCGGGGAAACTTATTATCAGGTAAAAGCTGCGGAAGACAGAATAGTGTCTGCAAGGTATGAATTAAAATCTGAGGAGCAGAATTTTTTAAGAGAAGCAGTTGAAGCTTATGTGAATCTTATTTTTAGCAGAAAAGTTTTCAGCCTTTCCCAAAAAAACGAATCATCCTTAACTGACAATCTTGAATCTACAAGGCAGAGGTTTGCCATCGGTGATACTACCAGAACAGACGTTGCTCAATCAGAATCAAGGCTTGCAAATGCTGTTTCTAACAGGGTCTCTTCTGAGAATGATTTTATAAATTCAAAATCTGTTTTTAGAAGAATATTCCTTTCTGATGCTCCTGATAATATTACCATGCCGGTTAATCTTCCTCCACTTCCAAAAAACCTTGATGAAGCATTAACTACGGCAATAAGAAATAATCCTGATATCCAGAAAGATCTTTATGCGAAAAACCAGAGAGACAATGAAATAGAAGTTCAGAGATCACAGTTGTATCCGCAAGTAGATCTAACAGGTTCTGTTTCACAAAGGGAATCAGTTTCCGGTACAAGCTTATTCAATAATGACCAACAGGCGCTTGGATTAAATGTGAGAGTTCCTATCTACGATTCTGGTATAACTTATTCAAGAACGCGTGAAGCAAAAGGAAGAAGAAATCAGAGTGAGTTCGAATATCAGACAACAATTCTCAGGACACGTGACAGGGTGATACAAGCTTGGCAGGCACTAGCTTCAGCAAGTTTAAATATTGAAGCGACAAAAGCTGCATTGCTGGCAGCGCAATATGCTCTTGACGGCGTAAAGGAAGAGCAAAGGGAAGGACAACGTGCAATATTTGAGATACTTGATGCGCAGAGAGAAATGTTCAGCGCTGAAGTTTCGCACGCACGCGCTATTCGTGATAGTGTTCTTGCGATGTATAATCTGAAAGCTGCAGTTGGGCAGTTAAGCCCATCTGATCTTGGCCTTCCTGTAAAAGATTATGATCCGGTAGAACATTATAATAATACTAAATTTAAATTCATTGGTTTCTAAAATTATAAGCTTCTAAATATTTCTTTTTCATTGCTAAAAAATAAAAAGAAAATAATCTGTTTCCGAACAAATTATTTTTATGTCATTTCTAAAAAGAAAGAAAAAAGAAAAAGTTGAAGAGCTGGTTCAGGAAGAATCAGTTGAATCCATTCTTAGTGAAATAAAATCCATAGTATCAGGTGGTGGAGAAATTACTTCTGATGTAAGTGACGATGATAGTGATATCCTTGAGCTTACGGAAATAGTTGAAACAAAAACTGAACAAGATATCTCGTCATTTGAAAATATTGATGAAGAAAAAATAATTTCCGAAGCAGATGCGCCGATATTTGGTGAAGAATCACAATCTGAAGAAGACAAATTTGTTGATGTTCTTGCGGAAATTGATTCAGAACTTTCCGATACTGCAGAACAGATCTCATCTGAGGAAATTCTATCTGAGGAAGATAAAACACAGCATGATGTTCTTGAAGAGATCAAAAGAAGTTTCATACCAAAAGCAGAAGTTACAGAACCTAAAGAAACTTATGTTGAAACAGTAATTCAGGAAGAAATAATTCCAGAAGAAGTAGTGGTTGAAGAACCAATAAATCAACAACCTGAAGAAATTTTAGCGGAACCTGCATTGGAAGTTCAGGAATTTGTTGCGCCGGTTGAAGAGGTTGTTACTCTGAATGAAAACCAAGTACCTGTAAAGCAAGATCAAATTATGGCGGAAGAAAACCAACCTAAGCGCAAAGAAAGTTTACTTTCAAAAGAAAAGGCAGATATATCATCGCAGGCTATCAAAGAGCTTATGCATAATATCCAGCGCCCGAAAGTGGATTCACCTGAATTCCGGGGTGGCTTCACGGTAGAGGATTTGGTTTCTGAAACTTTAAAACCCTTACTCAAACAGTGGTTAGATACTAATCTGGAGATAATTGTCCGTGATGTTGTTGAAAGAGAGATCAGAAAAATCATTCCGAGAGAAGAATAAGTTTAAACTTCATTCTCATAAATTTGGTTTATTTGCAGAGGTTATTGTCTGTATATATCTAACTTTGAAAGGTTATAAAATCTGCGAGAGAAGATATAAAACCTCTGTCGGCGAAGTTGATATCATTGCAGCGAAAAAAGGTAACATTGTCTTTTTGGAAGTTAAAGCACGCGCTGATAAAAACATCAGTGAAGTAGTATCAAAGAATCAGATGAAGAGGATCAGTGATGCTGCCCGGCATTACATTGCAAAAAATAGGCAGTTTGCAGAATATAATTACCGTATTGACTTGATAATTTTTCGTTCTGCGCTAGCTATTGAGCATACAGAAAACTCTTGGGAATTTTATTCGTGATTAAAAGATCTATTATATTATCTTCAGTTATTTTAACTTCTTTGCTGAGCTCAGCATGTATCCCCGTGGCAATTGTTGGCGGTGCCAGCTTGCTTGGATACGGCGCCGCGCAGGAAAGGGGCATAGGAGCG
>JANPLD010000061.1:0-3110 GCA_031426355.1 Alphaproteobacteria bacterium | reverse complement strand
GCAGCTCGGGGCCTTCCTCGCCGACGACACGCCAACCCTTAGGCAGGTTCGTGCCACCCTTGGCGAACATCCCGATGTTGACCTGCTTGCCGTTCACTGTCAGCCGGCCAGACGTGACCCGGCCCGTGATGGCGATCGTTGGTGGTGCCAGCTTGCTTGGATATGGCGCAGCGCAGGAAAGGGGCATAGGTGCAGGCCTTGGTGATGCTGCAATAGAAACGGAACTCAAAGCGCTTTTCCTTGCTTCAAAATATAAAGAATTATTTACCAATGTGGGCGCAGACTCAGTTGAGGGCAGGGTGCTTTTAACAGGTAATGTACCAACCCGTGAAGCCCGCGTTCAGGCGGAAAACCTTACATGGAGTTTAGGCGGCGTTAAAGAAGTTTTAAACCAGATAAAAGTTGTTAACAATTTCCAGTTCAAGGCAAAGGACGCTGCGAAAGATAGCTGGATATCAACCCAGATCGAATCGCGTCTGGTATTCAGTAAAAAAGTTGCATCTATAAATTATTCAATTGAGACCATTGATGGTATTGTTTATCTGATGGGTGTAGCAAAAGATAAGGAAGAGCTTGAAACGGTCGCAAAAGTTGCATCGCAGGTTCCGGGTGTTAAAAAAGTTGTTAGTTATGTAAGAGTTAAAGGCGAACAGGCAAAAGATAGAAGTATAACACCAACAGATTATAAAACTTCTGATGAGGAAACTTCATACATCTCAACTCCTGAACCTGAAGATGAAGCGCCTAAACTTGTTATAGAAGATGTAAGTTCTGATTATAATCAAAACTCAGGCGCTGGTTCTGGCTCCGGCTGGGTTAAACCTAATGAGATAATTGAAGATGAAGCTCCAACTCTCCCTGGATCTATCAAAATGCAAGATAGATAAACCTTCGCTTTTGCAATTTCCAAAAATTTCTATTTTAAAGAAGCAGTTTACAAAAGCCGGGGAAATAACTTTAAACCATTTTTTACTATCTGAAGATTTAAAAAACTCATCAGTTTCAGTCCTATTTACTGATGATAAGTACATCCATAAACTTAACCTTGAAACGCGAAAAAAAGACAAGCCCACTAACGTCCTGTCATTCCCATATTCCGAATTTAAAAATGGAAAGATCGTAAAGCTGGATAACAGCTGTATTCTTGGTGACATGGTATTTGGTGTAGAAACCTGCCTGAATGAATCTAAAGAACAAAATAAACAATTATTGGATCATCTCACTCATCTATATGTCCATTCACTTTTACATTTAATTGGTTTTGATCACATAAAAGAAATAGAGGCAAACAGTATGGAAAATATTGAAGTCAATATCTTGAAAAAGATGGATATTTCTAATCCATATATGTATTCTTAAGATAATTAAATGTAAAATTTATGAAAATTTTATTAAATTAATTGACCAACTGTTAATTTTATGTTAATTTGCTAGATAGTGCGGAAAACCTGAATACGGAGAGATTTATGAAAAAGATTTTATTAGTAGCTGCTATAATAGGGCTGACTAGTTCTTTTGGTTCAACTGTTAAAGCTGAAATAGACCTTGGTGGATTGGCTGATGATGTGGCTTGTAAAGCCGCTAAAGGTGCCTTGAAAACAGGTTGCCAAATGGCGATAACTAAAGCAAAAAATGATCATAAAGATAGGGTTAGAACTTATAAATCCACAAAAGCTACCTGCTCTGAAGCTGCAAAAAGGAAAATGACCGATGCTATAGCAACTGTAAATGGCAATACGGCTCTTACTAAAGATGCTAAAAAAGCTCAGATCGCTACTATTAAAAGCACATACAAAAGTATAGATAAACCAAAATGTAAGGCGGATTTTGCTGCAGATAAAGAGACATCTACCGCAACAAAAAACAACGTAGTTAGTGGAATTAAGAATACTGCTTGTGCAACTTTAAAGTCGGCTGCTCAATCAGCTTGCAGAAAAGTTAAAAATAATAACTAATAATTTAAACCTTAAGGGAGCCTTGCTATGAAAAAACAATTTAAAATATTAACACTAGTAGTTGTAATGGGTAGTGCATTACTATATTCTGTTGGTTCATATGCTGCTACTGCTGGCAAATGTGAATGTAGTGGTTCTTCACCAAGCGTGGCCTGTACTTATAGTCCTAAGGTTTTTGATCCTGCAAGGTTTGATGCTAAAATCTCTAAAGCTAATGCTATAGCGTGTACCGGCACTACAGGTAAAAAAGCTGTAACTTGCCCTATTGATAAACAAGCTGCTGTTGCAAAAGCTGGCTACAAAAAAGCTATTGGTGAAGCAAGTTTTTCTGCAAAAGAAGCTATTAAGGCAATAAGCTGCCTGAAAAAACAGGCTGGTAAAAATTATGTTGCCCCTGCAAATTCGAACAGTAACAATAATAATTCAGCTAACGGAAACCAGGAAACCCGATAAGAACTTCTGGTTAAATATATTTGAAGGGCGGGTTTACCCGCCTTTTTTATTTTATAAGTTTAAATAGATTTTTAATATCTTTGGGATAATCAGCAGTAAAATGCATTTCTTTGAAGCTGTGTGGGTGAGTAAATATGATCTCCCTTGCATGAAGCGCCTGTCTTGGGAAATTTAAAATATCATCTTTTATTTTCTCAGGTAATAAGCTTATCTTTTTCTGGTTCTGGTTGCCATGGTAAGTTTTATCGCCAACTACAGGTAAATTTAAATGCTCCATATGAACTCTTATCTGATGCGTTCTGCCGGTATCAAGGCGAAGTTCCATCAAGGAAAGCACCCCACCAAAATATGATTTTATAAGCTTATAATTTGTAACGGCATGCTTACCTGTTGTTTTATACACGCTGCGTTTCCTCCTGTCAGAATGGTGCCTACCCATGAATGTATCAACTTTACCAACTATAAGTGTTGGCTTATTCCATACAAGTGCATGGTAAATACGCTGAACTTCCCTATCTTTGATCTGCCTTGAAAGCTCGCGGTGAGTAGCATTATCTTTTGCGACCAGAAGAACACCTGTTGTGTCTCTATCAAGCCTATGAACTATTCCTGGCTTTGTATCCCCTGCAACTGAGGAAAGCCCTTTGAAATCATACTTTGCGAGCAGAGCATTTACTAAAGTATCAGTATGGTTGCCAGCTC
>JANPLD010000060.1:0-36368 GCA_031426355.1 Alphaproteobacteria bacterium | reverse complement strand
GCCCGGCAGTATTTATATGGGATATTTTCGCCTTGATATACTGACCGCTATCAGGTGTTTTAGTAATGAATATTTCGTGAGGGCGCGCAAATATTTTTATCTTTTCTTCAATATTATTATTGTCGATAGTCGTAACCTGATTATATGAGGCCTCTTCTTTTGCCTGATCTTTTATACCCACAAATGGCAATATTTTTTTAGTAAGGTCATAAATTTTGGGATGTTTTTCAAGCCAGTTTGCGCTATTATTTCTTGCTTCTGAATCAGCCTGAAAATCATAATCGGCGAATTTTACCTCACCTGTATTATCAACATACCCATCAAAACTATTATAATTTCCAAGGAAGTCATAAACAAATGAGTTCGCCGGTTTATTATAAACCTCATCAGGTGTACCAACCTGTTCTACCTTACCATTACTCATTACCACAACCCTGTCAGCAACTTCCATTGCTTCTTCCTGGTCATGCGTAACAAATACACTTGTTACATGAATCTCATCATGAAGTTTTCTCATCCACCTGCGAAGCTCTTTACGAACCTTTGCATCCAAAGCACCAAATGGCTCATCAAGAAGTAAAACTTTAGGTTCAACCGCAAGCGCACGCGCAAGTGCTACCCTTTGCCTCTGCCCACCAGATAACTGTGAAGGATAACGATTATAGAATTTATCAAGATGCACAAGCTTGAGGAGATTAAAAACCTTTTCCCTGATCTTACCTTCTGAAGGCTTTGTATCTTTAGGTCTAACCCTTAAGCCAAATGCCACATTTTCAAAAACAGTCATATGCTTAAAAAGCGCATAGTGCTGAAACACAAACCCAACATTCCTTTCCTTGGCGGTAGCGTTATTTGCTTCTTTACCATCTAGAAACACCTCACCATGTTCAGCAAACTCAAGACCGGCAATTATACGCAGCAAAGTAGTTTTACCCGAACCAGAAGGCCCGAGCAATGCGATAAGCTCGCCTGATTTTATATCAAGGTTAATATTCTCAAGTGCCGTGAAATTTTTATATTTCTTCGAAATATTTTTAACGTGTATTCCCATATTAATGCCTTGCTACAATATCTGATTTTGATTCTACCATACGTTTAAGAATTAAAGTTATTAACGCAAGTATTGTTAAAAGAGACGCAACCGCAAATGCGGCACTAAAATTATATTCATTGTATAATATCTCAACATGAAGCGGGATAGTATTTGTTTTTCCACGTATATGGCCTGATACCACCGAAACCGCTCCGAACTCACCCATTGCGCGCGCATTACATAATAGTACACCATAAAGAAGACCCCATTTTATATTGGGCAAAGTTATTTTCCAAAATGTCTGCCATCCTGAAGCACCAAGTAGAATCGCTGCTTCTTCTTCCTCCGTCCCCTGCTCTTGCATAAGTGGGATAAGTTCACGTGCAACAAACGGGAATGTTATGAATATTGTTGCGATAACAAGCCCGGGAACTGCAAATATTATCTGTATGTTATGCTCAATGAACCAATGCCCGACCATAGAATGTGCGCCAAACAGAAGAACATAAATTAACCCTGAAATAACCGGAGAAACTGAAAATGGCAGATCAATAAATGTAATTAATATCTGCTTACCTACAAAATCAAATTTAGCGATTGCCCAGCTTGCCAGCACCCCAAACACTACATTAAGAGGCACGGCAATAGCAGCAACTAACAATGTTAATTTTATTGCAGATACTGCATCATGGCTGCTAATACCATCAATATATGCTTCTAGCCCTTTCCTGAATGCTTCAGCAAATACTGCGGCTATAGGAAGACCGATCAATAATACCAGAAATATAATTGAAATACTTATCAGCGTTATTTTCACCGCCAAAGTTTCCGTCGTATAATTTTTAACTTTATTGCTCTTCATTTCTCTACCCTGCTCTGCGACCATTTCTGCAAATAGTTTATTATCAGAAGCATGGCAAATGATACCACTAACATAACCAAAGCAATGGCTGTCGCACCGGAATAATCATACTGTTCAAGCTTTATGACTATCATAAGTGGAACTATTTCCGAAACAAAAGGCATATTACCCGAAATGAATATCACCGAACCATATTCACCAAGCGCCCTTGCAAATGACATTGAAACACCTGTAAGCAAAGCAGGCGTCATATAAGGCAAAATAACTTTCGTGAATGTCTGCCATCTGGTAGCACCTAAACTTGCGGCAGCTTCCTCAATTTCTTTCTCAAGGTCTTCAAGAACAGGCTGAACCGTACGCACAACAAAAGGCAGACCAATAAATGTAAGCGCGATAATTATCCCAAGTGGAGTAAACGCTACATTTATACCAAGAGGTTCCAGATATTTACCAACCCAGCCATTGGAAGAATAAAGCGCGGTTAATGCAATACCTGCAACTGCCGTTGGGAGTGCGAATGGAAAATCTATCGCGGCATCAAATATTTTCTTACCGGGAAAATCATATCTAACCAGAACCCATGCAGTAAGCGTTCCAAAAACAGCATTTATAAGAGCCGCAGCAAGTGAGCACCCGAAACTTATTTTATAGGCACTTAGAACACGCTCATCTGTTATGGTGCGGAGAAATTCAGCAAAGGAAACCTGCGCCGTTTTAAAGAATAATCCTGATAAAGGGACAATCACAACGATCAAAAGATAAAAAACAGTAAAACCCAACGCAATTCCAAATCCTGGTATCACGCTGGGTTTTCTAAAGGGTCTTAGAGATGAAAACATCAATTATTGTGGTTTAGAGATCTCGTCAAATGTTCCGCCATCGTCAAAATGTTTATGTTGAGCAGCTTTCCATCCTCCAAAATCTTTTATCGTTACTAAATTTATTTTAGGGAATTTGCTTTCAAATTTAGCCACTACCTCTTTATCAGTCGGGCGGTAGAAATTCTCAGCGATTATTTCCTGTGCTTCCTTGCTGTAAAGCTGTTCAAGATAAGCTTTAGAGATATCATAAGTTCCATGCCTGTTAGCAACCTTATCAACTACTGCAACAGGAGGTTCCGCAAGGATACTTATCGAAGGGACAACCAGCTCAAACTTATCACTTCCAAATTCCCTGAGAGTGAGAAGGGCTTCATTTTCCCATGCAAGCAGAACATCGCCTATACCGCGCTGTACGAAAGTGATAGTTGCACCCCTTGCACCCGTATCATAGATAGGAACATTCGCAAATAATTTACGGAGGAACTCTTTAGTTTTAGTTTCATCACCGCCAAATTTCTTATCTGCAAAAGCCCATGCCGCAAGATAGTTCCACCTTGCTCCACCTGAAGTTTTAGGGTTAGGAGTAATAACTTTCACACCTTCTTTCGCAAGATCATCCCAATCCTTCAAACCTTTAGGATTTCCTTTCTTAACAAGGAACACTATAGATGAAGTATATGGTGAGCTGCTATTGGCAAATTTATCCTGCCAAGTAGCCGGAAGTAATTTTGATTTCTCCGCGATTGCATCAATATCATACGCAAGCGCAAGTGTTACCACATCAGCTTCCAGACCATCAATTACCGAGCGAGCTTGTTTACCTGAACCACCATGTGATTGGGATATTTCAAGGTCATCACCGGTTTTTTCCTTCCAGTATTTCGTGAAGTATTTGTTGTACTCAGTATATAGTTCCCTTGTCGGGTCATAAGATACATTAAGCAACTCTATCTTTTCAGCATAAGCAGCAGATGCCGAGAGTAATGCAATAGCTATACTTAATGCCTTTATTGAATTTTTAATTTTTATTCTCATATCATTCTCCTATTTTAAAATTTGCCTTTTATCAATTGATTTATCAACTAAAACTTTAACTGAACACGCCCAAGGTACACATCTTCATCAGGCCTGTCATTTCCTCCCGCAGCTCCACCTTCAAAGGTATTTTTCGAGTAGTTAAGGTTAAGTTTAACGTTCTGGTTAAGATACCAGTTGAGCCCTATCACTTTCTCATCTATCTGCTTAACCGCCGTGGTTATACTGGCAAATGTCGGAAAAGTCCTTTCATCCACATTAAGCTTACTAATCCTTCCAGCGATCTCAAACGCACCCCAATCACCTTTTTCAGGATCAAAACCGCGCCTAGGCTTTACACCATCAAAACTGGCATCCTCACCTGTAAGCACATATGATGTAGTAAATGTCCACGCATCATTCTTAAGCGTAGCGTGGTTAGTGGCCCTGGTAACATCAAGTTCAGATGCAATATATTCAGTAACTATCCCCAGAGGACCGTTATAATACCACCCATGAGGATTTAACCTAGTATGCTTGCCATCAGCAAATGTTCCCGATGTATAAGTAAAAACATTATTCTGTGCCGTACTTCTATAACCAGATGTAAGCTCTGTATTAGTAGTATTGCCCCCCCTTTGCCCTGCAGATCCAGCTATACCAACACCAAGCCCCTGTAAGTAATTAATATCTGTATTCTTGAATGGCTGTGTAAATATCCTACCATTAAAATCTTTACCTCCACCGGTATCACTATTTGCATCACCAAGGTCAGCAACACCATTTGTAATTGAGAACTGATACTCTAAGGTCTGCGGAATGATCTCCCCAAACGCACCAATACCGATGTCACGGTTAGGAGCCAGGTTAGTAGGTAACCCACGCTCAACAAAGAGAAGTTCAGCCTCACCACCCCACCTCTCAAAACCAACTGGAGATTTGAATTTTCCAACCCTAAGAGTAACATTCTCAGTAGGCTTCCAATCCACATAAGTATCTATCAGCCTGCTCTGACCATTACCATAATCAAAAGCTATCCTACCCGAAATATCATGAGGTATTTTCACCTCTAATATCGGTCGCGCAGAACGAACCATAAACTCATCAACATTATTACCCCTCTTGTCATTTATGTATTTCTTGCCATCAACCAGAAAATTTCCCCGTAGCCTCAGGCCATAACCTTTATCAGCCCCCGTAACGTTTAGCCCTTTGTTATTAACTTCAACTGAACCGAACTTTTCTGCATTAGCCACTGACTTCTCCTGCTCAACTTCAAGTTGCCTTTGTATCAAAGCAACCTGCTGCTTAAGTTCATCAAGTTGTTTTTGCAAATCAGATGTGCTTGCCGCTTGAACTCCTGTGCTTGAAAGCAATAAAGCTACAGTTAAACCTTTTACTAAATTTTTCCTAATCATTATTCCCTATTTAATTTAAATCATACTTACCTTATATGAATTAATATACACCACGTCAATAGGGTTTTTATGGAAAATTATTTACTTTTATATCATTGAATTTAAAAGGAAAAATAAATTTATAATTTTAGCTCAGCAGTTGAGGAAGTATAAATGCATAATCCTTTATTGGCATTTATTACTATAACATTATGTTCTTTTTTATAAGTAACTCCTACAGCATTTAACTCTTTAGCTATAATTGTAGCCAATTCTGCCTGCTCCTTCACACTAAAAATACCATCATCTTTAGTAAGCTCTGAAAGTTTTTGAAAAATAGGGTTTTTCAATTCCAGCTTATTTTTATCATAATGAACTGTACAGTTCATATTTGTGGTTAATGGGTGCATATTTTTATGAAGAAACCTCATTGTCATAAAAATCCTGCCCACAAGATCATCTTCGTAACTGATTCTATCTTCAAAATTGACTATTACAGGCAATACATCCTTTTTACTTAATTTTCCAGGAATAGTATTTATCTCATAACTATTAGAGGCACTTTTACTTTCATCATATGCGGTTAAAACAGTTCCAGAATTTATATGAACCGCCACAGCAGTTGGACCATCCACATTTACAGATAAAGATGATATTCTTTTTGAACCCGTTAATTCGTATATGACCTCTGCATTCATATAAGGATTATCATTCTTGGGACTACCAAATAAAGACGCATTAATAGTATATCCTTTAGGAATTTCTCTCATGAATTCTTTAATGGCATCTTTTACACATGTAGTTGCATTAACATGACCAAGAATTACAATTTTTTCATCAGCATTCTTGGAGTTCTGAGCAACCAGCACAACAGCCACACAATCTATAAGATAGTCAGTCGCAATGATATCTAATTCACCATGAGATTTGGCTACAGCATACTCCCCCATTTGCACACCCTCACCTTTCGGCGGAACACCATTAATATGATATTTTTCAATAAATGATTTTATTTGTTCTAGCGTTGATAAAGGAGCATCATAAATTTTTATACCATTCTTAGGCCCCTCTTTTTTTAATTTTTTAAGATAATTATCAAACATTTTCCGACTATCTTTCTCTATCTGTATAGATAAGTAAGACTCACTAATAACCTTATTATAAAAATTTTCTGGATTCTCTAGCTTAGGACAACCGATAGCAATAGGAGTTAATATCCCAAGCAGATCTTCATGAGTTTTGCCGGATTTAATCGCCCCCTTTAAAGCTGCTTCAGCTACTGTAAAAAAATCTGTTTGTACGTCCACATCATAGCGGTGTATAGGACTAGAGTAGTTATATATAAGAAATTGTTCTTTCTTAACCACCGGAAAAGGATACTCAGGCCACATATTCTTACGAATTGTTTTAAGCTTGATCTTAGCACGTCTCAAGACTTACTACAAAATAAAAGAGTCTTTTTAACTAAAATCTTTGACTTAACATCCCAAAATCATATAATACCTGTATGAATTAAATAGATAGTTGTAATGCTCTCAATGAAAGCTAAATATGCCTTAAAGGCACTTATTGTTCTAGCAAATAATGATGAAACGCTACTTCAGATCAAAACAATTTCAGAAAAAGAGAATATACCACACAAATTTCTAGAAACAATAATGCAGGAACTTAAAAACTCCGGCGTGGTAAACAGTAAAAGGGGAATATTTGGCGGTTATTACCTATCCCAACCCCCGGAAAAAATATCGATCGGTAATGTCATCAGAACAATTGATGGCCCACTCGCCCCGATCCGCTGCGCCAGCGTGACGGCTTATGAAAAATGTGAAGATTGCCGCGACGAAACCAACTGCGCCATTAAAAAACTCATGATAAAAGTCCGCAACTCAATGGCCGATATCCTAGACCGGTGCACCCTCCGCGAAATCTCCGGCGGCAAGGAATCGTTAGACTTCTTCTCGTACTGTATTTAGTGATCTCATATAGCTCAATGTGATATTACATTTTCAACACTAGTCTTAATATCCATAATTCTATATCTATTAAAATCCACATCTTGAACTGGCTTATCTTTACTAGGCTTTTTATCTATCTGTGTTTGCAATATTCCATCAAGATTAGCCATATTATTTAATATAGTATTATAATTAGGAGTAGTCGCTGTTGCCGAAGCAGGATTGATAGCCTGCAAAGCTTTTGATAAGCTTTGTACAAAATCTGCTCCTGTTATACCTTCATCAGCTAAATTAGATTGCAAATTACGAGCCTCATCCTGGCTTAATTTACCATCACTTACTATATACTGGTTAAATGCTTTAAGAGCGTCGGTATCAGGGCTAAATTTAGAAAGTACTTTATTAAACATTTCGTCAGCCTGAGTAATAGCAATCGCCGGAGCAACTCCACCAGCTACTGTTTGGGAAAGATACCCACTATAAAAGGCTGCTTTAAGCTCCAGAAAATCAACTGAATTTAATTTTCTGTCTTTCATTAATTCAGGATCAGAAAGCAGAGCTTCAAAAGCTGCTTTAGCGGTAGGATTTCCCTCAAGCTCAGTTAGCATATTACTAAAGCTTTGCGGATTTTTATTGATATCTTCAATAAGTTTTTTTGTGTCAATTTTTTCATCTAAACAACCCTTAGATTGATTAACAAAAAACATTACTATTGCAACTATGATTTCAAGAAACGATTTCTGGCCTAAACCACCTAACAAATCAGCTAGCGAACGACGAACAAAAG
This sequence comes from Alphaproteobacteria bacterium, assembly GCA_031426355.1. Lineage (GTDB taxonomy): Bacteria > Pseudomonadota > Alphaproteobacteria > Rickettsiales > UBA8987 > JANPLD01. Next base: position 28,499 of record JANPLD010000060.1, on the reverse strand, counting down.
GGTCTTCAATGATACAGGATAACATATCAAATTTTTCCTGCGCCTGTTTAGGTAGTGACCCGTGGAACCACAATTTATTGGCTTCATCTGCATGAACCAAATAATTCTCAAGGGACTCGGTACTGTTTTCAATATCGCCAAGTTTCGGATGGGTAAGCAGATCGCCTTTACAATAAACATCAAGCCTTTGCTCAGGAGAAAGCTTATGCTCCGCTCCAGCTTCATCAAGATAATAGAAATACTCAATTGTTTCTTTATTCTGGTCATTTCTTTTAGCAAAAACCCTGCGCGGTTTATTAACCTTACTCATTTCCTCTAAAGGATTATTTCCCGCAGGGACCGATGAAACAGTTACATCAGAATCTTTATTGCTAAGCTCGCCCAGGTCAACATTAAGTAACCTTTGTCCGCCTTGGAATTCTTTCAGCTTATAAGTATCTTTAGGAACATAATAATAAGTAAATTCTTTAAAATACTGCATGGTCGTTGATTCCCTCTCGAACATGTATGGCGTAAAGTCTACAGAACCATATTGAACGGCATGTATAATCGCAACACTACCATCTGGTTTTATGCCACTTTTTGCTCTTTCAGGCATTAATCCAGAAGGAGTTAAATCCTGATTAATAAGCCTGAACATCTGTTCTTTTGGTCTTTCCTGTAAGGGATCATTAGCTTTTTGAAGGTTAGCATCCCTAATTGCATTCTGAGTTTTTCTATCTTCTATGATATCCTGAGATTCAACCTTAAAGGTTTCATTATAAGACTCCCATTTTTTTGAATCAATCGTCTGATTATAACCTATTTGTGCAGTTGCAATTGCTTTTTCTTTATCAGTAAGGGCATTTTGTCTGGTAACTGTAGTTTGATCTTCTTCATTTTGCAATTTTCGATCTGCCTGCTGTTTTAAAGTACCAGTTGGGTCTGTTTTCGATCTTGTTTCTGCTGCCCTGGTCTCTGCATCAGTCTTAGCGGCTTCACCTGAAGCAGCTTGACCCCCCGCTGTTTTCTCTTTAGCCCAATCGTCATTTAGTTTTGTAATAACTTCGTCAGGAACCCTTCCAAGACCTTCCCATAAAGTTCTCGAAGCTGCAGTATAACCATTATACAAGCGATTACGGTAATATTCTTTTTTTTCCGGATCGGTAACTCTTTCTATGAATGTTTCGACAACACCGTTTTTACCATTAGAATTATTTGTCGTCTGTGTAGGCTCAGATGTCGGTGCTGGCGTTGGTTCTGGCTGTGCAGCCCTTAAAGCTCTCAGCCTTTCTTCTGCAGTTTGAAAAAGATAAAATTTTTGCCCCGGCTCAAAATTCTCCCCGGTATATAAATTATTACTTAAAAGAAATTTTGTTTTATTTTTTATCATAAATGCTCCTGTTCTATATCTCCCTTTAGCTTAACTAACTTGAATCGAATTACTTCGCGCACGATTAACATTATATTGCATCATATCACTTTTTGGAAAACCTATATAATGTAATGTATCCCCATGTCCTAAAAATGTTAAGCCACTTTCGGTAGTTATTATTTGATGCTGGGATGGTTCAACAGCAGAAATCTCATAATCTTGTTTTAATTTAGCCGTTGTGTAAATTTTGCCATTAATTTGGAATCTAACATCAGGAACTACAGGGGTTGAATTTCTATCTGAAGCATTCAGCGATTTAGCTCCATCAGGGAAACTAATTTTGAAACCAGCACCTTCTTTTGCAGTTAGACAAACCGTACCTATTATAATCGAAGTTCCTGCATCTACTGTTAAACTATCTCCTTTGTTTATAGAACCAAGTGGGGTCAACTTATTTCCCAAAAGATCAACAACTATTTTATCATTACCACCATCTTTATAAACATAAAATGCATCGTCAACCGTAACCTTATTTGATTTTGATGAATTAACAGGTGGTGTAGGAGTAGAAGGAGTAGACCCAACGTCTGATCCTTCATGAGAAAGGTGCATTGTTACCGGCCTTGGCTTATTTTCCTCAACTTCACTTTTATCTACTAAATTTATGGATGTACCAGCAGGCAGAACAACTTCATGAACAACCACTTCACCTTTTTCACCGCCAACCTTATGATATTCATAACTCACACCTTGCCCCGGATCGACATCAAATCCCTTAGGATTTTTTAAAGGAATTAGATCAGTAAGATTAACACCATTACCTGTAAGCCAGTGTGCAAAGTTATCATTTACAACAACAAATGATGTATCATTACCGCTTACGACCATTAAAGGATCATTCATAGTATAATGATTAGCTCCTGCGGAAGTAGCTTCATTTCTAAAACTATACCTTTTTGCCTCATCTATAGATAATTGCTGGACATGCTGAAACCCCTTATCTCCCTCATTAATAACCGCAAGGGGATCCTGTAGGGCTTTTACACCTTCATTAGAAAGAGGTAAGCCAACAGCAGCCGTTAACCAACCAGCACAACCTAGTCCAACCCCGTGCTTGCGCTTCAAATATTCATCAACACCAATAGTAGCAAGGGCACCTATCGCTACAATTGGAGAATATAAGGCAGTTGATCCTGCTAAAGCAACTTTTCCTAATATACCTAATACCCTTAAAGTATTTTTTCCTCCTTTTGAATTTAATATTTTTTGCCCTAATTTTGAATTTTCAAAAGAGCCTTCTAGCCAGGCGAAAGGGGCTTTTAATATTGAAGAAACCTGTTTTCTTTGTTCGGTATTATCATTTGAATATTTATAAGTTAATTGAATATGCAATACAGCAGGATCCCACTCCTGAGTTGCACCGGCAGGTATATTTTCAGGCTTAGTTCCAGGTTGGACCCTCATAATAGAAGGAGGCTCAACCGGAGCAGAAATCTTAGTGCCGATAGGTCTATTGATTCTTCTTGGGCCACTAACAAAAGCCATCTGATCCAAAGCTACATCTAAGTCATACGGATCACCAGGTGCATTTTCTAAGAATGCGACTACCCCTGCATTAAATTTTTTGGTGTGTGGATCACCAAAGCTTATATGTGTTTTAGGATGCTCTGCTTTGGGGATTACAGAAATTTGACGAACCGATGTTGCAGGCATTTCTGAAAATTCTTTTGAAACAGGAACGCCTAAAGCTATAGCTACTTTTGCAGTTTGAATAGCGGAGTTAACAGTTGTGGCACCATCCTTACTGAATCTTCTAGCCATGCCAGATCTTTCTAAAACATCAGTTAATATAACTTGCTGCAAAAGAATAGCATCAGATTGAGTAAAAGAGGATTTATCATATTTATAATCAAACTCCCTTCCTGTGTAAAGTTTCGCCAGAGCACTCCCTTCCTCACTAGCCATAAAATCTTTTATATTCCAGTATCCTCCTGGATGGCTCATTCCATTTATAATTATTTTTTCATTAGGGATCGGAATTTTTCCATCTTTTTCAAATGCCAAAATTGATTTATTAATACCATCTTTAAAATTTTCAAAAAAATCTATGAAAAGGTTTTTTCCCTGAACACCCGCAACACCATCACCCTGAAATGCATCAAGAAAATTTTCCGTCGTCATACCGCCAAGTAAACGCGCAATACCACCTTGTACGTCTGTTCCCTGCCTTATAGTAGTATCAGACATACCCTTAAGGAATTTTTCACTTTTCCTTAAAGATTCTTCAGTTATATCACCCGTTATTCCAAAAGCTTTTCTAAAATCATTTCTTATCTTTGCAGTTTTATTAGCGTTTGTAACAAATCTGGCAACGTCAATTTTATCAAATGCGTTATTACCGTGCATTACCCTACCAACTTCATACTTACCTTCATAAGTTTTTGGATTCCCATTTAGTAATCCGTATGCAATATCGGCTGCACAATAACCTTCTATATTATTAGTGATAGCCATAGGAGAGTCCGAACTCATACCAAGATCTGCCCTGAACTGCTTGACAGTATTTGAAAACATCCTATCCCATTCAGTAACAACTATTGCATCATGCTTAAGAAATCTTTCAGGTATTATAACACCTGAATCTGCTTGTCTGGTAAGCCAGTCAGAAAAATCAACCTTATCAATAATTATATCAGATATATGTCTAAAATAGTTACCTCTAAAAAATTCCGCCGCTTTTTCAGCTTTAGCATCATCAATTTCTTCTACTGAAAATCTTTGATCTTTATTTTTCCCTTCTGTCTCTAATTGCTGGTCCCTTTCTCGAATAGCTCCGTTAAATGTTTCTTTTAAACTATCAACATTTCTGGACCATTCACTATCTCTGGAAAAGTTAACAATATTACGAATATTATCTGTAGGGATATCAGAATCTAGTAAAGCATCTTGCCCTTCAAGGCATTTTGTTAATCCATCCCAATCAAAATTTGCAACCCCAAGATTATATTGATGATAATTAGATCCCATATTATATATTATCGTAGAGAGATCAATGGCATACTTCCTCCTCATCTCGCCTTCAGTAGTATAAGCCTGCCCCTCAGATGCAACCCTGTTTTGCAACGTCTTTCCAATTCCTGTAGCTGCCGCTGCACCACCAAGAGTTGTAGCAATTAGCTCCCATGCCATAAAATAATTCTCCTAAACCTTAATATAAAAACCTTATTAAAATATAACTTACTCACCCGTCCATTTATCACCGAAAAAATCTTTAAGCACTTTTAAAACTTCTTCAGGTGCCTGTTTACCTTGCCCCGCCATAAAAACTACACCGTGTTTTTCAATATCAATATAGCCACTTTCTGCAGCTTCTTTATAGGCGGGGTAATCTGACTCTTTCAGCAAAAGGTAAACATATATATCATTTCCCTTTTCATCCTGGAGCGAAAGGAACTCCAGCCTCGCTCCCCTTTCCGATATAATTTTCTCAACCATATTTTTGTGCTCTTTTGAAAACATTTAAAAAATTATGACATTGCTTGGCCTTGTTGTGCAGCACCGCCAAATCCACCCATTTGCATCAACGCCATCGGGTTTATCCCGCCTGGCATAGCACCGTTTGCCAGCATCGAAAGATAAGTTTGACCGCCTTGCACAAATGCAGCACCAACTCCCTCACCTTCTTTATCACTAAAAGCTGTTTCAACCATCTTATATGCTTGATATACACCAATACCTGCAGCAACCGTCATTCCTAATTTTCCAAATTGTCCAGGATCAGCTATTCCAAACCTTGCAGCACCCATCTTCGCAAACCATTCTCCCGAAGCTTTTACCCTTGTTGCCATGGATTGAACCCTCCACCCTTGTTTTGGAGCAGATGCTTCAGCAGCACCGTCATTAACTTTCGCTATCCAATCTTTGCCTTTTTCAAGAGTAGTTTGTGCTTTATTTACATTTACCGAACCTGCAGAAGAATGTTCCGGCCCAACCATATTATGATGTCTTTCTGCCATTGTAGGAGCTTCATAAACTTTTGGTATACCACCATCAAGAGGGTCACCCCCTTCATGATGGACCGCAACATCAGTACGGTGATTACCAAAAGTTCCAGCACCACCTGAAACAGTTTCCGCTTCTGGTTGTAAATTCTTTGCGTGACCTGACCAAGCACCCTCATGATGCGCTTCCATTTGCGCAGCAGTCATATGTTGCGTTCTACTAGCTTCCGCCGCAGCAACCTTTGCTTGATCAGCGCTATGGGTAAGACCTGCCTCAGCACCGCCTCTTTCTGCGGCAGTTAAATCAAATGCTTTTTCACCCACTTTAGCAGCAACTCCTTTTTCACCAACTTCAGCAAAAGCCCCTTTCGCCAACCCTTCTTCAACTTTCATAGCTGTACCACCTTTACCAGCGGTTACAGCATTAATTGCCTCCTGTACGGCAGCTGCTTTATCACCATCAATTAAATGACCAGCAGCTTGCAATCCATGACCAGCAGCTGATACAACACGAGCCGCAGGCATCACTGGCGCAACTGTATCTGCAACACTAGTGGTTTCTGCTACGAAAGCACTAGTAGCACCTTTCAAATCTCCCTTTAAAATTTGTTTGCTAACAACAACAGTTCCCTTCAGACTTGGTATTGCCTCCAAAACTCCATTTTCATTATCAGCCATCTTAAACTCCTTCAATTTTTATCTGCTCTAATTATACCAAAAAATAGTTAACGAAAGGTAAAGAAAGTTAGATTTTTATATAATTTTTAAACTATCTTATAAGATATTGATATTAAGGGATTTTTTAGATTAATATCTACTAATATTATTCAATAACCATTATCAATTATTGATAAATACATATTACGCGCCAGATCCAGACAAAATAACCCTCATTTAACCTATTTATTCTCTTTCCTGAACTCCATCTCAATTATAACATCAACATCGTCACCAACATAAGGAACAGCAACATTCATGCCGAATTTACTTCTTTTGATCTTGGTTTTGGCAGAAAATCCTATCATGGAGGTTTTCTTATCCATAGGGTGGCTGTCATAGGCACCATTAAAGTTTACATCTAAGGTAACTGGCTTTGTAATACCTAGAAAAGTGAGTTTACCATTTACCTTGCCTGTGTTCTCACCAGTTTTCTTTATAGAAGTGGACTCAAAATTGATCGTCGGGAATTTTTTAGAATTGAACCATTCTTTCTCTTCCGAGATCTTTTTATTGAAATCTTTCTGCTCAGGATTTGGATAATCAGTTTCAACTGATGCGGGATTAACTGAAACTTTCAATTTGCTTTTAGTTACATCTGCAGGATTAAAATCAAGGTCTGCATTAAAATCTTTAAAACGTGCAGTGTAATTTGAAAGCCCAAGATGGTTAACTTTAAATATCAGGCTCGCATGGGATTTATCCATTGTGTAAATGCCAGATGGCATCTTGTCAGGCGCCGTTAGAGCATATGATGCTGAGCTCGTAAAAACTAGAACCGCAAATAAGATTGTTAAAATCCTAGACATATATTCTCCCACCTTGGTTTATGAAATAACTTAACTACTTATATAATAATTATTTTTTAAACCCAAATAAAACTTAATGATTAAACTTACTGAAGATATAATCTGGCCATTAGATGCGTCAGAAGCGATCAATATACAGAAAAATTTGACTCACAAAGTTCGAATTGAAAATGATTTTCAGGACATCAATCTTATTGCAGGAGTAGACTGCAGCTATGATATACAAAACAATGTCAGCAAAGCTGTAATAGTTTTGATGAATATAAATGACCTTAAGCCTTTAAGAACCATTATAGCCCATCTGCCAACTACTTTTCCTTATATACCCGGACTTTTATCATTCCGCGAGATACCTGTGATCCTTAAGGCATTTGAACAATTAATTGAAAAACCTGATTTACTAATGGTTGATGGCCAAGGCATAGCTCACCCAAGAGGTTTAGGAATCGCTGCCCATCTTGGAGTATTAACTGACATTCCTTCTATTGGTGTAGCAAAATCCCGACTGACTGGAAAATATATTGAACCGGGAATTAATAAAGGTGATCAAAACTTGCTATTAAACGGCAAAATACAAATAGGTGTAGTCCTTCGCAGTAAAGTTAACACCAAACCACTATTCATTTCACCCGGCCATCTTATTGACCATGAAACATCAGTAAAAATTGTGAAACAGTGTTTAACTAAATACAGGCTTCCAGAACCTACAAGAATTGCAGATAAGATATCAAAAATTAAAGAAGTTATACCGAAACTTATTTGATATTAGTGTGTACGCCTTATATCTTCCTGATCTTTTGGTATTTCTTCTAATTTAAGTTCATCTTTTTCACTACGGGCATTTAAGTGAAAGAAGAATTTTACCAAACCATATATAAAGGAGAGTAAAAACACATAAAATAGTAGGGTTAATATATAGCCTCCAGCGATTTCACCAGCGCTTCCCCTGAAAAACATCATAACAGCAATTAAACCCAGCGTAAAACCAGCAACTACAAAAAACAAGTAGGCTCTTTTCATTTCTTTTGTAAGCATAAATATCCTATTATTGTTCATAATAAGATTACTTCTTTAAGAATAAGAATGTTGTTGGACAAAGTATTAAAAAAATAAAGATTTTATAAACAAACTTCGTTTTTCTATTATTGATATTATATCCTGTATTCATTTATAATTAATATGTCACCACTTGCAGAAAGGATGAGGCCTAAAAACCTTGAGGAATATATCGGCCAGAAGCATCTTATTGGGCCAGGTGCTGTGCTGCGTGAAGCAATTGAATCAAAACAGATGCCTTCCTTCATATTATGGGGCCCGCCCGGAGTTGGTAAAACCAGTTTAGCCAAACTTATCGCCAGTGAGCTTAAATGTGAATTCTTTTCCATAAGCGCTATAAACTCAGGCGTAAAAGACATTAGGGAAATCATAGAAAAAGCTCAGGAACGAACAATTTTCAATACTAGCCGCCCAATACTTTTTATTGACGAGATCCATAGATTCAGTAAATCACAGCAAGATTCACTTCTCAAAGCCGTAGAAGAAGGTACTGTTACCCTTATTGGCGCAACTACGGAAAACCCTTCATTTGAGGTGATAAGCGCCCTGCTCTCCCGCTGTCAGGTTTATATTCTTGAATCCCTTAAGAAAGAAGAATTGATCCAGCTTATTGATACCGCTTTGCAAAAAGATGAAGTGCTTAGCAAAAAGAATATTGAAATAAAAGAACATGAAGCTCTCCTGCAAATATCAGGCGGTGATGCACGAAAATTATACAACGCCCTTGAGCTTGTAACGAATAAATCCGGCAAAGAAAACCTTATTATCACAAACGAAATAGTTAAAAAAATATGCCATAATAATATGGCGCTTTACGATAAAGATGGTGAGCAGCATTATGATATCGCCTCCGCCTTTATAAAATCCATTCGCGGTAGTGACCCTGATGCTGCCGTTTACTGGCTTGCAAGAATGATAGAAGGCGGTGAGGATGTTAAATTCATCGCGCGCCGCGTAGTTATTTCAGCCGCTGAAGATATTGGCCTTGCAAACCCTAATGCCCTGCTAATGGCTCAAACAGCTTTTAATTCCGTTCATGTTCTTGGAATGCCTGAAGCGCGTATCATATTATCACAGGCAGTAATATATCTGGCAACTTCCCCAAAAAGTAACTCCGCATATCTTGCCATTGATAACGCTCTTTCAGCCGTCAGGAAAACAGGTAACTTAAGTGTTCCCTTGCATCTCCGCAATGCCCCAACTGAACTTATGAAAAACTTAAATTATGGCAAAGATTATAAATACTCCCATGATTTCTCAGATAATTTTGTAGCTCAAGATTACCTGCCCGAAAAGATCAAAGCAATGAAATTTTACGAACCGCAGAATAACCCTGCGGAAGAAAAGATCAGTCAGAGAATGAAGGAACTTTGGGATAAAGGATAAATAAGCTGTGCAATTTTGCCTTCTTGATAAAAAACTTAAGACCCACAAGGTATTTCACCGTTAAAATAATTTACATAAGAAAACACGATGATTATCGTGATCAAAAAAATCATAGGTTCCGTGAAAAAATTCATTCTTATATTAAGCCTTATCTCGCTTACTTCCTGTGGAAATTACCGCGATAAACCTAAAAATATCGAACTTACCCCTCAGGAAGCAACAGAAGAGCTTGGCAAACAGGAACAGAGGATAACTGCAACCTGTATAGAAGATTTTGATGATGAAGATAACCAGTATACTATCAATTCTGAAACAATTGAGAAATGCATAAAACCTAAACATATCGACCTTATTAGGGAATATGTAGGCTCACAGGATCTTGACCTTTATACACTTAAATATGATGCTGAAATTGCCATAAGAAAGAAGGTAGAACTTAAACAATTATCTCCTGAAGATGCCCAGATGCTGATATCCAGATCAGTTGCCGAGATATCCAGCGAGCTGCAAAAGCGTATCTTACTAAGGAAACAGGCAATGGAGACAAATTCCTACTCAAAAAGTATGTTTAACTTTTCTGATAATAAACTTTCTACCAACCAATATTCCCAACTAAACCCAAGCTCTGGCAATTGCGAGCATTAATATCAGTGATGGCAATGTTCTGAATGAACATGCGGCGGGTTAAGCCTAATGAATTTCTCCATCTTTTTGATAAGCATATCACGCTTCATTTTTGAAAGATGATCTAAAAATGTTTTCCCATTAAGGTAATCAACTTCGTGCTGTATCACACTTGCCAAAAAGCCTTCCGCCTCCAGCTCTTGTGCCGTGCCTTCATAATCCAGATATTTTATTTTGATCTTTGAAGGGCGGGAAATATCCGCAGAAATTCCCGGAAAGCTCAATGAAGCCTCTTCAAAACCCTGCATTTCCTCTGATCTCCAGAATATTTCAGGATTTATAAAAACATAAGGTTTTGATATACCACCCTCGTTTAAATTAACCACAGCTATGGCCTTTGTAATACCAAGCATATTAGCCCCAAGCCCGACAGCCCTTTCATATTCAAGCGTTTCAAGCATATCATCTGCTATCTTGCGAATGCTATCATCAACAACACTTACCAATTCACACTTCTTTTTAAATATAGGATTTGGCGCTGATACAATGGATAAAACTGCCATAGAACTTTAATATATTATTGGTTAAGTAAACCTTCCCTACGCAATAACGCTTCAGGATCAGGTCTTTTGCCGCGAAAAAGTAGATATAGTTTTTCGGGATCTTTTGAACCACCTTTGGAAAGCAGCTCACGGAATTTACCAGCGGTTTCCGTATCAAACAATCCTTTTTCCTTAAATGCCTCAAATGCATCAGCATCAAGAACTTCCGCCCATTTATAACTGTAATAACCGGCAGAATATCCACCATCAAAAATATGGGAGAATGAAGGTGATACTAATCCACCTTCAGGTGGCAAAATATAAAAATCCTTACACACTTCATATTCAAAAGATTCAACATCCCCGATATCTTCAGGCTCAGCAACATGCCACATCATATCAAGGGTTGAGAGCTGCACCTGACGGAGGAACATTGATGCCGAACGGAAATTTTCTGAAGCTTTGGTTTTCTTGATAAGCTCTTCAGGTAACATTTCGCCAGTTTCAAAATGACTAGCAAATAAATTCAGAACTTCCTTCTCTTTTGCCCAGTTCTCCATAACCTGTGAAGGCAGCTCAACAAAATCCCACTTAACACTGGTTCCCGCCTGCGAAACATATTTCGTATCAGAAAGCAGCCCGTGCAAACCATGCCCGAATTCATGGAATAATGTCAGCACTTCATTTAAAGTAATTAACGACGGTTTATCTTGCGTAGGTTTGGTAAAATTTCCATGGTTACCAACCACAGGTGGTTTACGAGTGCCATCAGGGTTACGCGCCTGCACTACATAATCATTCATCCACGCACCACCCTGCTTGGTTTTTCGCGGGAAATAATCCGTATAAAAAACCCCGATAAGCAGGTTATTCTTATTATCATAAACATCAAAAGTTTCGACATCCTCATGATAAAGCGGATAATCATTAACCTTCTCAAACCTGATATTATAAAGTTTTGAAGCAACATCAAACGCGCCTTGGCGAACCTTTTCAAACTGGAAATATGGACGCAATTCCTCTTCATCAAAACCATAAATACTCGCTTTCATCTTCTCGGCATAAAACCCGATATCCCAGGGTTTAACATTATCTTCCCCACCGATAGAACGGATAAAATCTTTTAATTCATCAAATTCCTGTAGCGCTTTATCCTTCACTATTTTCTTATAACCATTCAGCATTTCAAGAACAGCATCCTTAGTTTTTGCCATGCGTTCTTCCAGAATATAATCCGCGTGGGTTTCATATCCGAGCAATTTTGCACGCTGACTGCGTAGCTTCACGAGTTCCAGAACATTTGCCCTGTTATCATATTGGCCGTCTTTACATTTTGTAGAAAATGCGCGCCACATCTTCTCACGCAGACTGCGATTTTCCGCATAAGTGAGAACCGGGATGATACTCGGTCCATGAAGTGTGAATAACCACTTATCTTCAAAACCATTTTCCTTGGCGGATTCTTTAGCCGCAGTTATTGCGCCTTCCGGCAAACCTTTCAGCTCATCTTCATTATCAATGTAAAGCATGAATTCATTAGTTCGACCAAGCAGATTATCACCAAAACTATTGGTAACCTCTGCCATTCTCTCATCGATCTTACGAAGCTCCGCTTTTTCAGATTCATCCAGCAACGCCCCATTCCTGACAAAAGATTTATAAGTATCATTCAGCAACAATTCCTGTTCATCAGAAAGGTTAAATTTTTCCTTCTGGTCATAAATGGTTTTTATCTGCGCAAATAATTTTTCATCCAAAGCTACATCGCTTCCATGATTTGTGAGCTTAACTTTAAATTCAGGCGCAATCGCCTGTAATTCCTCCGTATTATTCGCCCCGTCAAAATGGAAGAATACACTTGTAACCCTGCTTAATAACCTGCCGGAATTCTCATACGCTTCCATCACATTCACAAAATCAGTACTGGTAACATTCTTTATTTTTTCTACTTCAGCTTTTGCCTCCGCAATTGCAAAATCAAGTGCCGGCAGAAAATGCTCTGTTTTCACCAGATCGAACGGCGGAACATCATTACGGTATGGCGTTGGTTTAATTAGAGGATTATTTTCCATAGTTTGTATTTGCGGGATTTTGAATATGAATTATATATATGTTTTACTTAGGAAAAATACAATGTCAAAACACCTGAAGACAACACCTAACTACTGGCTGCTTAAAAGTGAACCAGATTCATGGAGCTGGAGAGACCAGGTAAAAAAAGGTGCCAAGGGCGAAGCATGGAGCGGCGTTCGCAACCACCTCGCAAAAAAGAATTTAATGAGCATGAAAAAGGGCGACCTCGGCTTTTTCTACCATTCCAATGAGGGTAAGGAGATCGTTGGGATAGTAGAAGTTATAAAAGAATATTACCCAGACCCAACCGCCAAAATGGGCGACCCATGGGTCGTGGTAGACGTGAAAGCAGTTAAACCTGTACCAAAACCTGTCACACTGGCAGATGTTAAAGCCAGCAAAAAACTAACCAAGATGAGCCTCGTAACATCCGCCCGCCTCTCCGTCCAACCAGTCACCCCAGATGAATGGGAAATAATTTGTAAGATGGGTAGCGTCAGCATATAGTATCGCATTAACTTAATGATGACGATAAATGACCGATGAAGAAATTGTAAGAGACAGTAATGGAACCATCATAGAAGACCTAAAAGTAAAAGGCTCCAACAGCGGCTTAAAACGCGGAACCATAATCAAGAACATCAACCTGACACCCGGCACCGCCGAACCCATCGAAGGCAGCGGTCAATTCCGAGGATTCTTCATCAAAGCAGAATATGTGAAGAAGGTTTAGGAAAAATGACAGATACTCTTCCAAAAAATCTTTATCACTATACGGACAAATTAGGATTAGAAGGAATTCTGGAAAATCAAACTTTATGGGCAACAAACTATCAATTTTTAAATGATGCTAGCGAACTGGTTCATTTTAAAGAACAATTTAAAGAGATATTAATTCCTCCAATAAAAGAATTTTATAAGGGAATTGATAAAATACTTTTAAAAAAATACTAACTGAATCTAAACTTGATTTTAAACGCTTAATAAAAGACGAAGCCTCAACTTTTGCAAATGTTCATTATAAAGTTACTGGCGATGAATTTTACATAACATCATTTTGCTCACATGAAAATATTTACGAAAGGGAAAATGGCTTATTAAGCCAATGGAGGGGGTATAGAAATAATAGTGGAGGATATGCAATTATTTTTGATACCAAAAAACTAGAAAATCTACTTAGTCAGGAAGGAAAAAACTTCAATTACGGCTTTCTTGCAATCAATAAAGTTCATTATTATTACACAAAAGATAACTTTCATGAAAATTTCTCTGAAGAAATAAATCATATTACAACTTACGTTTTAGAATCCCTAGATAAAATGTCAAAAAAAGATAAAATACCTGCCGATGCTACAAATGCTCTTCCAGCATTATTAAATTTAATGAGCTTAACAAAGCATAAAGCGTTTAAAGAGGAAAATGAAGTCAGGATTGCATCTTGGATACTTAAAGATAATGAAGAAGAATTTGAAAAAAATATAATAAACACACAAAAGCATATCAAATACCGAGGAACTGAAAACAATATATCTTATATAGAGTTTTTTAGTAAATCTGGTATAAATTTACCAATAAAAAAAATCATTGTAGGACCTAGTAAGGATAAAAAAATGAGAGCCAGAGATTTAAAGAATTATGTTAGAAAATTAAATCTTAATATTAAAATTACAATTTCAGAAACACCCTTTAACTAGTTATTGCGAACTAATTTAGAACGAAGCAATTTTAATAATAGCGAGAGGGCGTTTCAATTTAAAATCTCCACGCCCGAGATTTAATTGTCTACAACGATACATTAACCAGCCTTCCTATTCAGCTTGCTATTCTCATTCTTGCCACCTTCGTTCTTATCATCTTCACACATATCAGGCATATTTTTCAGGCGTTCTTTCATTTCGTCCATGCTTACATCTTCAATGTGAGTGGCTATATACCATTGGTATCCAAAAGGGTCTACTATGTAAGCGCTTCTATTGCCATAGAACTGGTCTTTAGGTTGTCTTATAACTTTCGCGCCGTTGTCTTCAGCCAGCTTAACCGTTTCATCAACATTCTTTACGTAAAGATGCGTCATCGATGAAGACCTGCTGTTAACTCCCTCTCTTGGCGCCTGATTACCACCCATGCCAGGGAATTCATCACTGATCATTAGGGAAGAATCACCGATCATTATTTCTGCATGTCCAACCTTGCCATTCATATCTAGAATCTCACCACATTTTCCATCAAAAACTTTTTCATAGAACTCTATGGCTTTCTTTGCATTGCTCACAGTAAAATATGGGGATATATTCCTTGAATTCTCAGGAAGATAATTCACTTTTTTCTTTTCTGTTTTTGCTGTTTTTTCTGTCATATGAACTCCTATTATTTAAGGAACCCAGAATCGCTTTTAGGAAATAAATTTTCCATAATGTTTTTCGCTAAAATTCTACAATGGCTTTGAATCCGCCATAGCCCATACGGCTTACGTCAAAAGGCATATTGTTAGAATCACAGCTTTCAGATAATCTTTTATCCTTCATTACTTTCGCGTTCACTTTATCACGGTGCGCGCGGTTCTTATAAACTACATAAGCAAAAATTATGGTCTCACCTTTTTTAGGTTTAACTATTGCAGGAAATGTCATGCAAAAGCCGGTTTCTTTATTATCCTCAAGCACGCACTCCTTATAATCAAGCGCTCCATGTTCCATCCACACCTTTCCAGCACCTTTGGCCATTTTCTGGTATTCCTTTAACTTTTTTGTGGGAACCGGTAATACAAATCCGTCTACATAACTCATGGGAACTCCTTTTTTGTTAGTGATCTAATTAATTTAAAGCGTTTGGAAATTTCTTCAAGTGCGATTGCTTTTTGTAAGCAGGTGAATGGCTAATATTAACAAGCCCAGCGCTATTACCAGAACATATTGCCAGAGCGGCCCCAGCACAAACAGCAAACCATTAACAAGGCCGTTATAGATCACAAAACCATAAACATATAAAAACATCGTGGCGATAGCCTGTATCCATTGCAGGATATAAAACGCGCGTATTGCTCTCGGCTTTGAGGTTTTCGAAATAAATAATAATAACAAAAATTGCGGCCCGATCGCCCATAGGAAAATAACGATCAATTTCACCAGACTGGCTATAGTAATAGCTTTTGCAGCATAAATTATAATGCATCCAAGCATTATGGCATGAATGATACTTATTATTTTTGCAGTCTTTTTCATCTAGCGATGCAGGAACATTTTATAGGCAGGGTTATTGGTCTCATCCTCATATTCATAACCAAGCGTTTTCAGGCGTTCTGCAAATCTAGTTTTATCTGCCTGAGGAACATGCATACCCACCAACACACGCCCATAATCTGCCCCATGGTTACGGTAATGGAATAAAGTTATGCTCCATTCAGTACCAAAACTATCAAGGAATTTTGAAAGCGCGCCAGGACGTTCTGGAAATTCAAAACGCATTACTACCTCATCATGCAGTGAAGGTGCGCGTCCGCCTACCATATAACGTATATGAAGTTTCGCCGATTCATTATTACTGATATCCAGAACCTTATAACCAAGTTTTGTAAGCTGCGAAATAACCTCAACTTTTTCAGAATGCGCATTGTTCAACTTTAATCCAACGAACACATTAGCATCTCCGCCTTCATTAAAACGGTAATTGAATTCAGTTATATTGCGGCTACCCAGAACCTGAACAAACCGCCTGTAACTACCAACCTCTTCAGGAATTGTAACTGCCAACAATATCTCACGTGCCTCACCAATTTCCGCACGTTCGGCAACATGGCGTAGCCTATCAAAATTCATATTCGCACCGCTATTGATAGCGATCAAAGCACCAGTACGTTTTGGGTTCTTTTCAGCATAAATTTTAAGTCCTGCCAATGAAAGTGCACCCGCAGGTTCAGCTATTACACGTATATCTTCAAATATATCTTTTATTGCAGCGCACATCTCATCAGTATCGGCTGTCAGCACATCATCCAGTAATTCATTGCAGATTCGGAAGGTTTCTTCTCCCGCCTGACGTACCGCAACACCATCAGCAAATAATCCAACGCGGTCAAGTATCACACGTTTATCCGCATCTATCGCTGCTTTCATGCAGGCTGCATCAACAGGCTCAACACCTATCACTTTTATTTTTGGGTTTACTGCTTTAACATATGAAGCCACACCAGCAGCAAGCCCTCCACCACCTATTGGCACAAATATCGCTTCTATCCCTTCAGAGCATTGCTCTAATATTTCACGGCCAATTGTTCCCTGCCCCGCTATAACATCTGGGTCGTCATAAGGGTGAACAAAAGTTAAGCCCTTTTCTTTTTCCAAAATTTTTGCATGGGCAAAAGCTTCATCGAATGTATCGCCATGAAGGACAACATTACCACCCCAGTAACGCACCGCATCAACTTTTATCGGCGGAGTTGTTATAGGCATTACGATAGTAGCTGATATCCCGAGTTTTTTTGCCGAGAGCGCTACACCTTGTGCATGGTTACCCGCAGAAGCGCATATTACGCCTTTTCCGCGAGCTTCTTCAGAAAGATTCGCTATCTTATTATACGCACCACGAATTTTGAATGAAAATACCGGCTGCAGGTCTTCACGCTTGAGCAACACCTTGCAATCAAGTCTCTGGCTTAAGCGCGGCATGGCATCAAGTGGCGATCTTATCGCCACATCATATACTTTCGCAGAATTGATTTTTTTTACGTAGTCCATTGTAATTAAAGCTTTAAGCAAGGAAAATAGAAAATTATTCAGATTTAACAAGGAGTTTTACTCTTGAGACCCAAACTCCAATATTACCTCCAGGAACACCTGTCCGTAGCGTTGAAGTTTATTTTCACCAACGCCGCTTATGGCAGAGAACGCTTCCAGCGTTGCAGGTTTCTTCATAGCCATCTCGCGCAACGCCTTATCATGGAAGATAATATATGGCGGCACATTTGCTGCCTTGGATATCTGCAGCCTTCTGTCTTTGAGAGCCGCGAACAGATCCTTATTATATCCGCTTTCAGAATTATCAGCAGATATCCGCACAGGTTCTTTTGATCCTGACTTGATCTTGCCGGTATATTTACGTAAGGCAAGGGTACGCTTTTCCTTTAAGAATTCCTGCCCCTGCGGAGTTATTTTTAGTCCACCATGCTCGGTAATATCAACCTGCAAAAGATTTTCTGCCACCAACTGGCGAAAGATACTTTGCCATTCCTGTTTAGAAAATTCCGTTCCAGCACCGAAAACATTTAAGGCATCATGCCTGAATTGCTGGATACGCTCACTGGTTTTACCTGCCAGCACATCAATAATATAACTTACCCCAAAACGCTGCCCGGTGCGATATACCGCAGAGATAGCTTTTTGTGCAGCAATCGTTCCGTCAAAAGTAAGCGGGGGATTCAGGCAGGTATCACAATTCCCACACGGCTGGCTTTTATCACCGAAATATTCCAGCAATATCTGGCGGCGGCATGACGCCGCTTCACAAAGCCCAAGTAACGCATTAATCTTCTGATGCTCTATGCGCTTCTGGCTCTCAGGAGCATTTGAATTTTCTATAAAACTCCGCTGCATCGCGGCATCCTGCATACCATATACCATTAACGCTTCGGCTGGCATTCCATCACGTCCGGCGCGCCCGGTTTCCTGATAATAAGCCTCAATATTCCTAGGTATGGACATATGAGCTACAAAACGCACATCAGGTTTATCTATTCCCATACCGAATGCGATTGTTGCAACCATTATCACAGCTTCTTCCGCCAGAAAGCTTTCCTGATTCTTTGCGCGAGTAACAGCATCAAGCCCGGCATGATATGGCAACGCGTTATATCCACGTTCCTTTAGCCAGCTCGCCATTTCATCGGTCTGATTACGCGAAAGACAATACACTATTCCACTTTCACCTTTATATTTTTCGATAAAATTAAGTATCTGTTGCTTCGGATTATCTTTTACTGAAATGGTATAACGGATATTTGGCCTGTCAAAACCGTGAATAAAAGTACGGCCGCCACCAAGAGCAAGACGCTCAACAATATCCCTCCTGGTCGGCATGTCGGCAGTTGCAGTAAGCGCGATACGGGGAATATCTGGGAATTTCTCCGCAAGGATGGAAAGCTGAGCATAATGCGGGCGGAAATCATGCCCCCATTGCGAAACACAGTGAGCTTCATCTATCGCAAAAAGGGAAATGGGAGCCTCAGCCAGGAACCCTAAAAAATCTTCCATCAGCAACCGTTCCGGCGCAACATAAACCATATCAAGTTCACGGTTCCTGATCTTCTGCTTCGCTTCATAAACTTCAGATGCAGTCATACTTGAGTTGATCGCAACAGCACGTACCCCAAGCTGCAAAAGCGCATCCACCTGATTTTTCATCAACGCGATAAGCGGAGAAATTATAACACCAACCCCCTCACGACAAAGCGCCGGTATCTGGTAACAGAGCGATTTACCACTACCCGTCGGCATAAGCACGAACGCATGTTTTCCAGCGATAACATGATCAACAATTTCACTCTGCCCAGTACGGAAAGTACTATATCCGTAAGTATCCTTGAGGATCTGAAGCGCAGCCGTCATATTTTATTTAGAAAAATTGTCATTGCGAGGAAGCCACATTAAACTTTCTCTCGCAATGACTAGGATAAATTAACTGGCCAGTAATGCCAGTAATAAAATCGCAACGATATTGGCGATCTTGATCATCGGGTTAACTGCAGGGCCTGCTGTATCCTTGTAAGGATCACCAACTGTGTCTCCGGTAACTGCGGCCTTGTGAGCCTCAGAACCTTTACCGCCGAAATTGCCTTCCTCGATATATTTCTTGGCATTATCCCACGCGCCACCACCCGCTGTCATGGATATCGCAACGAATAAGCCCGTTACAATTATTCCAAGGAGCATCGCCCCAACCGCAGCAAATGCCGCAGATTGTCCGGCAATAGCATTAATAATGAAATATAAAGCAACTGGTGAAGCAACTGGAAGAAGTGATGGAATTATCATTTCCTTAATCGCAGCTTTGGTAAGCATATCAACCGCGCGGCCATAATCAGGCTTCGCTTTACCAGTCATAATACCAGGGATTTCCTTAAACTGGCGGCGAACTTCAACCACTACGGAACCCGCAGCCCTACCAACAGCTTTCATACCCATCGCACCGAAGAGATACGGAAGCAATCCACCCATAAGAAGGCCAACCACTACATAAGGATCAGAAAGGAGGAACTGAACTTCAACATCAGGGAAATAATGTTTGAGGTCTTCAGTATATGCCGCAAACAATACAAGTGAAGCCAGCGCCGCAGAACCGATTGCATAACCTTTTGTAACTGCCTTGGTAGTGTTACCAACCGCATCAAGCGCATCCGTATTGACACGAACATCTTTCGGCAGACCACTCATTTCCGCAATCCCACCGGCATTATCAGTTACCGGCCCATATGCATCAAGAGCTACCACTATCCCAGCTAACGCTAACATTGTCGTTGCCGAAATTGCGATACCGAATAATCCGCACTGCATGAATGCAAATACTATTCCTACACATATAACTATCGCAGGTAATGCGCATGCTTCCATAGAAACAGCTAACCCTTGTATCACGTTAGTTCCATGACCAGTCGTCGAACTTTGCGCAATAGATTTTACCGGACGATATTTTGTAGAAGTATAGTATTCAGTTATCCACACCAGTGCGCCAGTAATCACTAATCCTGATATCGCACAGTTGAAAATATCCATACCGTTAAACTCAAGATCACCGATCGAATAACCTGTTTTAAGACCAATTATCTTGTCAGTAATATAATATATCGCACCCGCTGAAAGAATCGCTGTCGCAATAAGCCCCTTATATAAAGCCTGCATTATATTATTGTTTTTACCAAGACGAACAAAGAAAGTACCTATTATTGAAGTAATTATGCACGCAGCGCAAACCACAAGTGGATATATCATCATAGCTTTTTGAGCCATACCTGTGAAATATATCGCTGCAAGAAGCATGGTCGCAACGATAGTCACAACATAAGTTTCAAAAAGATCGGCCGCCATACCGGCGCAGTCACCAACATTATCACCAACATTATCAGCAATAACAGCCGGGTTACGTGGATCATCTTCCGGAATCCCGGCTTCAACTTTACCAACAAGGTCAGCACCAACGTCAGCACCTTTAGTGAATATACCACCTCCTAAGCGTGCGAATATTGAAATAAGTGATGCCCCGAATGAAAGTGCAACAAGCGCTTCAATTATCTTTCTCATGTCAATATTCTGAGAAAGCAGATAATTATAATATAAAGAAATGCCCAGAATTCCAAGGCCGACAACCAACATTCCCGTTACAGCACCTGATGTAAAAGCAATATTAAGAGCAGGTTGCAAACCTTTCTTAGCAGCTTCAGCAGTGCGCACGTTAGCACGCACAGAAATATTCATACCGATATATCCTGCAATTGCTGAACATATGGCGCCGATAGCAAAACCTATCCCGACAAAAGTACCAAGCTTCCACGATAATAGAGCGCATATAATCACGCCGACAACACCTATCGTTGCATATTGCCTGTTCAGATAAGCTTTTGCGCCTTCCTGAATAGCAGCCGCGATATCCTGCATTTTTTTGGAACCCGTGGATTTAGAAAGAATCGAACGCCCAGCTATTATACCATATAAGAGTGATGCCGCACCACAAGCATAGATGAATTGCATTATCGTCATATCAGAGTCTCCTAGGTTTCAGATACTTAACGATATCCACCACCTTAGGGTAAATCAAATTTTTTCTGACGAAAACACGCTTAATGGCTATTTTTTATATCTAGCTATGCCATCCATGATGAACTTCTGTGCTTCCTTTGAATCACCCCAGCCCATAACTTTCACCCATTTACCGCGCTCAAGCTCTTTATAACGCTCAAAGAAATGTGAGATTCCCTCAGTATGGATACGTGGAAGGTCACTATACTCATTAATGTTCTCATAATATCTGGTAAGCTTGTTCACAGGAACGAAAAGTATCTTTTCATCCTCACCGCTTTCATCTTCCATTTTAAGAACGCCAATTGGCCTGCAACGTATAACCGCATGCGGAAGCACCGGATATTGTGATAACACAAGAGCATCAACCGGATCACCATCACCACCTAAAGTATGCGGGATAAAACCGTAATTCACAGGATAGAACATCGCTGTAGGAAGGAACCTATCAACATGTATAATTTCAGAATCCTTATCAAATTCATATTTAACCGGCATTGAGTTCATTGGAACTTCAATCACGATATTCACATCAACTGGTGGGTTCTCTCCGGTTTTTATTTTCGACAGATCAGACATTTTTATCTCCGTTATATATTTAAGCGGGGATTTAAGTATATGAGAGCTAAAAAGAAGTCAAGGCACGATGGGCTACCTCTCTCTTTTATTACCTTTATCCTGTCCGACAGGTAGAAGATCAATTGGAAAATCACTGAATATTTTCTGCGCCTCATCTTTACTATTCGTTTCTATAACGTTTTTTATTTCTCTATTAATTGAATAATACACGTTATTAGCTTTATCATATTCCATCGGAACAGGCACTGGAATTGGGTTATCAACCACTCTGTCCTTTACGCTAAAAGTGTATTGGTAAGCTTTCTTATTTTCATCATCCAAATATACATATTCAACATTAAAATAATCAGGATTAAATTCCGCATGATCACCTGGCCTTGCCGGCTCTGAACCATAATGTTTTATTATACCATAGGTTCTAGTTTCTTCTGATTCCTTAGTCTTGCCAATCTTTAATGTAGATTTCTCTGTAATTCCTTCATCAGATTTTTCTGCTATTGAATATGCTTTAACTGAATCATTATCTTGCGTTTCAAGAAGCAAACTATGGCTGTTAAAGAAAAACATTGCCATCTCATGATCATCAGAGCTTACATCATAAGTATTCTCAACTTTATCTTCCTGCCAATTTCCAATAATATTCTCACTAACAAGCTGCTGTGGCAATTCTTTGTATGTAGTATAAGGCTTTCCTTTATCTTTAAAAAAAATATCCGTATCATCTATATATTTTATTCCTTCTTCTCTTAATTTTTTTCTAAATTCCTGTGAATTTTTTTTCCTGAGTTCTAAAGTTCTTTCTTCTCTTCTTCGGAAATGTTTTCTATTCCCTGAGTTTCAAAAGGTGTCTTTCGATAAAATATAGTGTTTAGTGTTACACTTCCTGCATCTTCTTTATTTGCTCGTATAAAATCTATTTTAAACTCCAACTTTGGCCCTGAATCATTTTCACTCTTTGAGTCCAAATTTTGGTATTGAATTTGAAGTTGCTGTTGTCTTAGAAACATATCATCATCCTTTATTATTTATTACTTATAACATAAAATCGTTGATAAATAATTAAGATGCATACACTCTATCGCATTGATTTATATGAAATTATAAAAATTGACCTAAGGTTTTTGCGGTTTGATGTTATTATCAAACCCGGCTTTTACAGATTCCACAAAAGCATTTCGGATAATACCAATAAGAGCTTCCCACTTATCAGTATTAATGCTGCCAAGCTTACCTTCCAGCGGAACTGTAGTTGCAAACTGATCTTTAGATTGGTTAGTGAATATTTCCACAACAACCGCAACCACTGTCTGCCAGATAGCTTTCACAGGATTTTTCTCTTTACCAAGGTCAATTAGTGAAACGCCTTTAGCGATTGGCTTAACATACCCGGAAACATTACTATCCTTAACTGCAACTTTAGAATAGATATTTAAACTGCCACCCCTGATGTCAATTGCAGCATAAGCATGGGTATAATTACTGAGTGCTGTCAGATCAATATTTTCAAGCTGGGCATTGATATCCATATCAGGAACCTTTTTCAGGATATTAAGCTTTCCATTTATATCTAATCTTCCATTCCCTATCGAGTTACCTTTTACAATAATTGTTGAAGGCAAAGCTTCGCCTCCATCTGTAACATTACGCAGATTGCTTATCTCACCTGACATATCATTTATATAAACATTTACCTGAGGTGATTTGGAAAAATCCTGATAAGTAAGCTTTCCTTGATTAAAAGTAACCAAGTTTATATCGATCGGCATCAGGTCTTTGATAGGTTTTATCCAGTCTACATCACCACCTGTCTGCTGAGCAGTATCAGATTTATTAACCGCAAAATTCAAAATAGGTTTAATGAGTTTTACATCAGAAACTACCCTGCCCTGAAGTAATGAGTGCCACTGGATCGAAAGATCAACCAGATCAATATCTATAAATGGAACCGGAATATTACCATTTTTCTTAAAAAGCTTCAGCTTATGTATTTTGTAGGCACCACGATACAAGGCAATATCAATATCTTCAACTGAGCCTTGATATCCCTCAATATTATTAAGTACTTGATTAACATATTTAGGTAACCAGACATTCAAATATAGGCGTGCACCGACAAGCCCTATAATTATTACAGCGAGAATTCCGCTAATTATGTAATATTTTTTCTTATGCATAATAATAGAATTATATACTCCACATAAAAACGCCATGTGGATTTTTTGAATATTAAAAATTCCTTTTTAAGGAAAATCCTGTTTCTATAAAAGTTGGGGTTTTGAGAAACTGATTATTTTCACCAGGCATGGAAACCCCCAAATTTAGAAGGGTTTTACCCAGATTAAACTCCTGATATATCCCAAACTGCTTTTCCCAATTGAGGTTAGCAGGATTAAATAACGCCATTTTTAAACCCGTTTCAGTAGATATATCGAACAAACTATATTTATAACTTAAAGAAGAGAACAGCATTTTAAACTGGTTTGATAGAATAAATGTATTGCTTGTTTTCCACTTAGGAATTTTAGCAATGAATATTACAGATAAATTATTCTGATCATAAGGATCATTAAACCCGCTTAATATCTGCCCGGTCACAGTTACGTTAACAAATTTATTATTTCCATCAGCGGAATATGTGTAAGATAATTTTGGTTCAAGAAGTAATTTGTTTTTCATATCCGGATTCGAATTCTCAAAATTTAGATATGCAGTTGATACGTCAATCCCTGCAGAAATATTCTTCGTATTTCCGGTTCCAAGTACCTGCCAGTTATTTGAGAAAGATATACCCAGCGCTTTTAGATTATTATTTTGCAGGTTATTATTCTGGGCTTTCAATCCAACTGAAGTTTTATTCCCATATAATCCAATTTTATCATAAGATATAATTCCAGACTGCTTTTCCTGAGCCATATTCGCACTGAAATCAAGTTTTGTAGAGATATCATTGAACCTGTTAACCTTATAAATAAAATCAAAATCACCTTTTTCAATAATAGTAGGATCTAGTTTCTTTGAAGAGAATGGAAGACTTAAAACATTATCTTTTTCATATCCAAATGATTTACCTTTAGTAAGGAACCTCATTTCCATATTGGCTTTTGACTCTACTCTGAAATCTTTATCTTTAAACGGATAATCAACCGCAGTTATATTAGCCTTTATGGCGGCTGAAGCACCTAATTCACTATTAACCGGATCTTCAAATCCTCCCGCTGAAATACCTATCTTACTTACAGCTCTCATCATAGGGTCTGAATCAGGAGGGGATGATTTGGCTGATAGGTTTTCCCTGTAAATATATTTATCCGCTTTGATGCCTTCACTTACCCAAGGCGCCTCACCAAATAATTTTTCTTTATCAACATCCTGCATGATTACATCAATTGCTTTTGACACTTCAGGCAACCCTTCTGATACTGCTATCAATTTATTTATCTTATCAATTGATTCATAATTTTTTAGGTCAAATAATTTGATATCATTGATATTATCGGCCGCTACATACTCTAAAGTCAAAGCAATTTTCTTTTGGTCTTTTTCATATCTCAGATCTGATTTTTCCTTCTCATCAGTAGTTTTTTTTATTCTTTCATTATATTCTTCTGCAATTTTGAGGATATCATATTCAAGGTGATTTTGAAGTATTTGCTCCTTTGCAGTAAGTAATAATATTTCTTTAGCCTGCAATAATTCGTTCCGGTCATTACCCTTAGGGCTGTAAGAAGAAAGAGTTTGAACCGCGACTTGCATTTCTTTTATTTTCTTATCAATATATTCTTCTACAGCCTCATTATCAGCCTTGCTTCCTTTCTGTAAGATATCCTGCTGTAAGGAATTAATGATAGATTTTGCATAATCTTCTTTATATTTAGGAACTTTCTCGGTCTTATCCTGTGAGTTATAAAGGTTATTAACTTTTTCAAAATTACGGCCGAATTCTTTTATTTGGACATAAGAGCCATCTTCAAATTTACTCGCAACAGAATCAAGTTTAATCTGAAAATCTGCAAATTCACTTTTTAGGTCAGATGTATCAAGTTTTGAAATTTGCTGCTTCCAAACCGTAAAATCATTATAGTTAAAAAACCCTTGTTTAAATGGTATGGTAAGGTCCTTATTCTTACGAAACTCCTTCAACTCTTTTTCATCCAGAAATGAAGCTGGATCAACATTATATTTCGAAGGGTTGAAATGGAAATTACCCTGCTCATCCACATTTAACACTTTGCCTTTACCGTCATTCTTATCAATAAAGAAATCTTCAACAAAATAATCTTTTGCCTGCATAAAAGTGGTTATGAATATTTTATGCGCAACATCAAAATCAGGGCTTATGTTACCTTTGTTATCTGGCAAATTAGAAGGATAAATAGTGATGCCATTTTCTGTATTTCCCCTGCTTATATTAGTACTTCTAATAAGAGGTTTAGTTAAATTATTGAGTTCAGTAACAGATAATTTGTCCGATTTTAAATTTAATACCTGTCTTGTAGTTTTGTTAAGCTTTACATCTTCCCTGACGCCGTGCTCTTTTAAATAATCCTGAGTAACCTCAAATTCATCAGCAGTAGTTTTCATTGCCCCGCTTTCTTTTTTCTTATCAAGCTCTTCAGCTAAACCTTGCTTTACTTCCTCAATAGTAAGGCCTGATTTGCCTAATTTGCCCCTATCAATATTAAACTCTTGGGCTTTGGCCGATATTACGACCTCTGCTAATGTTTTATCTCCGCCTACATCAAAATCATATCTGGCGATCTCAAATGCAGCGATAACATTCTTCAAACTATAAACTTCTTCTAAAAAACTTTTAGTAATAAGGCTCTCAATGGGGAATTGCTTTTTATTTTGTAAGTTTTCACTTTTAATCAGATTCTCATTATATTTATTCAAAATAATGATTGCTTCACCAGAATAGTTTAACAGCTCTTCCTTTACTTCATTAACAGATTTATTATTTTTAGTTGCAATGTCGGAAGCTAAATTATTAATTAAGCTATTAATATTCGCATTAAGTAAATCTTCTTTCTTATAACGCGTTAATCCTGCAATCTCTTCTTTCTTTTCATCTTCCGCCATTGCAGTTGCTATAGAAGAATTTGCTGACGTTATTGAGTTGGGTACTCCTATTAATCTAAAATTAAGCGGAGCCTTTTTATACATACTGGTAACAGGCGTATATTTTTTAGAATCCAGCATTAAATTAGTGATGGCTATCTTCTTAAGGTCTTTATTAATATTTGCATTACTGCTGAGAGGTTCAGGTGCAGAAACTGCATTGGTAGTATTTGTTTGATCATTTAACCCCTGATAATTTGGAACTGGAGCTTCATCAGCTAAAACTATTGGAGCCACACCTTCTTTATCTTCCGAAGTTTCTTCTGCTTTTTCTTTGTTTTTAGGTTTTGCTTTTAGAAATGTATCAATATCTGGTTGCTTCTTTTTTTTGTCAGAGCCGAACACACCGCTAAACCATGCTAGCAGTCCAAATAAAAATAGCAGGAATAACCCGCCGGAATTATCATTATCATTAGCCATATTTATTATGCACTAAAGTAAAAACCGGGAAGTTCCCTTCCCGGCCTAACAGTTATTAGAAACAACGAGTTTTTTCTTTTGTTTCCAGATTTATATGCTCAGGATTACAAAGCTCCATATATTGGACATTATATTCTTTATCTGAACCAAACTTTATTCTCCATGAATCACCATTACTTGTATCTAAAACATTACCTTTCATATCATAAGTAAAACCGGCCTTAGCTTCAAGACCTTCTCTTATATGATCAACAACATCTGCATCCAATTGCTGCTGTGTAAAAGTTGTGGAACTACCATTAGCATCTTCAATTTCTAGAGTGTACTTACGCTTATTAGAATCATAAGTTATCTTTGCCTGAGCTTTTTTGTCCGTTGCATCACCAGATCTTCCTGCAACAATATATTGATTAAATTCAGCTTTATTAACTTTTTTAGCCTCAAGAACAATATTGCCATCTTCAATACTACCACTTGATATGTTTGCTACATAGTAATAAGTTTCTTCAACAGTATTTACTTCTAAAAGAGTTGTTCCGACATTTTGAATTGGTTTACCTTTAAAAGCTCCAAAAAGTATATTTGACACATTATTTTGTTCAACAATGGCTGCATTGTAAGCTTCGAATTTTGCATTGTTATTGGCGAAGCCCTGAATGGCTTCAAGGTTTTCATTTAAAACCTTCGCGATATTAGCAGACATAGATCTCCTGTAATAATTATTAATTAAGTAAAATATGCACTAAAAGCTATATTTGAAGCAATTTGGTGCAGCGGTCATTTAACATAGAAAGGTTAAGAAACCATTAACAATATATAGATAATGATAATTATTATCAACAATTATATTGACAATTTATGGTTAATTAGTTGATAACAATTATCAATGATTGGCATTATCTATGAATTTACCGCTTAAGTTACAAATAAAGAAATGCTGCCTGGTTAAGATATGCGAAAATTCACAGACAAATTTAAAAAACGAAGCCTATGTTTACAACTTTATTCCTTACTCTGATGAGTGCGATAATTTATTT
>JANPLD010000059.1:0-6385 GCA_031426355.1 Alphaproteobacteria bacterium | reverse complement strand
CCTTCTTTCTGACATCATATCCTGTTCTGGCATATATTCCTGTAAGTAATTCGATATTATTCTTCCAAAAAACTTTAAAACCCTTATTTTGCTCCCGCAATCAAATTCTTTAAAAAATGCCAAATACCATGAAAGTTATAGCAAATAAAAATGATTATAAAGTAAAAGATATAAGTTTAGCTGATGAAGGAAGAAGGCTTATTGACCTTGCCGAAACAGAAATGCCGGGCCTTATGGCACTCCGAGCACAGCATAAAAAATCTCAGCCGCTCAAAGGCGCAAATATAATCGGCTGCCTACACATGACGGTTGAAACTGCCGTTCTTATTGAAACATTAATTGAGCTTGGCGCAACTGTAAGGTGGAGTTCATGCAATATATTCTCAACAAATGATTACGCCGCCGCAGCTATTGCTCAGGCTGGAATACCAGTGTTCGCATGGAGAGGTGAAAGCGAAGAGGAATTCAACTGGTGTATTGAAAAAACTATCCAGGCTGAAGGCTGGATGCCAAATATGATCCTTGATGATGGCGGTGACGCAACTGACATGATCATCCACAAATTCCCTGAGCTTGTAGCACAAATTAAAGGCGTTTCTGAAGAAACAACTACAGGTGTGAAAAGGCTTCGTGATTTAGAAGCGGCAGGAAAATTAAATTTCCCTGCAATTAACGTTAATGATTCAGTTACTAAATCTAAATTTGATAATCTTTACGGTTGCCGTGAAAGCTTGCTTGATGGTATCAAGCGCTCAACAGACGTGATGATAGCTGCTAAAGTATGCGTTGTTGCAGGTTATGGTGACGTTGGTAAAGGTTCTGCTTACGCCCTTCGTTCACAAGGCGCAACGGTGATGGTTACTGAGATTGATCCTATCTGCGCGCTTCAGGCTTCTATGGAAGGTTTCCGCGTTGTTACCATGGAAGAAGCAGCGCCAATTGCTGATATATTCGTAACTGCCACAGGTAACAAAGATATCATCACCCGCAAACATATGGACTTCATGAAAGATAGAGCCATTGTTTGCAATATCGGGCACTTTGATAATGAGATCGACATAGCAGGCATCAAAAACCTCAAATGGCGTAATATCAAACCACAAGTGGATGAAGTTATATTCCCAGACGGCAAAAGATTAATAGTTCTTGCTGAGGGACGTTTAGTCAATCTTGGCTGCGCGACAGGCCATCCTGCATTCGTAATGAGCTGCAGCTTCACTAACCAGACGGTTGCCCAGATTGAACTCTGGCAGAACCCGGGTAAATATGAGAACAAGGTTTATGTTCTTCCTAAACACCTTGATGAAATGGTAGCGAGGCTCCATTTGGATAAGATCGGCGCAAAACTTAGTGAGCTTACGAAATCTCAGGCTGATTATATTGGTGTGCCGGCACAAGGGCCATTCAAGCCGGAAGCATATAGGTATTAGACTGTTCCAATATGGGCAATATACCTGTTGTAAAACTTGCAACAGGTACAGCTTGTTTGGTTGTTACGTGAAATTTTGCAAAGTTTCTGTTGCAAGGATAAATCTATAGGAGTATTCGTATTTTTCAGTAGTCATAGTGTGCAGCAATGTGTGCTGACGCTTAAAAAAAACCAATTAATTATATATATGAAACAGGAATATCTCTCTCTAATTCTCTCAATTGAAAGATTACACCGTCGTTTTCTTGACGTTGTTAAAAGCAAGCTCGACAGAAAAGGCATTGAGGAGATAAACAACGTTCAGACACTTATACTTTACAATATCGGCGATACTATCCTAACAATAGGTGAGCTAACTAACAGAGGTTACTATTTAGGCTCTAACGTTTCTTATAACCTTAAGAAACTTGTTGAAACCGGTTATGTTCTCCAGGAACGTTCCCCGCATGATAAAAGAACAATTAAGATCAAACTTTCAGAAAAAGGTAAAAAACTCTGTGAGATAATTGATGAATTATTTGATGATAACCTCAAGCGTATCAGTGAATTCGGTATCTCTAAAGATGAGATCGATTCATCTCTCGCAACAATGAAAAAACTCGAAGTTTTCTGGACAGACCAGGTTTCTACAACTTTCTAGTTTGATGATTCAATACAATAGCATTAAACCCGCTTTTAGCGAGTTTTTGTTGTATAATAAATTTGCGGGAGGGATGCGATTAGTTAAGCTAACGTATTGATAAGTAAGCATTTAAGGCAACCGTAAAATTTGACATACCCCCTGATTTTTTATGAATTTTGGATACTTATTACCGACCTATATATTCAAAAGCTGTTAAATATTTTTATTTAATAGCCAAGTAAATTTATCATTTGTACAACTTAGATTATAATAATAGCTTTTACAGCTTAAATACTAATCTTTGTAATAAAGTAAGGTTTCCTATTATAAAATTTAAATAACCTTTTCTTTTTTTCTTTAGCTTCAACTAGCTTATAAAAATCTAATTTTTCAGACTTAGATAGTGAACTATACTTTGTATAAATGCCAATCATATTTGCTAAGTCATTGCTTACATAATAAGATTTATTGTCACTTAAGATAGATTATAATAATAGCTTTTACAGCTTAAATACTAATCTTTGTAATAAAGTAAGGTTTCCTATTATAAAATTTAAGCAACCTTTTCTTTAGCTTCAACTAGCTTAAAAAAATCTAATTTTTCAGACTTATGATATCTGATTGGAAAAGAAAGCGTCTAATTATTGAATCAGATGAGCCACTTACCGCAGTAGTCCGAGTGATGTTCATGTTGATGGTTATACAAAAAGTAACGGAACTTACGTTTCACCTTACTACAGGAGCGCTCCTGATAGCAATCCTTATAATAATTACGGAAGCGGAGATTAGGGTTTTATACCCGAAGATTCTTGACGGTTCTTAATATTAAGCATACATTGAAAATTAATCTGTTTTCAATTGGGCTGTTTTGCCTTTAACTCCAATAACCTTCGGAAATTAGCATTATTATTTTTTGTAATTTTTCATCCCCATCTTGAGCCGTTTTTCTTTGGTTCATGGCCTGAATCACTTGCATATTAATTTTATTGTCGTTGTACTAAGATCAGGGACCTGAGTGTTTATTAATTTTATTAATAAAGGAGACTTATGCCTATAAGCTTATTATGCGCCAAACTAGCAATGGATTCAGCTGCGGAAGGCATTGTTATCGTTGATCTTAGCCAAAAGATACAACCCATAATTTATGTAAATAAAGGATTTGTAGACATAACAGGCTATTCCGCAGAAGAAGTTATAGGAAAAAATTGTCGGTTCTTACAAGGTAAGGATACTGAGAAGAGTAGCATAAATGCTATTCGTACAGCTATTGATGCTCGTAAGCAGTACACTGGGGAAGTAATAAATTACAGGAAAGACGGCTCAATGTTTTATAAGTGCATTACAGTATTAATCATTGAAGATGATATAGTAATGCGAGGTATAATAGCTTCGACCCTTAAAAAGACATACACAGTTTTTCAGGCAAATGACGCCGAAAACTGGGATAACAGCCTATATAAATTATGCACCACATGTCGTTTTTCTTGATATACATTTGCCAGACCGCAATGGCAAAGAAGTTCTAGATAAGATCAAGCTTATTGACCCAGAATCTTATGTAGTAATGTTAAGCGCTGATAGCATAGCTGATAATGTTATATCAACTAAATCAAAGGGATCAGTGGGCTTTATAAAAAAACCTTTCTCGAAGGAAAAGCTTATCCAATACATTGAAAAATGCCCTTTTAAAGTGTTGGGCTTATAAAAAAGACCGCCTTGCTCATGGCATACCATATAGGATGGTTCTCTAAAATTGCTAAAGATTAACCAAAGCTGGTGTTGATCGAGATATGCGAAGTTGGGAAAAAATAAGTGACCAAGCCTCAACTTGGATAGAATTAAATGTAAAATAAAAACGTAGTGATTTCATTTATTAGTCATGAGTTTCGGTAGCGCTAACTGGTTTAGAAGCTACAAAAGCTATACGAGAGTATGAAAAAAATAAAGGACTTCAACCAGCTCATATAATAGGCATGACTGCACACGCTTTCCCTGAGGATGAAGAAAAATGTATTAGGTCAGGAATGAATGATTACATATCTAAACCGTTTAATCCTAAGATTTTAGAGACAAAACTGAAATCAATAAAAAACTAAATTCCTATGCAATAAATGTACTAAGATTAACTTCAATATCTAAATAATAAGGCCTTGAGATAATTAAGTTAGATCATCTTGAGTCTTCAGCATTTGAGAAGAAGGAAAAATCCCGCCTTCATAGCAGCTGCTGGTCTGGATCAACTATTATATAAATCAGTAATCTGGTCGGTAGCTCCTAAGCGGTTCACACTGTGATGGCGCCTATAGTGAATACGAGTATATAACACAATATTGGAATCAATTTCTTATTGACCATGAATCTAATTTTGATTTCTTTCATCGTTTACTTATTCCTTCATTTAACTTTATTACTTAAAGTATAACGTATACATGTTTTAACATGAAAACAAACACTATATTAAGAATGCTGATATGGCCATATTCATTATTCTATATTATAGTCTCCTGTCATGTGATAAGCTACGCTCAAACGCTTCTAAATGGCTATTCTCCTTCTATGTAGAGGCCAACCTAACAGGATTATTTTTAGCAGTAACAATTATTGTGTCGTTATAAAAAGTTACTTGTCCTGTCGTAATGTCGTGAGTTCCTCCTACAATCCCGATTTGGCCGACTTCAATCATTTCTTTTAAAATTGGACTACGTTCCATTATTGCTTTGACTGTCCGCCTGACATTAATGGCTGCTACTTTTTCTACAAACTCGCCGTTATCAGAAGTTCTATTTTCTTTTGTTGTAGGCTCATCATCAACAGCAGGTCTAATTTTAGTAAGCAGGGCTGTCAAATTACCCATTTCAACGTGATCACAAGCCCCTTTTACTGCACCGCATTTGGTGTGCCCCAGCACTACAATGATTTTTGAGCCTGATACTTTACAGCCAAATTCCATACTTCCCAAAATGTCTTCATTTATAATGTTACCTGCAATACGGACACTGAAGATATCGCCAAGTCCCTGGTCAAAAATTAATTCGGCAGAAGTCCGGCTGTCAATGCAGCTAAGAATCACCGCGAAAGGGTGTTGTCCATCCGACGTCTCACTTGCTTGTTGCAAAAGATTTCTGTTAACTTTCAAGTTGTTTACAAATCTCTTGTTTCCCTCTTTTAATAACTCTAAAGCCGTTACCGGGGTTATGGCTGCCTGCATTTCTCTTGTTAACGTTTTCATTTTGATTTTTTATAATGTAATTTTTGCTGCTTGATGCGTTCAATAATCTTGTTCTTATCCTTAGTAATGGTTTAACTCTGCTGCTATTAGCGATGTTTCAAGTTTTTAAAAAAAAATAATATCAACGAGCTAATTGTCAAGCTAAATAGGAAAGAATTGCTTTCAACTGAGGAAGATGGAGTTATTAATAAGAATGATTAAGCTCCAAGATCCAGAAAACTTTAGAAAGAACAAAGAGCCAAATTTAAAACTTTTCTTTAACTTCATTATTTTTTTCCCTTTACAACATTTAATTGTAAACTCTTAAGTCTTTGATATTTATGCCTTTTAAGCGCTTGGTTGTTTTATTAATCTTGAATGATCTATAATTATTGTAATTAATTTCAAGTTGTTAGCATTTTGTTAACACTTTTCCTTTATAGTGCATGTCCTAACATATGAGGATTTAGTGCGGAAAAATCTCTTGCAGTAGATTAAAATACTAAACTAGCAGAAATCAATTCCTTGTTGCTTTATTTTACTTACTGAGCTTACATTATTTGAAGATAATTCAGAATTATCACCCGTTAATTCCCTTATAAAGTTTTGAAATTTGGCGGGATCTATTACTCTAAAATTCTCAGCTTCCATAGCTAGGCAATTTTTAGTTTTATCCTCAAATACAGGTTCCTTAGTCGGGTCATTCAAAAGTTGCTTATAACGATCTTCAGTCAACTTTATAACTGCCTCTGCTTTTTGCGGTATCACCTGCTGTTCTTCTACAGTCATTAACCTTACTGATTGAGTTATATTCCCTTCATTTGTTACAGAAACTTCTAATACTTTATTATGTATCATATCATAGACCTTAAATTTACCAGTACCTATATTTTGCGTTTTGTAAGAATTTAGCTCTCCACCTTGAGGAATTCCTTCAAACTCAGTATACATTTTTAGTACTGCCTCCCCCTTTACGCAAAATGCGTCATACCTTGTTTCCGATATTTGAAGTGACGCCTCATCTATTTTTGATTGGTAATTATTTTGTTCATAAAAATTAGTTCCTGTGTTGAAAAAATTAGGAAGATATTTAGAAAATAAGCCAATTTTATAATATGGCACAAAG
>JANPLD010000058.1:0-1563 GCA_031426355.1 Alphaproteobacteria bacterium | reverse complement strand
ACCGGAGGCGGCCTCAAGGACTGTATAGCCTCGCGTTTTTAGCACTTTCGCGGCAAGTGAACGCACTCCCGGTTCGTCTTCGACGAGCAAGATCGTTTCCGTCCCCAACGGCAGAGGGAGAGTGGCTGCCGTGCCCAATCGCGACGCGTCGGCCGATTGTTCGTAGCGAGGCAAAATGATCCGAAACGTCGTTCCCACTCCAACTTGGCTGTCGACTTCGATCGTTCCGCCACTTTGCAAGACCACGCCATGCACGACGGCAAGGCCAAGGCCTGACCCCTGGTTCCCCTTGGTACTAAAGAACGGTTCGAAGATCGCCTCGCGAATGGTGTCTGGAATTCCCATGCCTGTATCAGTCACTTCGAGGATGACCGACGGACCGGGTGTCGGACTCACTGCTTGTAATGGCCTTTCGAATGTTGCGATCGCGAGTCGACCACCGGCCGGCATGGCGTCTCGGGCGTTCACCGCAAGGTTGAGTAAGATCTGTTCGAGTTGCCCGGGGTCGGCCTTGATCGGCCCCAACGCGGTGTCCAGTTTCAGAGAGAGTTCGACGTCTTCGCCAAGGAGCCGTTGTAACATGCGGCCGTTGTCGCGAATGAGTACATTGAGGTCGACGACTTTCGGTTCGAGAATTTGCTTGCGGCTGAGTGCGAGAAGTTGACGGGTCAGCGATGCGGCTTGCAACCCGGCTTTGCGGATTTCGCCGAGCCCTTCCCGGTGCGGGTCGTTCGCGGGAAGGCGGTCGGAAATGAGGTCCGCGTAGCCCGTGATCACGGTAAGCAAGTTGTTGAAGTCGTGAGCCACGCCACCCGCCAGCCGGCCGATCGCTTCCATCTTCTGAGCCTGGCGGAACTGGGCTTCGAGTTGCTTCATCCGGGAAATGTCGTGCGCGATCAGAGAAATGCCCGTTAACGTCCCCGTCGACAAATCGTTGATCGGTGCCACGCTGACAGAGACTTCGGTGGTCTGTCCGTCGGCTTTCAGAACAATTGATTCGAACGGTTCGACGCGCTGACCCAGAGCGACCCGCTGGAGTACGGATTCGATGCCGACGGGTTGATCTTGCGGGCAAAGTTGCGAGATCGATAGGCCGATGATGTTTGCTGCGGTATAACCGAAGACTCGTTCCGCGCCGGGGTTCCACGTTCGAATCTCGCCGGTGAGTGAGACCCCAACAATGGCTCCTTCGGAGCCTTGAACGATCGCCGCGAGTTCGGCAAGGCCACGCTCGGCTCGTTTGCGGTCGGTGAGTTCGACCACAACGGCACCGGCCCCGAGCACGCGATTCTCGGCATCGCGGACCGGAAAATACCGACCCAGGAAGTGTCGCCCGGGCTCCAGGGAACCGAGTTCATCGCTACTGTATTCGATATCGGCCGGCACTTCATTGCGTTCGAGCATGCCGCGATAGGCTGCTTCGACACGTTGTGCGAGTTTCGAAGGAATGTCGCCGACACGTCGGCCGATCATCTCGGATCGCGGCAAGCCATGGAGTCCTAACTGCATCGTGTTAAGGTGGACGTAGCGAAGGTCCGAATCCACAAACGCCACGCCCACGGG
>JANPLD010000057.1:0-1522 GCA_031426355.1 Alphaproteobacteria bacterium | reverse complement strand
GGCCATTTCCTGGTGGGAGTATGTTAATGTGAGGGAACTATTTGATATGTTGGAAGAAACGGTTGATCGGTTGATCATCGACAGGAAGCGTATTTATCTGACAGGGGTTTCCATGGGGGGCGGCGGCACGGCGGAATGGGTGTGGGCGCTGCCGGAGACGGCGGCAGCTTATTGTCCGCGGGCTGGTTACTATTGGAGGAATCCGCCCGTGGGCCCCCGCTGTGTGGCCCTGGGTAAGCCGGTCATGGTCATCCATGGCGAGAAAGACGAACCCAAGCGGAATATCGGGCGTGACTATTACCTCAAGGAAACCGAGTCCAGAGGCGCGGTGATGACCCATATCAGTTATCCGGACAGCGACCATTTCCTGACACCCGAGGAAGTCTATCCGCATATGATTCCGTTTTTCCGGAAACACATCAATGAGATCGAGCCTGACCTGCGGTTGCTCCGGGCGGCCGCCCTGTTGAGGTTGCAGGGCAAGCGGCCCTCCATCGGCGCCATTGATGACACCGCCAAACCGGATGCTCCGCCGGAATCGGAAAAACCGGAAGGGAACTGAGCCACTCTGCAACCAAAGTTGGCCATGACCAAAGCAACATCCTCCATGCGGCAACTCCTGCGCGGATGTCTCCCCCAGCGGACTGGATTGATAACGTGGCCGCCTTACTCCATCGAAGGAAAGTGAGGCTGCTCCGCATTGTTTTGACGTTTTCCGCGGTGCGCGAAAAACAAGACGCGGATCGTGTGTGTCCCCCTCCCGCGTATTAGCGGGTTTCCGTTGCTGGCGGGACTGGGGCAGGTATGTCTGAAGCAGAATATCCATTTCATGCCTCCCACTCAAACTGACGTTCTCAATGCCATGCCGGATGGCGGGCTGTTTGCGGGGAAAGCGTGGCTGATCTCGCCGGAACCGTTTCCGCTTGAGCCGAAGCTGGTGGCGGAGCTGCAGAAGCTGGGGCACCGGCTGCATGTTTTTCTGAAGGCGGCGAATGATCTCTACTACCGCAGTGTGAAGGGGAAGGTGCCGCCGTGGATTGCGGGGTATCTGGATGCGGGAAAACCGGCGGAACTGTTGGAGGCGGCGCGGGCGAAACCGTTGCGGAATCAATTGCCGGGGGTGATCCGGCCGGATCTGATCCTGACGGAAACGGGATTTGCCATGAGTGAAATCGACAGCGTGCCGGGCGGCATCGGCCTGACGGGGTGGTTGGGCCAGACTTATGCGAAACTGCACCCCGGCAAGCCCCTGCTGGGCGGGGCCGGTGGCATGGTGACGGGATTCCGCAGCCTGTTTCCACAGGGCGCAGACTTGGTGATTTCGAAGGAATCCGGCGACTACCGGCCGGAGATGGAATGGCTGGCGGGGCAGGCGGGTGCGGGGTTTGCCGTGGCGGAAGCGGAGTCCTATCAACCGGCAGGGCGGGACATTTACCGGTTTTTTGAATTATTCGATCTGCCGCAGATTCCGGGCTGGCAGGCGATGCAGGCGGCCGCCGCGGAAGGCAGCCTGACGATTTCC
>JANPLD010000056.1:0-2101 GCA_031426355.1 Alphaproteobacteria bacterium | reverse complement strand
TGGTAATAAAGCTTGATTGCGATAGTATGGGCATTCGCATGCTTAATTATGTTATTTAATACCTCCTGAGCAATCCTAAATAAGATCAATTCAGAATCAGCTGAGAAAAAAACTGGCTCGCCAGTTATCACTAATTTAATGCTGTACAAACCGGGTTTATTTAGCTGATTGACTTCGAATTCCAACGCTTTAATGAGCCCGTTGCTTAGAATAATTTCGGAACTCATACTCCGACTGATATCACTCAAGTCTGAAATGACATCTGTAAGTATTTCAACTGAATTTTCAATTGTCTTTTTCACTTCGGTTTCTGATGGTAATTGCAATGTATTCAGGTGAAGTTTAGCTAAAGTCAATTTCTGACCGATATTATCATGTATTTCTCTTGAGATGTTTGCAAACGTTTGTTCCTGAATTTCCACTTTTGATTTCAGCAAGTCGTTTTCATGATTCACTTTCATCTGTTCGATATCCCTGAAATAACTAACCTGCTTTTGCTGATACTGGTAAACAAATAGAGTTATAAAGGAGGCAAGCACAAGGAGGAGTACTGCGCAAATAGCAATAAGATAAACTAGGTTCTCTCCCTCTGAACTGAACATAAGTAGGCTTTAATAAAAAATAGGTGCATTGTGGGATAGGTGAACGCCATTAAATTATATAACAACTTATAACCTACAATACCTGCCGTCTGAAAATAACCTACCGCAGCGCAAAGGGGAATATTTAAGCTCATTGCGACAAAAACCCCAGAAATTATGTAAAACGCAGGCTCTCTTTTTAGATTAATAAAAGGTTCCTGGTGGAATAAATGATAGAAATAGCTGATGCAAAAGAATGATAGACCAGCGCTTGCTATTGCAAAGGCTTGATGCGCTTGCGTTTGCGCTTGAATACCATGATTCGCAAGGAGATAAATTATCAACAAATTAAAAAACGCAAACCCACTCCATAGTGGCACCAAGTTCTTCGGGGATCTAATACGTCGGATGATAAATACGCTTAGAAAAGAAAAGTGAAAAATCACAGCAATATTGTTGAGCGAGACAGCAATAGGCATTGTTGCGGGAAACAGGAACGTGGCGAGTATAACATGAATGACAAGGACAGCTCCAATAAACGGATACCATACGAACGTTCTCATGTAAGGGACTACTCCTTTCTTCCTTAGTTGCACTATTGCCAGAATAAAAGATAGGAGCAGAATCGCAAACTGTATGTAGGTTAGTATTTGGTTTATTATATAGTCCATTCCGAAATACTTAATGATGACTTTGCTTGACCAGTAAGAGTCACTTTTTTGGGCTAATTAGGTCAATCAATTATATAAAAGAACGCATTCGCTTTCGAAGACTTCGTGTGTAATCACCACCAATTGTTGTTTTTTTCACCCTTCTCATCTCTTCTTGGTTAATTTATTGCGCATTGACTCACAGCCTCAGAAAGACTCTAGGGAGCGATTCAACTCAATCATTTGAAATTATCATCGTAAAATCCCCATTCCCATATTAAGGTACTTACCCCCATTTTAACTGAAGAATATAATTTAACCTTGCTGTTCGGCGTTCTAGTATCGTAATATTACGTGTTATTCAAAAAAAAAGTACTTTCACGCCATTAATATGAAAGAAGATCTTTCGGAACCCATAAAAGTTATCATCGCAGACGATCACGTCCTCTACCGCGCCGGCGTAAAAACCGCTCTAAGCACGAAAAAGGATATCAAGATCATCGCTGAAGCAGATAACGGCATGCACCTGATCAACCTGATCAAGAATATACCGGTAGATGTCATCCTTCTTGATATCCAGATGCCGGTTATGGATGGCATTGCCACACTTCCGGAAATTAAAAAGATCAGTCCGCATACAAAAGTTATCATGCTCACCTTCGTCGAAGATCAAAGCATGATCACGAAATTGATGGAACTTGGAGCTAACAGCTACCTGACTAAAACCAGCGATAGCGAGATCATCTACCAGGCAATCCGGACTTGTTACGACCAGGAATACTATTTCAATTCTCTTACTAATAAGGCACTCCTTACCAACCTCAAGCAGCGACATGTTGTTCCCGCCCAAATGGCTTCCCAGGAAGTGCA
>JANPLD010000055.1:0-39109 GCA_031426355.1 Alphaproteobacteria bacterium | reverse complement strand
CTAGTTGATAAAAAATTATAAGATTTTTCAACATAGCTAATAACTATTAACTACTAAATATATATTCTTTTATATTAGTTTTTCTTTTTAAGAAATTTTGAAGAGTATCTCTTTTAAGGTATCGTTGAAGTCCATATTTCTTCTTTCATGATTATCCAGAATGGAAACAACGTTATCGAAATTCTTTATATTGTTATTTATTGATTCTCTATTTGATGAATTGAGATTGTCTCTCACTTTTTTATGAAAGTTGAATAGGATGATGTTCTTAAAGATGTTATAAATATTACCTGATTTATCACCTTTGATGATAGATGAAAAACTTGAAGCCTGACTTGTTGGTATATTATCTTTTTCTATTATAAAATTTACAAAATCACTTATTATTTTTGAATCCCTGTTTATCATTTCAAGGTACACTCCCGGGGAATAACCTGAGAATTCAGCTATTTTCTTATCATATTCCACACCAAATTTATTTATTATCTCTAGGAATTCTTTTTCAGTCGGAACTTTAAAAAATAATTCAAAACATCTGGATCTGATAGTTGGAAGCAGAGAACTTATCTTATGGGATATTAGAATTAAGATAGCATTCCTATTTGGCTCTTCAGTTATTTTTAGAATGGCATTTGAAGATGAGATGTTAAGATCATCAACTGAATCTATTATAGCTACCCTGTATTTTGCATCTGCGGGGGTAAGGCTGAGGAATTTTCCAATTTCCTTAACTTTGTCTACCGGAATTGATTTCTTGTCCTCCTCGTAATCTAATTCGATTATAAGCAGATCAGAATGGGTGGATTTTTCAACACGGTTTGCTGTTTCTTCATTAATAGAGATTTTATTCTTATCATCAGAGCTACCGAACATATCAAAAAGGGAATCATCATTGGAAGATTCTTTTCCTTGGGAGAGAAGTTTTTTCGCGAATATATATGCGGAGTTGGATTTACCGACGCCCTTAGGGCCGCAAAATATAAGGGATTGAGGTATATTACCTGATCTTATAAATGAATCGAGTTGGTTAAGGTTTTCCTGATCACCAATGAAATTTCTTGCAAGCCTTGGATTTGTAATTTCTTTCATTAAACTGTTTGTTAGAAACTATCTTCGTCTTCTTCTTTTTTATCTTCCTTTTTATCGTCAGAGCTACCGAACATGAATTTTCCAACTAATGCTTCAATACTGATCGAAGGCTGGGAGAATCTTATATCTTCACCCTTCTTGAGATTTTTTTCAGAACCACCCGGAACGATCGCTATATATTTATCACCTAGTAAACCTGCGCTGATTATTTCAGCAGTAGAATCATCAGGGATCTTAATATCTTTATCTACTTCAAGTTTTACTTTTGCCTGATAGGTCTTTTCATCTATCTCTGCACTTAAAACACTGCCAACCCTTAAACCGCTTATTTTGACGTCACCGCCAACAGCAAGGCCATCAACCCTTTCAAAGTTTACATTATAAACAGTTCCGTCATAATTTTCTTTATTATTCTTTCCAACATAAGCATAGGTAAGGAAAAATAATGCAACTGCGATCACTAAAAATCCTGTTAAGGTCTCTACGAAATTTTTGCTCATTTTATTTGGTATTAATTGTTAATATTTGGTTTCCACGCAACATAGTCGCCAGTTGCCTTATCGCGTTTTCCTATGCTTTCCTTATGGCCTGAAGGCAGATAAGAATAATCAGTTCCTGTAAGATTAGGAAGGTAGTCTTTCTCCCATGAATTCTTTTTGGCAAATCTTGAATTTTCAGGGATAGTATCTGTAGAATAATGCATCCACCCGTGCCATTCAGGCGGGATCTTGGATGCTTCAGCCTTGCCTTTGAAAATTACCCAGCGTCTTTCCTTACCCGGCCTGCCAACATTTTTACCGGCAGAAAGGGAAGATCTGTAATATTTATTACCATGGGAATCATCACCGACCTTTTTTCCAAAAAAAGCTGTGAATAATAATGTGCCAATATTTGCCAAGATAGTTAAACTATTAAATTTTATGAATCTTAATATAGATTTTTGTGATTTATATCAATATAATTTGAACCGGTAAGATATAATCGTCCTAAATAAATATGAACAATACCACCGCACGATCGCAAGCGCAGGCACAGAAAAGTGAAATTCCTGAAGTAAAAAATACCTCCTTATTCAGCAAGATATCTAATTTTATATCCCCAAAAACCCGTGGTATAAAAGAAACCATTCAGGATATTCTTGATACTGAACAATCTTCATCTTCGCTCGCCGAGGGAGAACGTAATATAATAAGGAATGTTCTGGAGTTTAAAGAGCTTTATGTTGAAGATGTTATGGTGCAGAGGTCAGATATCTTTGCAGTTCCTGATGACATCAATATGGATGAACTGGAGCAGAAGATCATAGAAAAAGCCTATACGAGGATACCGGTTTATAAGGGTGACCTTGATGAGATAATGGGTTTTATCCATATAAAGGATGTCGCTAAGGTTAAATTCAGTAATCAGAAACTGGTTATTAAGGACATCATAAGAAAATGCCTTTTTGTTCCCGGCCCAATGAAGATAAGTAATCTTCTTATAAGAATGCAGCAAAGCCGAGTTCATATCGCCATAGTTGTTGATGAATATGGCGGAACTGAAGGTTTGATCACACTTGAAGATATTATTGAGGAAATAGTTGGCAGGATCGAAGATGAGCATGATTCAGTTGCTGATAGCCAGGTGAGAAAAATAAATGAAAATGAATATGAAGTTAACCCTAGAACTTCAATTGAAGACTTCTTTTCAGTTAGCAGCATAGACCTTACAAACCAGTATGATAAAGAAGAATATGATACGATAGGTGGGTTGGTTTATTTAACTGCCGGAAGGATACCTGTAAAAGGTGAGATCATCAGGATAAATGAAAGTATAGAAGTTGAAGTTCTGGAAGCAGATGCAAGAACGCTTAGAAAAGCTCTGATCAGAAGAAAAGAAACCAATAAAGAAGTGCCAATGATATAGTATTTTAAGATACTATAATTTTCCCCATTTTGCTGCAACATCAAGCATTCTGACTGAGAAAGCCCATTCATTATCATACCATGAAACTACGCGTATGAAATCTTTTCCAAGAACATAAGTTCCGGTTGCGTCGAATACTGAGCTATTAGGGTTTCTCATAAAGTCAGAAGATACTAATTCGTCTTCAGTATATCCGAGAATTCCTTTCATTGCTCCTTTAGAAGCTTTTTTCATTATAGTGTTAAGTTCTTCTTTAGTTGTTTCACGTGAAACGGTAGCAGTGAAATCTATCATAGATACATTAGGAACCGGCACCCTTACAGCGCAGCCATCTAACTTACCTTTTAATTCTGGAAGAACAACACCTATAGTTTTAGCAGCGCCAGTTGATGCAGGTATTATTGAAAGGCCCGCAGCACGCGCCCTTCTCAAATCTGTATGGGCGGAATCTGTTAAGTTCTGGTCGCTGGTGTAAGCATGAACAGTTGTGACAAAGCCTTTTTCAATACCGATCTGGTCATTTATGATCTTTGCGACAGGCGCAAGGCAGTTCGTTGTGCATGAACCTATTGATATAACCTGATGGTTCTTAGTTAAGATATTATCATTTACGCCCATAACTATGGTTGCGTCAGCATCAGGGGATGGAGCTGATATCATAACTTTTATATCGCCCATATTCCTGTAAGCGGAAGCTTCATCTTTAGTTTTAAAATGGCCTGTACATTCAAGAACAATCTCCGCACCAGAAGATGCCCAATTGATCTTT
The DNA here is from genome assembly GCA_031426355.1 of Alphaproteobacteria bacterium. GTDB lineage: Bacteria > Pseudomonadota > Alphaproteobacteria > Rickettsiales > UBA8987 > JANPLD01. The sequence goes on along the minus strand of JANPLD010000055.1, from coordinate 35,346 downwards.
CCAGGGTCGCGGCCATCATAACGGATCATTTTTTTATCGCCTACCGTGAAGCTATTTTCATCGCCTGAAACTTCATAAGGCAGAACACCGTGGACAGAATCATATTTAAGCAAATGAACGTGGCGTTTGATATCAACCGGCGCATTGACTGCTACAATCTCAATATCCTTTCTGCCTGATTCAATATAATGGCGAAGGATACATCTTCCAATTCTTCCCATTCCGTTAAGTGCTACTTTTACTGCCATTTTCTATTACTTAAGTTTGATAGTTGATAGATATTTAAAGAGAAAAAAAAATCAAGACATCAATTAATATAAGAGCTTAGTTTGATGCAGAAATAATCTTCTCTTTGGTAATGCCGAAATATTCATAGAGTTTTTCTGCGGGGGCGGAGGCGCCGAATGAATTCATACCGATGAATTTTCCGTTCCTGCCGATATATCTTTCCCAGCCGAGTTTTGCGCCTGCTTCAACGGCTATCTTCTTAATTTCAGAGCCATCTTTATTTATACCGAGGATATAATTCTTATATTCATCAGATTGTTTTTCAAATAATTCCCATGAAGGCATTGAGACAACACGTATCTTTTTACCTTTTGAGATGAGTTCTTTTGCTGCTTCAACGGCAAGTGAAACTTCAGAGCCTGTTGCGAGAATTATAAATTCAGGATTCTTTTCAGGAAGGATCTCATATGCGCCAAGCCTACATTTATTTTCCGAAATATCCTGACCCCTTAAGTTTGGAAGGTTCTGTCTAGAAAGAACTAATACCGAAGGTGTAGCGCAGCTTTCAAGAGATATTTCCCAGCATTCCGCAGTTTCAATGGCATCCGCAGGACGTAAGGTTTGCAGGTTAGGAACTGCTCTGAGTGCTGCCAGATGTTCAATTGGCTGATGGGTCGGGCCATCTTCACCAAGGCCGATCGAATCATGTGTCATTACAAAAATGACCCTTTGTTTCATGAGTGCAGCAAGGCGTATTGCAGGTTTGCAGTAATCAGTAAATACGAAGAATGTTCCACCATAAGGTATGAAACCACCATGAAGCGCGATACCATTCATGGCTGAGCACATACCATGTTCACGTATGCCGTAATAAATATACCTGCCACCGTAATTAGAACTGCTTAAAGGCGTTAATGTTTTTGTTTTTGTAAGGTTAGAACCTGTAAGATCAGCCGAACCACCAATTAATTCAGGTATTGAATCAACCAGATATTCAAGCGTCATACCTGAAGATTTACGAGTTGCCATTGGAGCAGAAGTTGAAAAAGCAAGCTTCGCTTGTTTTATTTTTTCTTTAAAATTTTCTGGCAACTTTCCGGAAATAACTCTTTCAAATTCGTTTTTCTTATCAGATTTATTCAGTCTTTCATTCCAGGAGTTATAATCATTTATATTTTTCTCTCCGGCAGTTCTCCACTCGGATAGAACTTCCTGTGGGATATCGAAAGGTTCGTGTGCCCAGCTTAGATTTTTCCTCGTGCCTTCAATCTCGGATTTTCCAAGTGGTGAGCCGTGGCTGTCAGAAGTTCCCGCTTTAGTTGGAGCACCTTTAGCAATTGTTGTATTACATGCGATAAGCGTAGGTTTATCTGATCTTTTTGCTTTATTTAAGGCATCTTCTATCTGAGCGAAATCATGGCCATCAATACTTATTGTATTCCAGTTACAGGCTTCAAATCTTTTTATCTGGTCTTCAGAGGTGGAAAGTGAAGTTGCGCCATCAATAGTAATTTTGTTATCATCGAAAAGAACAATAAGCTTATTTAATTTTAAGTGTCCCGCCAGAGAGATAGCTTCCTGAGATATACCTTCCATCAGACAACCATCACCTGCGATAACGTAAGTGTAATGATCAACCAGTTCATTGCCAAATTTTGCGTTCAGCATTCTTTCTGCCAAAGCAAAACCTGTGGAATTTGCAAGTCCCTGCCCTAATGGCCCGGTTGTGGTTTCAATACCGCCTGCTTCACCATATTCCGGGTGGCCACATGTTTTTGAGTGTAACTGGCGGAAATTTCTGATCTCATCCAGTGTTATTTCTACATAACCGGTAAGATGGAGAAGCGAGTATAAAAGCATGGAGCCATGCCCTGCGGAAAGTATGAACCTGTCCCTATCTGCCCAGTTAGGGTTTTGCGGGTTAAATTTAAGGAATTTAGTGAACAAAACGGTTGCAACATCCGCCATACCCATAGGCATGCCGGGATGGCCGGAATTAGCCTTTTCTACTGCATCCATCGAAATAGCGCGTATGGCATTTGCCATTCTTTCCTGATTAACTGTTTGGGTAGTGGTATTTGGCGCGGTCATAGGCATAAAATACTGGTCTGATTCTGGTGAAATTATGAAGCTACGTCAGCGTAGCTGTGGCATTAGTATAACAAAAGATTTTCAGGCACAAGTTATAAATTATTGAAATCAATAATAGCTTAGAAGTAGATAAAACTTAAGTTACAACTGCATTGTAGAATTTTTATTAAAATTATGTTAAAATTAACCAAATAACCATCTTTTTGTAAATGGCAGTAGGAAATCTAAAGAAAAGCGAGCGAAAATACCAGTCCGAGGTGGAGGAATTTATACCCTACGCCGCCCATTACGATGAAGATACCATAATCACCAAAAATGGTGAGTTGATGGAGGTTATAAAGATAACCGGTTTTAACTTTGAGACGCTTCGTGAAGGTGATGATAATATCTCTCCTCTCCGCGCGATAATCAGGGAAACAATAATGAAACATGTGGAGTCAGACGAGGTTGCTGTCTGGATCCATACGATGAGGAGAAAAAGGGATATTTCCCCATCAGGTGAATTTGAAGAAGGTTTTTGTAAAGACCTTCATAATAAATGGGTTGAGAAAAATGGCTGGGATAAACAATATGTGAATGAGCTTTATATTACCTTCCTTGGTGAGGGGGAGAATATAAATATTACTGATCCAAGGGTTCTGGCGAGAAGCTTAACGCCGGAAAAAGAACTTGGAAAAAGATATGAGGCACTTGTTAGAAGCGCAAAGAAATTAGATACGGTAACGCGCAAGGTTATGAAAGACCTTACAAAATTTGGCGCAAAGAAATTAACGGTTTACCAGAAAGGTGGCGTTTATTATTCAGAGATACTCGGGTTCATAAGTAAGCTTATGAACATGAAAGAAATGGAGCTTCCGCTTGAGCCTATAGATCTGTCTTTACTGCTGCCGACCAACAAAGTGGTTTTCCAGTATAATGTGGTTCAGGTAGAGGAAAAGGAACAGAAACATTATGGCGCGATATTAAGCGTTAAGGAATATCAGGAAGTTACCGTCAGCGAGATTGATAAATTCCTGCAATTGCCGGTGCAGTTCATGGTCTCGCAGGCGTTTAATTTTGTTAGTAAGAAGGAAGCCGTTGCCGCGCTTGAAGACCAGAAAAAGATATATGATCTTTCGGGAAGTAAATTCATGGCGGATATTTCCGGAGTGTCAGAGCTTATAAGCGGCTCTGATAAATCTACAGAATATGGTCAGCACCAGATAATAATCACAGTGCTTGAAGATACGGTGAAAGACATGCAGAGGGCGCTTTCTGTGGTGGTGGATTCATTGAGGGAGCTTGGTGTTGTGTTTGTGAGGGAGGATCTATTTTTGGAAGACTGTTACTGGTCTCAACTACCGGGTAACTTCGATTTCTTGCGCAGGCAAACTTACATACCGACTAATAAACTTGGTGGATATGCATCACTTCATAATTTCCCGGCGGGAAAGATGAAAGATAACCACTGGGGAAATGCTGTAACTGTTTTAAGAACTGCTCATAACACACCATATTTTTTCAACTTTCATTTTGGCAGTAATGGAAATACCGCTTTGATAGGGCCTTATGGAACCGGTAAAACAGTGCTGCTGAATTTCCTTGTTTCAGAAGCGCAGAAATTTAAAGGCAGGACATTTTATTTTGAGCAGAATAATGGTAGCGAAATATTCATTCAGGCTTCTGGCGGAAAATATAATAAGTTAAATACGCAGATAGACCAGGGTAAGTCATATCTTAATCCCCTTCACCTTCCGGATACTCCGGAAAATAGGGACTTCCTTATTGAGTGGCTGGAATATCTTGTAGAATTTGTTGATGAGGCTGGTCAGGCAATTGAAACATACAGGCCTATATCACTTGAAGATCTGAACATGATAAAGAAAGCCGTAGAACTTAATTACCAATCACCTAAGGAAGAGCGTATGCTTTCCTTCCTCATACCTAAGGTCTGGGGGAGTGATAAGCAGGTTAGCAATACAGCTAAAAGGCTTGGGCACTGGTATATGGATGGCAAGTTTGCCAAATATTTTGATAGCGGAATTGATAATCTTGATGTGAAATCAAGGGGTATAAACGGGTTTGACCTGACAAAGATTATGCAGAATAATTCTATCGCCATTCCCATGATATCATATCTTCTTCACCGCGTTGAAGAGAGCCTTGATAAGGATACACCGACCATAATTGTTCTCGATGAAGCATGGAGTTTAATTGATAACCCGGCATTTATGCCCCGCTTGGAAAGCTGGCTAGACAGGATAACTCAGAAGAACGCGATGATAATTTTTGCAACTGAAGCACCGGAAAAAGCTGCATCAAGTTCTATCAGCGTAAAGCTGATGAATCTGCTTGCGACAAAAATATTCCTGCCAAATCCTAATGCGACCGAAGATTATAAAAAGGTTTTCGGGCTGAATGAAAAAGAATATCAGGTTATTAAAGCGCTGGATAATAAGAACCACCAATTTTTGCTTAAAAGGGCGGATGATGAAATGGTATGTAAGTTAAGCCTTGATGGAATGACAAAAGAACTGGCAGTGCTTTCTGCCAGTGAAGAAAAGATAAAGATCGCAGATATGGCTATCAAGGCAAAGGGCAATAAACCAGTGAATTGGCTTCCTGAATATTATAATTTAATTAGTGCACAAAACTCTTAAAATATTTCTATTTTTACTATTTGCTATAATGCCATTTCAGGTATTTGCTGATGCGACCGATATTAGCAAAGGTGATAATTCAGCCATTAAGATCAATATTGATGATACTACAAAAATCTCTGATCAGAAATACAGCATACAGTCAGATGGAAGCGGGTTCTGTAAATATGTAGATGATACATCGGGTGGCGTGACCACAAAAGCGCTTCAGGTAAACAGTGATATATTCAGCACTGATAATATTTTGATGGGTCTGGCAGATCCTGCCAAATGCCCGTTACCGGGAACTAACTTTTTACCTGCAGGATATCCTGATGCACTGGCAGGGGAATTTATCTTAAGTGGCGTGATATGCGTGGTACAGTCAATAATACTAGATTCAATGTTCAGGGTTTACTGTACGATCCTGCTGTGGTTCTACCAGATACTATATGCGATGATGATAGTTTACATCATGTTCTATGGCCTTGCCATAGTGCTGGACCTCACCGATGACCCGATAAGGGAAGCGCCGAAAAGAATAATATTTATACTATTCATTTTCATGATGGCGGTTAATGCGGAGATCGGTTTTAAATGGATATTTCAGACATTTACATCGGTGATGGATACTTACAGTAATATCCTGACAAGGATACAGCCCCTATATGATGAGGACGGGAAAAGGGTTTATGATCAGGATGGCCATTTATTAGCAGAGAACGGTGAAATATGGCAGCCGTTGGGAGCTGATGTAGATTATGTTTTTGTGAATCCATATACGAAAGATGACGGTACACCAACTGAAGATGAATTCCCTCATAAGGTTGGTGATAGTGGTTTTTCAAAAGTTCCTACTTCGATGCCAATAAAAAACGGTACCTTCACTTTTGTACCAATTACTGACCCTTTAAAATATTCACCTTTCAGGGTGCCTGCTCAGCAATGGCAGTCAAAAATAGAAGGTACAGGAGCTAGCAAACAATTTAAAGTTTATCCTGTCTTTAAGCAGTTTAATACGTTAGCTAGCGGAGAAATTGATCCTAATAGTCCTAAAACCATTGTAGATTGTGTTACCGATTTTATTTATAACCATCAAAAATTAAGGATTGAAGTTTATCCAAGATGTCACCAGAAAGATTGGAAAACTATTCCGGAAATTGCTCCCTACGGTTCAATGATAGCAAAAAACCTGAACCCTCAAGGAGAGGAAGGTGATTATACGGGTTTTGGTTTGTATAGCGCAACTATCTTAAAACCACAGAAATTAAAAGATGAACCGAATAATCTAGGTACTGTTTGTGATGAAACTAGCGCGCCAAAAACATGCCGCGTTCCGTTTCAGGGAATTTTAGGTAAAGTTGATGCCCTGTTTGATTCAGTTCTTGGTGATGATAATGCAAAAAGCCTGGCATCTTTAGCTGTTGCTTTAGCTTTATGGGGTGTTGGTGGTGGCGCGGTGCTTTCTATGTTCCTGATGACAGGCGTGCTTACAATGTTCACAGCCTTTGTACAGATCATCTGGGTTTATGTAACGGCATTGATGGGATTGGTTTTCCTAATGATGCTTGCGCCGGTATTTATCTCATTCAAATTATTCAAGCTTACCGAGCCTATGTTCAAGGCATGGGTGTCGATGCTTATTTCATTCATGTGGCAGCCAATAATTGTTCTGGGGGTGGTATATGTTCTTTCCAATGCTACAACGCTTGACAGGCTTAGTATGCTTGCCAAAAATGAGCTGGGTGAGAAACGCTATGAGGTAAATGGTAGTGGTAATGATAGCGGCTCTTTTGTTGCACCGGGATTCCTTGAGCCATTATATGCAATGCCACCTGATTATAGCAGTGTAAAAAATGTTGGTCCTGATGACCTTGCAAAAGTAAGTGAAAGTGAAGATACACTTATCTCAAAATCCCAGAGGGAAGATTACCGTTACAAGAAAAGTGAATTCCTGCTTACTCAATATCTGTTTACGCTAGCAGGTCTTGCTATAGCAGATGTTTCCAAGCCAGAGGAAGTTCCGAAATTAAATAATAGCCAGAAAGCGCAGGATTTCCTGACGGTTTACAGAAATGGCGGAACATTTACAATTCCTCCGGTAGCACCTGCTACTGAGCCTGAAACAATCATTGCTACAGGAGCAGAAGCGATAGGCTTTTATAAAGAACAAAATATTAATCCTCCCGATACGCAGCTTAGCCAGACTGATCTGGAAGGGTTTTTAACCCTTTATAATGCCAAATTAGGAGTTGAGGATAGGGATGCTTTCAGAGGGGAGCCTGCTATAAATGGTGATGCAGATAGGCCTGTAGGCGAATTCCCGAAATGCGTTAAGAATTGCCCGTCTTTTGACCCACCTTATGATGTAACCAAGCCTACAACTATAGATCCTACAAAAGAACAATGTTTGGCGTTCTGCCTATATATACATGAAGATAAGCGGGATATGTTTGCCTATATGGCTGGCGCTATGATCATCTGGGTATTGCTCAATGCAATGACAGGCGCATTCATGTCTAAAGTTCCAAAGCTTGCTGAAGCGCTTTCAAAAATATATGACCTTAAAACCGGTATGGCATTATTTGGTGCCTCGAAAAGCAATTCGCAGCCGCTACTATGGGCAAGTCAGGCGCAGTCAGATTTCTATAATGTCGGCGGGATATTTGATACCGGGCTTACAACAGGGCGGCCGGGTGTATTGGCACGCATTGGAGACAGGGTGCAGCAATTAGCAGGCAGGCATGAAGTTGCAGATGGTAAAGGTGGCCTTACCAAGGTGGATGGTGAATCAGTTTATAATTGGGGAGGCGCTTTTGGGATGAAGAATCCTCAGCAGAAGCGTCAGGAGGAACTGGCTACCAAGTCAAGGCAGGTTTATTTCAAGATATTACAGGAAAACGGAACGGAATTTAATGGTCTGAAAAAATATATTCCGGATTATAAAGAAGGTGGTCAAAACCAGAAGGCTATAGAGCAGGATATTAGAAAGCTTGCAGAAAAAATGCCTAACTCTTCGGTGCAGGATGTAAAAGCAAAGTATTTGCAGAATCTCAAGGATGAAAAAGCGAAAAAAGACAAAACAGGCTATATTCCTAATCAAACAAAAGAAGATCCAATGTCGGTGGATGGTGGTTATAGAACTGCCATAACTTCCCTTACTTCTGAAGCCCAGGATGATATAACGGCGAGTTTAGGCGGCAGTTCATATTATGATCCTAAACATTTAACCTCTAATGAGGCTTATGATTTTGTGCCGACTTCCTATGCGGAACAAAAACGCCAGCAGGAGCTGGAGCAGGCGGCTAAGAATGCCCCGGCGCAAATGACGATGCCAGCTGCTAATCCAGTTACTGCTATGGGCGCACTTGGCCTTGCCACTACGGGTAAGAATTTTATGTCTTTAGCAAAATACCTTGATCCTAAATCAGGTAAGCTCAATGAAAAACACAGGAAGCAGTTTGAAGATACGCTCAAATCAATATCACCAACCATACCGGCTGAAGCTGCCGTGCAGGCGGTAGAAGCTGCAGTATCCAGAATGGCAAGGGTAGCAAATAATGATGCACCTGCCGCTATTAAAACAGAGGAAAATTTAGGTGAAAAGATAAATGTAACTACTGTGGCCCCAGCTGTTATACCTCTGACAGCAGCGCAAATAGCGCAAAACAAAACTTTAGTTGCCGCAAATAATGCCCAGGTTAAAGGGCTTATGAATGCCATGGATCCTTCTAAGGGAAATACTGGTGGAACAGAGACTGATGCGTCCAAAGAAAAAGAATCAGCCAATAATGAAGTTCAAAATGTATCGCGGGCAGAAATAGGCAGAGTTTCTGGTGCTGATATTGCTGATCTTGGTAATGTTTCAAGCAGAGCGCAAGAGGCGCTATCCAGACTGACTAATCTTAAAGCGGGTATGTCTGCAAGAGCACAGGAGCTTGCAGAGAGTGGTTTAAGCCCGAATGAAATAGCGGATCAACTCCAGAGAGAGTTTGGGGAGGAGGCTGCAAACTCTACTGATCGTAAATCTCAATCTACAGATAATGCAAATTTAGGTGAGCAGATAAATCTGCAGCCAGCCAGAGAGCAAGAAAACGTAGTTGTAAAAAATATAGCAGAGAGTGAAGTAAGGCAGACCAGTACTGAACAAGTTGTACCTGAAATAATTGCAACTCAACCAGTTATACAAACTGTAAGCCCTGTATTTAATCAGCCAATCCGGACTATTAAGGTGGATAATTCACCTTTACAGAATGTGTTTGGAACGCCGCCTGCTCAGGAATCTCAACAAAAAATCTATTCACAAACCTCCAGTGAACCTGCTCAACAAGCAGGGGTAAGCAGAACTGACATAGGTAAAGAAGTTCCTTCTTTTGTAACTACAAATGCACCATATACTCCTGATGTGCAAATGGTAGCTTCCACGCCAGCTAATAATGTGAATATAGAAGTACCAGTTCAGCCAGTGCAAACTTCCGTTGCTGTTGATGCAACTCCTCAAGTGCAGGCAGCTCCAATAAATATTCAAGCAACTAACATTCCACAGCCTGTTGCCTTAAATCCATTTGTAACGCCAGAGCAACCTCAATCTTATGTTAATCCTAACCAGCAAAGGGCAGGTAACAGTTATGATAATACGGTTGAAAATGGAATGAATAGAAGCACACCTACGAATGTTGTTCCTGAAACAGCCTTTGAAACAAATCCGCAGGTGCAGACAAACCCGGTACAAAATACACAGTCTAATAATATTCAGCAACCAGTAGCATTAAATCAAGTCACACCAGAGCAACCTCAATCTGATAATCTTAACCAGCAGAGAGGTGATAATAGTTCTGATGATGCGGTTGGGATGAATAGAAGCACACCTACAAATGTTATTCCTGAAATAACCTTTGAAGCAAATCCGCAAGTGCAGCCAACTCCGGTGCAAACTAATAATACTCAGCAAACAGTGTCGTTAAATCAAATTATACTAGAACAACCTCAACCTGATATTAATTCTAACCAGCAAAGAGCGGATAATAATTCTGGTAATAAAGAAAGTGGAATTAAAAGAGGCGCTCCTACTAATATTGTTTCTGAAAAAGCTGATATAACTCCTCAAGTGCAGACACCAGATCCGGAAATAGAAAATATTCAGGTTAGTGGTCTTGAGCAACCTGTTATAGTGGTTCCAGAAAAAGAAATTTCAACTCTTTCTACAGAAGATATAGATGTGGTTACAGTTGAGACACCAAGGTCTCCTAATACTGAAGTAATAGATATTGATACTGCTAAAGAAGCTCTAGATACATTTGGGCAAGGCGATATGAGTATGTTTGGTGTGGATATGGGCGGTATTACAGAAAGCCTTTATAAAATAGTTGATGAACCACAGACAATAGAAAAACAGTTTGAAGAATTTATTGCTCCTGTTGTAGAGCTACCTAAAGAATCAAATGATGAGCTTAAATCTATTTATGAGAATGCTCGGGATCCATTAATGGATAATACTGAAATGCAGATTGATCTGGATAAAATACATTCCAACAAAGAAAAAATGGAAAGTGCCGGCATTGTTAAAGCAGTGGAAGGAAAGATACAAATTCAGGAAGAGCAGGAGAATAAAGAATCTGAAACTGGTGAATTCGGGGAATCTATATATGAAGTATTGGAAGCTAAAGAGGTGGCACACCACAAGGCAGATAACGCGATGGATGTGATATACAGCAAAATGTTTAAACTTAAAAAAGGATTCTTTGCATCGCATTTATCTGGTCTGGCTTTGTATTACGCAGAATTATATCCAGATAAAAGTGCGGATGAGATTGCGGCAATGGTCACTGGTGATATTAATGAATCTTCACCTGAAGATATAGAGAGTAAAATCAGTAGTAAGGAAGAGTCTGCTGAGGCTGGATCAAATAAAGAATCTGATGGTACAATTGACCTAACAAAAGATACGCATCTTAATCTGAAAGATTCCGCAGTTGATCTGAACAGGTCTAAAGTTCGTCAGGAAAGAGATGTTGTGAAAGATGTTGCAGTGAAAGTTGCAAAAGGTCTTAAAGATAAACTTACAAAAAATAACCCGGAGAGTAACTCAGATGGAGATGCTTAAGATTTAAGCTACTTGTCTGGCTTTGTTATTATTGATCCTGTCTTCAATATCACTTCTGAAGTGTCTTACCAAGCCTTGTATAGGCCAGGCGGCAGCATCACCGAGGGCGCATATAGTATGGCCTTCGATCTGTTTTGTAATATCTAAGAGTTCATCAATTTCAGAAATCTCGGCATCGCCTTTGACGAGCCTTTTCATGATGCGCCACATCCAGCCGGTGCCTTCCCTGCATGGTGTACATTGCCCGCATGATTCATGCATATAGAAGTGGCTAAGGCGTTCGATAGCTTCAATAACGTCAGTTGACCTATCCATTACAATAACGCCCGCTGTACCTAGCCCAGATTGAACACCGCGAAGGGAGTCAAAATCCATAGTTATAGTATCACATATTGCTTTTGGTAGCATAGGCACTGAAGAGCCGCCCGGTATTATTGCTTTTAAATTATCCCAGCCACCTATTACGCCGCCAGCATGTTTTTCGATAAGGTCTTTAAGTGGTATACCCATTTCTTCTTCTACGTTACACGGATTATTTACGTGACCTGAAATGCAGAATAATTTTGTGCCGGAATTATTTGGTTTGCCAAGCCCTGCAAACCATGCAGCGCCTCTTCTTAGAATTGTTGGCACAACGGCAATTGTTTCAACATTGTTAATAGTTGTTGGGCAGCCATATAAGCCAGCCGCCGCCGGGAATGGTGGTTTCAATCTTGGTTGGCCTTTCCTGCCTTCCAAGCTTTCAAGTAGAGCTGTTTCTTCACCGCAAATATAAGCCCCTGCCCCACGATGTAGGTAAACATCAAAATCATAGCCGCTGCCGCAGGCATTTTTACCAACTAAGCCTGCTTCATAAGCTTCTTCAATTGCTTTCTGGATAGCAGATGCTTCATTATAGAACTCACCACGGATATAAATATAAGCAGCTTTCGCTCTCATCGAGAAACCGGCGATCAAAGCGCCTTCGATAAGTTTGTGAGGATCGTGGCGTAAAATATCACGGTCTTTGCATGTACCCGGTTCAGATTCATCAGCATTTATCACAAGGTAAGATGGTTTGGGATTGCCGTTCTTATCCATTGGCGGAGTCTTTGGCATAAAGCTCCACTTCATACCGGTTGCAAACCCTGCGCCGCCCCTGCCCCTTAAGCCTGATTGTTTTACTTCTTCAATTAAAGCTTCCGGCCCTTTTTCAAGTAGTGATCTGGTATTATCCCAGTCACCACGTTTCCTTGCATATTCAAGTGAAAATGGTTCGTAGCCATAAAGATTCGTAAATATCCTGTCGCTATTTTTTAACATGTTTTACTTCTTATTTTCTAATGTTGCTTTGTATCTTCTTTCGTTGAACTTCCAGAAAAATGTGGTCAGCACTAATAACGCAGACAGGCTGAGTATAGTGATAACCAACAGTTTCGGCCATATACCAATATTATATCTTATATAGCGATCTATCTTATCAAGATGTAAAAAACCATTAACTATCACATGAATAAAAAATACAATTGCGTAAGCTATCAACGAGGTTTTGATTATATATTTTTTACCGCCCTGCTTTCTGGTCTTCTCCCAGTTCTGCAATTCTTTTCCTTCCATTAACAGCATAAACCTACGGTTTTATTATATATTATCTCTAGGTGCAGAATTCTTGCGGTTAACCTGAGTCCCTATATCAGGTTTTTTACCGAGAACCAGGTCATCCAATATTCCTGATAATATTTCAGGATTTACATCTTCGTAATAATCATCATTTATTTGTACTACCGGTGCATTAACACAAGCTCCCAAACATTCAACTTCAGTATAAGTGAATTGCCCATCAGCTGTAGTTTCACCCTTTCCTATTCCAAGTTTTGTTTTGACCAGATTTCTTAACTCATCTGATTTTCTAAGCCAGCAAGGTGTAGTTCTGCAAAGCTGTATAAAATGTTTTCCTACAGGTTTGAGATTGAACATTGAATAGAAGGTTGCTACTTCATAAACGCGTATATATGGCATTTCCAGAATCTCAGCGACTGCATTCATTGCATCAACAGAAAGCCAGTTGCCATTTTGCCTTTGGGTAATATCAAGCAGAGGAATAACCCCGGAAGCCTTTTTGTTCTCAGGATATTTTTTGAGAATAGTCTCTATCTTCTTCAGATTTTCAGGAGAGAATCTGAATTTGTTAGGAGTGTCTTTATGTAATAAATTTTGTTTCATCATAATATTTTGTTTCACGGGAAACATGTTCATAAGTATTATCTGTCAACTTCTCCAAAAACTATATCCATAGATCCAAGAACAGCAACTACGTCTGCAAGCATGTGTCCTCTGCATAATTCGTCCATAGCAGCCAAGTGGATAAATCCTGGAGCACGAAGCCTGCATCTATAAGGTTTATTGGTTCCGTCAGCGACAATATAAACACCAAATTCACCTTTAGGAGCTTCAGTTGCAACATAATATTCGCCAGCTGGAACGTGATAGCCTTCAGTATATAATTTAAAATGGTGGATAAGGGCTTCCATCGAAGTTTTCATTTCAGCACGTGGCGGGGGAGTTATTTTTCTATCTAGTGTTTTAACCGGGCCACCCGGTATTTGCGCGCAAGCCTGCTTAACTATTTTTACAGATTCATACATTTCCGCAATGCGGCACAGATATCTATCATAACAATCGCCATGGTTACCTATTGGAATATCAAATTCCATTTTGTCATAAACTTCATAAGGCTGTGATTTACGAAGATCCCAAGCTATCCCTGAAGCGCGAAGCATTGGTCCGCTAAAGCCAAGGTCAAGCGCCTGAGTGGCAGAAACGGTCGCTATATCTACTGTTCTTTGTTTAAATATCCTATTCTCTGTAAGCAGATCTTCAACGTCAGAAAGATATTTAGGGAATTTATCAACGAAGTTAACTATGTCTTCGATTAATCCCGGTGGCAGATCCCTGCCAACTCCGCCCGGACGGATGTAAGCAGAATGCATTCTTGAGCCAGATACACGCTCATAAAATTCAATGATTTTTTCGCGCTCTTCAAATAACCAGAGAAGTGGTGTCATCGCTCCAACATCAAGCGCGAATGTTGTAACGTTCATAATGTGGTTCAAAATTCTGGTAAGCTCTGCAAAAATAACCCTGATATATTGCGCCCTGATAGGTACTTCGCAATTGAGTAATTTTTCTACGGCTAACGAGTAAGTATGCTCCTGACACATAGGTGAAACATAATCTAGGCGGTCAAAATAAGGCAGAGCCTGCAGATATGTTTTATGTTCGATAAGTTTTTCTGTGCCCCTGTGAAGCAAGCCAATATGCGGATCAGCGCGTTCAACTACCTCGCCGTCAAGTTCCAGTATAAGCCTCAGAACGCCGTGTGCCGCAGGATGCTGCGGGCCGAAATTCAAGGTCATATTCTTTAGTGAAACTTCGCGTGACATTGTTTTATTCTGGTAGTCTTAAAAGTTTATCGTTAACGATTTCCTATAGAAGAATCTTGCAAATATGACAAGAAAGATTATTGAAATCTGGCAATTTGAAGTTTTTATTTCTAAATGCCCGGATGGCGAAATTGGTAGACGCACTAGCTTCAGGTGCTAGCGGGAAACCATGGAGGTTCGAGTCCTCTTCCGGGCACCATCCGCTTTCGCTAATTTTGGTCTTGCCAAATTTAGCGAAAGCGCGATTAGTGCTGTAGCATATGAAAGAAGAATTGGGAAACTATAGAGATAATTTATTTGCAGATAAGTTATGACGTTTTGGAAAGAACGTATAAAATAAATCAAGCCTTAGCTTTTTCATCGCCTGGAAGCACATATTCTGTGCCTTCCCATGGAGAGAGATAATCGAAGTTGCGGTATTCCTGATGGAGGTGAACTGGTACGTAAACTACCCTGCCCTTTTGTTCATCATATTTAACTTCTACGTATCCTGTAAGCGGGAAATCTTTTCTTTGAGGATGGCCTTCAAAGCCGTAGTCAGTAAGTATCCTGCGGAGGTCAGGATGGTTTTTGAATTTAACGCCGTACATATCCCATATCTCGCGCTCCAGCCAGTTCGCATCGGAAAAAACTTCGCAGACGGAAGGTACTAAAGTGTCTTCCTCTGCTGCAATTTTTACTGTTAATCTTTTGTTGAATTTAAGGCTTAGCAACTGATAAACTATCTCAAACCTTTTCTCACGTGTAGGGTAATCAACGCCGCAAACATCAATCAGTTGCTTGAACTCAGCGGATTCGTCATCACGCAGGAATTTAAGAAGGTTTATGATATTCTCAGGAGTTGTTGTAACAACTGGAGTGCCTTTGTTATCTGTAATAGTACTATATAAATTAGCTGGCAATTCCATAATATTCTAAGCTATTTGTTTGTGATCTGGAGGGGTTGGAGTGTTTTTGGTTTTCCTTACAAAAACTGAGCCTGTTCTTTTAATTTTATCCTGTAGTTTCAGGATGCCATAAAGGAGGGCTTCTGCAGTAGGCGGGCAACCCGGAACATATATATCTACCGGAACTATCCTGTCACAGCCGCGAACTACCGAATAAGAATAATGGTAATAACCGCCACCATTAGCGCATGAGCCCATAGATATAACATATCTTGGTTCAGCCATCTGGTCATATACTTTACGGAGGGCAGGCGCCATTTTATTGGTTAAAGTTCCCGCGACTATCATAACATCTGACTGGCGTGGTGAAGGGCGGAATACCAAGCCGAACCTATCAAGGTCATAACGGCTGGCAGCGGTTTGCATCATCTCTACAGCGCAGCATGCTAGACCGAATGTCATTGGCCAGAGGGAGCCTGTTCTTGCCCAGTTAATTAGATTATCAAATTTTGCTACAACGAAACCTTTGTCAGATATCTCATTGGTTGCGGTTTTCAGAAGTTCATCCTGCTCAATACCTGCGGGAATCATTTTCTGAGTATGTACAAACTGGGGATTTATAAGTTTTTTCATAATTTATTACTCCTAATTACTCCCAATCGAGCGCGCCTTTCTTCCATTCATAAATAAAACCAACCGTTAATACGGTTAAAAATGTCATCATGCTCCAGAACCCGAAAATTCCTATATCACCAAGGGAAATTGCCCAAGGGAAGAGGAATGCTATCTCAAGATCGAATATGATAAACAGGATAGCTACAAGGTAAAAGCGCACATCAAAGCGGCCTCTGGCATCAGAGAATGCATCAAACCCGCACTCATACTGAGAAATCTTCTCGCTATCAGGGTTTTTTATAGATATAGTGTATGATAATCCGATAACAACAATGGACAGCAAAGTTGCAACAATCAGGAATATTAGAACAGGAAGATATTGTGAAAGATCAAAATCCATATTTTTTCGAAATAATTGCACATATATTTGTTTGATGTTATTGTCATAATCGGCTTCTAAGTCAAGGCTATTTGGTAGATAATTAAATTTTAATAATATGAATCCTTACGGTGTGATGAATCTTTTTAAAGGTGCGAAGAACGCAAAAGGCTCGGAAGGGCAGGAGAGAATGGCGGAATTGCTGCTCACCAGGTTTACCCATGATATAGCTGGCCCTATAGGCGCAGTAGTTAATGGGCTTGATTTTGTAATGAATGATGCACGTGAAACGGAAGACCCGGGCGGGATAGAAATAAGAAATCAGGCGATTGATATAATTGAGGAAAGTTCAAAACAATCACTCGCGCGCCTTCAGGCTTACAGAATGGCTTATGGTGTTGTTTATACTGAGAATGCTAAAACTTCCGTTAAGGAAGTTAAAGATATAATGAAGAATTATTTCAACAAAACACACGTTGAATTGCAGTGGAACCCTTCTTGCCCTGAAGATATTTCAGCTATCAAGAGAAGGATCATGGTTGGAATGATACTTACTATGTCACGTGTTTTAATATATGGTGGGCGTATAAGTATCGGGTTTTCAGGTGATAACAAAAATGTAATTGAGGTCAGGGTTTTCTGCCAGAAATTCAAAGAACCTGAAATGATAAAAGATATTATTGAAGCGAAGAAGGAAGTTGATATGGATGTAGATAACGTTCCATATTTTTTCATTAATAATACAGCGATCACGGCAAGTGTGAAATTATCCTTTGATTATAAGATCGCGGATAGTGAGAAAACCGTTGAGTTTATTTCTGAGTTCCCTGCTTAAATTTACGTTTGTGAAATTTTTATATTCCATAATTTCTACTTTCTTTGGCATAGGGAAGATACCTTTTATGCCCGGAACTTTCGGCAGTTTAGCTGCAACAATTCTAGTTGCTGTAATTTTTTATCAGCCATATTTCATTGAGTTAAAAGATAGCCAAATGCATTTTGGTGTTGGTGGCGGGTATATAAATCCTGATTATATTGTCTATGTAATTACGATCCTTGCACTATTTTTCTGGATAATTGGAATTTGGGCCTCAGAGAGATACTCAAAGCAGATAAATAAAGAAGATCCTAAGCAGGTAGTTATAGATGAAGTTGCGGGAATATTTGTTTCTTTCTCATTGATCTCATTAATATATTCAGGTTTGTATTTACTGAATAATGGAGAGTTTATTATCTATCTGGTGCTTATGTTTTGGGTATTTCCTGTTACTTTTATATTGTTTAGAATTTTTGATATCTGGAAGCCTTGGCATGTTGGATATGCAGATAAGCATATGAAAGGTGGAGTTGGTATTATGGCAGATGATATAATTGCCGGGGTTTATACAGCAATAAGTTTTTATATAATATTCTTTGTCTTAAAACTTTTTGGAGTTTTAGATCACCTAGTATCTGTTGATAACTTTTAAAAGTTTCATGTGAAACAATTTCTATTTTAGATTTTTAAAAACCAAATCTATAATTCTTTCAGCGATCTTTTTCTTGGTAGTCTTAGCAATAGTTTCAATTAATCCTTTTTTATCTATTATAGATATGGAGTTATAATCAGATCCAAAAGGATTCTTAGAAACATCATTAGCAATTATTATATCGCAGTTTTTACTTTTTAATTTCTTTTTACTGTTTTCAATCAGGTTTACTGTTTCTGCTGAAAAGCCAATAATTAACTTAGGACGTCTTCCTTTTAAACTGGATATTTCTGCTAGTATATCAGGGTTTTTAATAAGGTTTAAAGTCAGCTCATTAGAATTGCCTTTCTTAAGTTTGTTTAAGTTTTTCTCTTTTATTTTCCAATCAGATACAGCCGCGCATGAAATAAAGCAATCAGCTGTAAGTGAGCCAGTTACAGCTTTTAACATTTCTTCAGCACTTTTAACTAAAATGAAATTACAATCAGGTTTTGCCAAGTTAGTCGCGCCAGAAATTAAAGTTACGTCAGCCCCTTGATCAATTAGAGCGCTGGCTATTGCATAACCTTGCTTACCCGAGGAGTGGTTAGATATATATCTGACAGGGTCAATTTCTTCTATCGTTGGGCCGGCTGTAATAACTATTTTTTTACCGGAAAGCCTACCGCTTTTTTTAGTTTTGTTATTTAGTACCGTCTCAAGTATGGTTTCAACATCGGCCATTTTACCTGAGCCTTCTTCACCACAAGCGAGCAATCCTTCAGCAGGTTCAATAATTTGAAAGCCGTACGATTTTAATTTTGTCAAATTCTCCTGAGTTGCAGGATATTCCAGCATTTTGGTATTCATCGCTGGCGCTAATATGATCTTTTTATCTGAGGCGATGCAGACTGTCGAAGCCAGATCATCACATAATCCATGGGCAAGCTTTGCAATAAAATCAGCAGAAGCAGGGGCTACAAGTATAATATCATTATCGCGGGAAAGTTTAATGTGAGCCATTTCTGATTCATCATCAGGCTCAAACATTTTAGTGTAAACCTTATTTTCAGAAAGGTAAGATAGGGCAGTTTCAGTAGTGAAATAACTTGCAGATTTAGTCATAACGCAGGTAATAGAATGACCAAGCTTTTTAAACTCACGCACTATCTCAGGCGCTTTAATTGCAGCGATGCTACCTGTAACTATGTAAAGAATTTTCACGTTCAATTATAATTCTGAATAATTAGCGTCATTATAGATCCTATAGCTATAATTTGCCACCAGAAGCTGCGCTTCTCTTTATTTTTTAATTGTTCAATAGTTGATGGGTGAAGAATTAATCCATTTTCAGTATATGTATAGGATGCACTTTTAGTTATCTTCTTTATATTATCTAAGCATTCTAGAGTGTCGTTTATTCGCGTTTTAATGCGTGCTCTGAGACCCAAATTTTCAGCACCCCATTCTTCAATTAATTCACGTGAAACCTCCCAGAAATTAAGCTCCGGGTTTAAAATACGTCCTAGACCTTCTGCCATGAACATGGTTTTATGTAGTAGAAGGAACTTGGTCTCAGTTACCATTTTAAATCTGTCAAAAACCTTAAAGAGCTGATTAAGCAAACGTGCTATTGATATCTGGTTTTGTGGTAAGCCCAATATAGGTTCCGCAATAGCGCGGCAGGCTTGGGCAAATAAATCTCTATCCTGATCCCTTGAGATAAGGCCAAACTCAAAATGTAAGTCAGCTACTTTACGGTAATCTCGATTTAAAAATGCTAACAGCATTTCCGCAAGGAAGATACGTGTTTCCTTATCAAGCCTTCCCATTATGCCGTAATCTATAACGCAGATCTTTCCATCTTTATCGATCAAGACATTTCCTGGGTGCATATCAGCGTGGAAAAAACCATCACGCAGAACCTGTCTTACGAAAAGCAAAGAGGATTTCATCAATATATCATGGATATCATGTCCTTGAGCCCTTAAAGCTTCCAGATCATCAATCCTTACTCCTTCAAATTTTTCCAGCGTCATTACGTTTGAGGAAGAATATTTCCAGTATATTTTAGGCACTCTTATATTTTCATCGCCTTTGAAATTCTCAGCATATTCGCTGGCGGAGGCAGCCTCGTAAGAAAAATCCATTTCTAACGTAGTGGTCTCTTCAAGTTTTAGGATAACTTCTTTGAATCTTAAGCGCCTCAGGCTTGGTGCAGCGAAGTCAAACAGGCCAGCGAGGAAATATAAAAGTTCGTAATCACGGGCGAATTTTGCGGCGATATTTGGACGGAGGATCTTTACAGCAACGTCATCACCTTCAATAGTTTTTGCAAAGTGGACCTGCGCAATTGATGCAGCTGCAACTGGGGTTTCATTAAAATGAGAGAATAAGGTTTCCAAAGGTCCAAGGTCACTCTCTATTATACTTTTTGCCTTAGCAAAAGGGAAGGGCGGGAGCCTGTCCTGAAGGGCTTTAAGTTCATCTGCGACCTTTTCACCGACAAGGTCTGAGCGTATGGATAAAGCCTGACCTAATTTTATAAAGCTAGGGCCGAGCAGTTGTAATGATACTAATAGTTTCTGCCCGTTAGTGAGATTTTTAGAGCTTCTTTTTCTTAAAGGCTTTAGGAGTTTTTCAAGGAAAGAAAGCCTGGTATTATTTAAAAAGAATAGCGCGTCATACCTTGCTAAAATTAAAATAATTTCGCAACCGCGGTAAATGTTCCTAAAGGTGCCTATCATAATTTCCACCCGCTATGAATTGCGACCACTCCGAAAGTGAGTTTCTCATAAGAGGTATTTTCAAAGCCAGCTTCAGATATCATATTCTTAAACCTTTCAGCTTCCGGGAACATCTTTATGCTTTCCACCAGATATTGGTATGAAGCTTCGTCATTAGCTACCACGCGGCCAATCTTTGGAACTATATTGAAAGAGTAAGTTTCATATATTTTAGCCAGAATATCATTCTCCACATTTGAAAATTCAAGACACATGAATTTACCACCTATCTTTAGCACACGGTGAATTTCTTTAAGGGCTTTTGGTATATCTGTTACGTTCCTTATACCGAAAGCAACCGTTATAAAATCAAAAGAGCTATCTGGAAAGGGCAGGGCTTCGACATCGGCAATCTTAAAATCTGCGTATGAAAAAAGATTTTCATCAATTACTTTATTCTTACCATTCTCTAGCATGTGCTCGTTAATATCGGAAAGCGTAATTTTTAAAGCTACGTTTTTTGCTTTATATTTCCTAATTATCTTGATCGCTATATCACCTGAGCCGCTGGCGATATCCAGCATCTGTGCATTCTCACGCAGTGGCAAGTTATTTACCATAACGCGCTTCCATATGCGGTGCAGGCCAAAGCTCATGAAATCATTCATGATATCATATTTGCCTGCGACAGATTTGAACACGTCAAAAACCATGCCATGCTTCTGATCGCTATCAACTTCCTTGAACCCGAAATTTGCTTTAATATTTTCCATTCTTGAAATTTTTGCCTTATATAGACCATTAAGAACAGAATTTTAAGTGAAATTAACTTAAGCTAGGTATTATGCCTGAACTCCCGGAAGTAGAGACGGTCAAAAATGGCCTTGAGAAGCATATAGTAGGCAAAAAGATAGAAGCTGTGTTCCTTGGGGATAAAAAGCTGCGTGTACCATTCCCGCCTAACCTGGTGGAATATATTAAGAAATCAAAGATCGTGAGCCTAGCCAGAAGGGCAAAATATATACTTATTAACCTTGATAATAACAGAACGCTTATCATTCATCTGGGTATGACTGGTAAATTATTATTTAAGCATAAACCCTATACAAAGCAAACACATGACCATTTTATAATGGAATTTAATGATAATAGTCTGGTGGTATTCAATGATGCCAGAAGGTTTGGGCTTGTTACTTTTGAAGATACTAAAGATGTAGTAAAATCCAAAGTTTTGAGAGATGCGGGGGTTGAACCATTCTCTGATGAATTTGATGAAAAGTATCTCTGGAATGCTTTCAGGAATAAAACCCAAAGCGTGAAACAGGCTTTAATGGATGGTGGGATATTATCAGGTGTTGGGAATATCTATGCTAGTGAAGCACTATTTTTATCTTCAATTAACCCGACCATTGCAGCGGGGAAAATTTCTATTCCTAAGCTGAAGATATTAAAAGATAATATAGTTAAGGTTTTAGCGGCTGCTATAAAATCAGGTGGCTCAACACTTCGTGATTATGTGAGAAGTGACGGAGATGTCGGGCATTTCCAGCATGAATTCAAAGTTTACGGGCGGGAAAATCAACCTTGCATTGTCTGCCGCTCTCTTATAAAAAGAATTGTGCAGCAGGGTAGAAGCACATTCTACTGTCCAAAATGCCAGAGTTTAAAGAAATAGTGCTAAGTACCTAGTACCAAGTACTTAGCAAAAGGAAATTTATGAAAAAGATTTGTACAATTCTATTAGCGCTAACTATTTCAGCTTGCGGGCATAGCGCAAAGAATGCAGAGTTTGTTCCATCTCTTCCTGATGTTCCGCTGATGGGCGGTTTTCAAGCTGACCCGGGAACCGGCAGTTTCTTTGACTCAGCGGAAGGCAGGATAGTTGAGATGTACGCGACAGGTTTTGAAGATATAAACTCAGTAAAAGGTTTTTATGATGATGTTCTCCCACAGTTTGGTTGGAAGGAAATTGACGTTATGACCTATACTAAAGACGGCGAAATAATGCTGGTTACACCTGAAAAGCAAGGAATGACCACTTCAGTTAAATACCAGTTACGCCCTATGAGCCCTGCTGAGAAAGCAGGCGCTGTATAAATATTTAGAATCTATTTATTTTGGATACTGGCTTGCGCCAGTATGACAAAATTATCAAATACAATTACAACTTCACCGCTTCGCAAAGGGCTTTTACGGCTTCGACGGATTTGTCGAACATTTCTTTTTCAGACTTATCAAGCTGGATCTCTATGATCCTTTCAACACCGTTTTTGCCGATAACTACAGGAACGCCAATATATAATCCTTTAACGCCATATTCGCCGTTAAGCTGGGCGGCACATGGAAGAACGCGTTTTTTGTCTTTAATATAGCTTTCTGCCATTGCTATAGCTGAAGCAGCAGGAGCGTAGAATGCTGAACCGGTTTTAAGCAGGCCAACTATTTCAGCGCCGCCATCACGGGTTCTCTGAACTATTTTGTCGAGTTTATCCTGAGTGGTCCAGCCCATTTTGATAAGGTCAGGAAGTGGGATACCGGCAACTGTTGAATAACGAACTGATGGAACCATAGTATCGCCGTGGCCGCCCAGAACGAATGTAGTGATATCTTGTACAGAAACCTTGAATTCTTCAGCTAAGAAATAGCTGAACCTTGCAGAATCAAGAACGCCAGCCATACCAACAACCTTGTTTGGTGCAAAGCCTGTTTTCCTCTGCATCACTGCAACCATTGCATCAAGTGGGTTAGTGATAACTATAACGAATGCATTTGGGGCATATTTTTTGATGCCTTCAGCTGCGGTTGTAATTATCCCTGCGTTGATACCGAGAAGATCGTCACGGCTCATGCCAGGTTTTCTGGCAACGCCTGCTGTTACTATAACAACGTCTGCACCTTCAATATCTTTATAATCGTTGCTGCCCTTAATGCAGGAATCAAACCCGTCAACAGGGGAGCTTTCAGCTATATCAAGTGATTTGCCTTGTGGCAGGCCTTCGTTTACATCAAGAAGGATAATATCACCCAGCTCTTTTAAAGCCGCCAAGTGAGCTAATGTTCCGCCGATATTACCTGCGCCGACTAGTGCGATCTTATTTCTGTTTGCCATAGAATCCCTGATTTAAATTTTACATACTTAATAATAAGAAGTTTATGTTATTGCAAGGAAACTTGAAAAATGCTATGGGAAGTAACGATTGAACCAATAAATAAGGGATATGAAAAAATTGTTATTTGTTACGGCTTTGATGTCATCTCTGATTGCCTTAAGCGCTGAAGCTAGGGACCAGATCAGGATAGTAGGCTCTTCGACGGTGTATCCTTTTGCAACGGTAGCTGCTGAGGAATTCGGCACTAAAACTGATTTCAGGACACCGATAGTTGAATCAACAGGTACGGGCGGCGGGATGAAATTATTTTGTAGCGGAGTTGGTGAGGAGTTCCCTGATATAACTAACGCATCACGTAAGATAAAAGAAAGCGAAGTACAGCTTTGTAAAGTAAACGGCGTTAATGATATTATTGAAGTTAAGATCGGTTTTGACGGAATTGCGATAGCGAATTCTTCAGAAGCTGACCATTACAAACTTACCAGAGAGCAGCTTTTTAATGCGCTGGCTAAAAGGGTGGTAAGAGATGGTAAGCTGGTAGAGAATAACTATAAAAGGTGGAACGAGATAGATGCTACGCTTCCTGATAAAAAAATCGAAGTTTACGGCCCGCCACCAACTTCAGGAACGCGTGATGCATTTGTTGAGATAGTTATGGAACCTGTTTGTATAGAAATTCCTG
Organism: Alphaproteobacteria bacterium; assembly: GCA_031426355.1. Taxonomy (GTDB): domain Bacteria; phylum Pseudomonadota; class Alphaproteobacteria; order Rickettsiales; family UBA8987; genus JANPLD01. Next base: position 11,037 of record JANPLD010000055.1, on the reverse strand, counting down.
AATTCGTAAAAGAAATTCCTGATGAAGAGATCAGAAGGAAAGTCTGCCATGAGATCCGTGAAGATGGTGAATATGTTGAGTCAGGTGAGAATGATAATCTTATAGTCCAGAAGCTTAAGAATAATCATGATGCCCTTGGTATATTCGGGTTCAGCTTCCTTGAGCAGAACAGTGATACTCTCCAAGGATCATATGTTGATAATGTAGACCCTACTTTTGAGAATATCCATGATGGTAAATATCCTGTTTCACGTTCACTTTATATCTATGTGAAAGGTGAGCATCTGGATACGATCGCTGGTTTAAAAGAATTCGTAAAAGAGTTCACTTCTGAAGATGCTTTAAGTGATGAAGGTTATCTTTCACTTAAAGGCCTGATACCTATGAAAGAAGAAGACAGGGTTAAGATCAGGGAAGAAGTAAATAAATAATCAAAGTAATATTTGGTATTATATTTTAGAGGTGAAGGTTTTATAATCTTCACCTCTTTTTTTGTTTGAATTTAAATAGCAGTTAAGTGTTATACCATCAGCATGCCACCATTAACATGAATGGTCTGTCCGGTGATGTATCTGGCTTCGTTGCTAGCTAAGAACAGAGCAGTTGTTGCGACATCTTCAGGTTTACCAAAATACCCGACTGGTATAACGGAGAGCATTTTATTTTTCTGGTCGTCTGTTAATTTGTCAGTCATTGCGGTATCAATAAAACCGGGAGCTATATTATTCGCAGTGATGCCCCTGCTTGCAACTTCCTGCGCTACTGATTTAACAAGGCCTGCAACACCTGCCTTAGAGGAAACATAATTAGCCTGCCCCGGATTACCCATGGTGCCTACGATCGAGCCTATAGTAATTATACGCCCGTGTTTGCGTTTCATCATTCCGCGTATGAATGATTTTACCAGCACAAAGGTTGATGTAAGGTTTACTGATATCACGTCTTCAAAATCATCTTCGCTCATACGCATAAGAAGGTTATCTTTTGTAATGCCTGCGTTGCATATAAGTATATCTATGCCTGATGCTTTTTCTTCAGCATCGGAAGCAAGTTTCTTAACCTGCTCCTTATCTTTTAAATTGCAGGTAAGGGTGTGAACCCTTGAGCCAAGTTCAGTTGCAAGTGCGTCCAGCTTTTCCTGCCTGGTGCCAGATATAACCACTTCAGCGCCTTGTTTATGTAGTATCTTAGCGATCTCTTCCCCGATACCGCCAGTGGCGCCTGTTATCAGAGCCTTCTTTCCTTCTAGTGAGAACATGTTTTCCTATATGTTGGTTTTGGCGGAATTTAATGAATAGATTATAAATGTGCAAATGAAAAAGGCCCCGATCGGGGCCTTTAAATTATCATTACGTATAATAGAAAATTATTATCTTCTATTTCCCATGAATTGCAGCAAGTGGATGAACATATATACGAAGTCGAAGTATAATTGCAGCGCACCAACTATAGCCGCTCTGCCAGCTGCTTCACCGCCACCAAGAACATAATATGTCTGCTTGATCTTCTGAACGTCATACATGGTCAAACCGATGGAAGCTACTACTGCGACAGCAGATGTAATGAACATCAATGCAGGGCTACCAAGGAATATATTGACCAAGCCTGCGAAGAATACACCCCATACACCTATCATTGCGAAAGTACCAACGCTTGTCAGGTCTTTTTTAGTAGTATAACCAAAGATGCTGAGTGATGCGAAAGTTGCCGCAGTTACAAAGAATGTCCTTGCGATACTTTCACCAGTGTAAATTGCAAACATTGGCGCAATAGCGATGGAAAGGATAGCTGCATATCCAAAGAACGCCGCTTTAGCACCGCTTTCAGACATAGTGTGCATTCTAGGCATAACTAAAAATGCCATAGCTAAAATTGCTGCAAACCAAACCCACCTTAACTGGTGAGCAAAAGCTGCAAATGCAGGAACAGTAATAGCCAGGTAAGCGAAAATACCACTTACACCAAGACCAAGTGCCATATAGTTGAACACTTTAAGCATGTGCTGTCTTAATCCTTCATCAAAACCAGCCTTGGTTTGGGTTTGGGATAGATTAGTATAATCTTTCATTTTTTCTCCGTTAAGTTAAACGCGTGATCATTATATAATAAAACCCCTACACTTTTCAAGAATAACCGGTATAAGGTTGTCCGATTTATATCATAAATCCATTATATGCCTAAAAGCAAAAAAAATCTACTTCCATCAGGGTTTTATGACTCCATGCAGGAAACTTCTTTCAAGGAGCTGGAGAGCAATTACCTGATAATCAAGAAATTCAAAGAGATGGGATATGAACTGGTTCGCCCGTCCATAATGGAATTTGAGCAAAGCCTAGACAGATCAGTAACTTCTGAGTTCTTTAAGGTTACAGACCCGTTATCTGGTAAGATGATGGTGCTGAGGAATGACATCACCCCGCAAATCGCAAGGATAGTTAAAGACAGGCTTTATAAAGACAGTAAGGAGATCAGAATTTCTTATACCGGGCAGATATTCAGGAAATCAGGCAAGGGTAAATTCGCTGAGCGCCAGATAACACAAACTGGTGTTGAGTTGATCAACTCTTATAAGCCGGTAGCAGATACAGAGATAATTTTAACTGCGGCTAAAATCCTTGAATTCCTCGGAGTGAAAAACTTTACCATAGATTTCTGCATACCGAGTTTACTTAGGGAGATAATAGGAACTTCCTTAGAGAAAAATGAGATAAGTAAAATACAAAAAGCCATTGAACAGAAGAATCTCTCAGAGCTTAAATCTAAAAAGCTTAGCAAAATTATTGAGATAATTAATATCGCGGATGAAGTTTCAAATATAAAAGAGGCGGAAAGCGCAATTAAGAAAATAAAAAAGCTCACAGGCAAAAATAAGAGTCTTGAAGAAGCAGAGAAAGTGGTTCAACTATTAAGCAAAAAAATCGGTAAACTGAATATCAGCTTTAATATTCTAGAAGAGAAAAATTTCAAATACCATTCCGGACTTTGCTATTCAATAGTTTCAGGGGATTCTTACGAAGAGATCGCAAGGGGCGGCAGATATGAAATAGAAGTTGATAAAAGCAAGATATCCGCAGTAGGGGTTACGCTTATTTTGAATTCACTTCTCAGGATAATTCCAAATAAAAAGAATAGATAATGTCAGTAGTTAAAAAGAAATTTTCTTCATTAAGGTTCATACCATTTGATATCGGCACCATACATATGGTTGGTATCGGCGGCATAGGGATGAGCGGCATTGCAGAAATATTGCATAATATGGGTTATAAAGTTCAAGGTTCTGATATTTCGGAAAATTATAATGTTAAAAGGTTACAGGCGCTTGGGATAAAGGTTTTTATCGGGCATAAGGCTGAGAATGTTGATAATGCCTCAGTAATAGTTAAGTCAACAGCGGTGCAGGATGATAACCCTGAGATAGTCGGGGCATTGAACCAGAAACTTCCGGTGGTTCGCAGGTCTGAAATGCTTGCTGAGCTGACAAGGCTTAAGGCGACAATTGCAATTGCGGGTTCCCACGGGAAGACAACTACAACTTCAATGATTGCACATTTGCTTCAGGAATCCGGTTTAGAGCCGACCGTTATAAATGGCGGCGTGATAAACAGCATAGGTTCTAACGCGCGCCTTGGCAGTGGTGACTGGCTGGTGGCTGAAGCGGATGAGAGCGATGGCACATTTATAAAAATACCAGCAACAGTTGGTGTTATCACTAATATTGATCCTGAGCATATGGATTACTGGGGAACAATGGACAAGATGGAGGAAGGTTTTAAATCATTCCTTTCCCGCCTGCCGTTCTATGGTTTTGCAGTTGTTAACAAAGACCATGACCTTACCAGAAGGATAGCCGAAGAAACTGAGAATCGCAGAATATATTATTATTCACTTGAGAATGAGAAGGCTGATATTTATGCCCATAAAATAAGGTTTGAAGAAGGATGTTCTGTTTTTGAAGTGATAATTTCTGATGGTCTGTCAGAAACGGGAGGAAGCGAAAAACATGAAGTAACTATACCGTGTTTCGGGAAGCATAATATTTCGAATTCACTGGCTGCAATCGCTGTTGGCCTTAGCATAAATATACCAATAAAAACCCTTATCAAAGCATTCGCAAATTTTGGCGGGGTTAAGAGAAGGTTCACTATTACCGGCGTTACAAATGGTGTTACCGTGGTTGATGATTACGCGCACCACCCGGCAGAGATAAAAGCTACGCTTTCAGCGGGAAAGCATTTCCTTGGTAATAAAAAAGGTAAGGTTATAGCGGTTATGCAACCCCACAGATATACAAGGCTTCATGATCTGTTTGATGATTTTGCAAGCTCGTTTGAAGATGCAGATTATTCTGTTATCACTGAAATGTATTCAGCTGGCGAAAAGCCCATAGATGGCATTGACCAGCATGCGCTCGCCAAAGCCGTAAAAAAGAAAGGGAAGGAAGTTATATCCCTTGAAACTGATTCGGAGCTGGCAAATACGCTAAAGAAAATAGCACAACCCGGTGACCTTATAATATGTATGGGCGCTGGTACGATTACATATATGGCGGCAAAACTTCCTCAGGCATTGGAAGATTAAGCCATTTTGAAACATGTTGCAATTTTACGAATTGAATGTTCTGTTATATTATGAAAGGTGAAGTTCCTAAAAATAACGATTCGAAAAAAGATAGGCTGGATAAAGCGCTGCGTGAAAATCTTTTGAGAAGAAAACAAAACTCTAAAAAAGAAAAACCGAAGGTTTAATTTGATATTTTGGTCTAAAAATCCTGAGACTAAGGAAGAGAAAGTAAAATCCCGCCAGAAGAGGGATCTGAAATCACTTATCCATCGCCAGCATATGGATGCCGCAGAGCAGGCAAGGGATGAAGGTTATGGTTCAACTGCCCATACGGAAGTAGCCGCAGGTGAGGGGATTGATCAGGATATTAAGGGTAAGCTTGGCGGCATGCAGCAGGAAATAGTCAATTCACATCATGAAAAAGCGCAGCGTTTAGGAGTTATGAGGGGCCGTGTTCGCGCCGCGCGTAAGAAAGCCAAAGCGCGTAGTAAATCTCTGGGATTTTAAGTAGTTTAACTATGCAGTTAGAAGAATTCAATTATGATCTGCCGCCGGAATTAATCGCTGATAAGCCTCTTTCAAAAAGGGATGAGAGCAAGCTTCTGTACCTTTCAAAAGATGGGAAAATAAAAGATGCGGTATTTAAGGATCTGGTAAGTTTTCTTAAGGCAGGAGATGTACTGGTTTTTAATAACAGCAAAGTTATCCCTGCAAGGTTAGAAGGAGAGATTGAGGGTAAGAAAGCAGAAGCAACGCTTTTAAAATCTATATCCTCGGAAGATACTTCACAAGTATGGAGGGCGCTTACCAAGCCTTCTAAAAGATTTAAAAAAGGTAGTATATTTAATATCAGTGAAGATTTCTGCGCGGAAATCCTAGAGGAAAAATTATTGGGAAGTGAAACGGGTGAAGTTACTTTAAAATTTCCATACGACCTCAAAAACTTTTTTAACAAGCTGGAAAAATATGGTTTTATGCCACTTCCACCTTACATAGCTAAAAAAAGGAAACCTGACAGGTCTGATGAGAATTCCTACCAGACGGTTTACGCAGAAAAAGAAGGTTCTGTTGCCGCGCCAACAGCAGGGCTACATTTTACTGAAGAGTTACTTACGGCGTTAAAAGCAAAGGGTGTTGAATTTGCATATGTCACTTTACATGTTGGTGCAGGGACTTTCTTACCCGTTAAAACAGATAATATAAAAAATCACAAAATGCATAGTGAGTATTTTGAGATATCTAAGGAAACTGCCGAAAAAATAAATAAGGCTAAGTCAGAGAACAGAAGGATAATACCGGTTGGCACAACATCGTTAAGGTCACTTGAATCAGCGCCATTTGAAAGCGGGAAAATAAAAGAATATTTTGGTGAGACCAGTATTTTTATTTATCCTTCTTATGAGTTTAAAATACCGGATTGCCTGATAACTAATTTCCACTTGCCTAAATCAACATTGCTTATGCTGGTAAGTGCCTTTGCCACTACGGAAAGCATAAAGCTTGCATACAGGCATGCAGTTGAAAATAATTACAGGTTTTTCTCCTATGGGGATGCCTGTTTTCTTGAAAAAGCAGATAAGGCTGATAATTTCCCTCAATGAGGAATAGCATCAAAAGATATTTTTTAAGACTGGCTTTGAGGAAAAAACTCCTCTTCATCATCCTTTTTACAAGCATATTGTCTGTAATTTTCGTGCTTATATTGTTCATTTATTTCTCGACCGCCCGTGTGAAGGAAAACCTTGTTGAAGAGATGTCTGTCCTTGCAGAAGTTATAGGTAACAGAAGTACGGCCGCCATAGAATTTGGCGATATAAAAACCGCAACGGAGAACCTTAACGCCCTGACGGCAAGGTCATCAGTTAAAAACGCCTGCCTTTACGATACGGAAAAAGAACTTTTTGCGGAATATTTCAGGAAGGAAAAGCTGCGTGGTTGTCCACCTGCGAGAGATCTTGGCCATGAATTCGTAAATGGCGAATTACAGGTTTTTTATAAGATAACTATTAAGGGTGATGAGATAGGTTATGTATCTATTTCTTCTGATCTTTCGGATATACGGAAAAGTTACCAGATATATTTTATTTATAGTTTGGTGGCAACTGCGGTCGGGATATTCTTATCGTTTCTGCTTTCCAATGAATTCTCAAAAATGATCGACAGGCCGATCAATCGCCTTTTCATGGCAGCGAGGGAAGTTACCGAGCAGGGTAATTATAATATTACAGTTAAGAAGAAAACGCATGATGAGATAGGTGTACTTGTTGATGCGTTCAATGAGATGTTATTGCAGATAAAAATAAGGGATACGGCTGTAAGGGACGCAAATTCTGGCCTGGAGCAGAAAATTTATGACAGGACAAAGGAGCTGGAGAAATCAAAGGTTCAGGCGGAAAGGGCAAATGAAGCTAAATCAGAATTCCTCGCTAATATGAGCCATGAACTTAGAACCCCTATGCATGCCATCCTCAGTTTTGCTGAATTCGGCAGGAGTGAGGTTGAAACCGTTGAGCGCGAAGAGCTTAAAAAGTATTTCGGTAAAATTGAAACAAGTGGTAACAGGCTACTACAGCTTTTAAATAACCTCCTTGATATTTCCAAGCTGGAATCAGGCAAAATGAATTTTAATTTCAAATCCAACAATATTGAAACACCTTTAAATTCAGTGCTGGGCGAACTTCAGAAGTTATTGGATAATAAAAAACTACGTGTTTCTGTTAATAAGCAGGAACCTAAAATGACAGGTTATTTCGATAACCATAAAACGGTACAGATATTTTATAACCTTATATCCAATGCAATTAAATTCTCACCGCAAGGTGGATTTATAAAAATAGATTTCAAATATACACAAGGCGGGAATTTTCTTCTTACGTCAGTGTCAGATCAGGGCGTGGGTATTCCGGATGATGAAGTTGAAACTATATTTGATAAATTCGTACAAAGTAGTAAAACTAAATCAGGTGCAGGCGGTACAGGTCTTGGCCTTTCTATTGTGAAAGAGATAATATTGGGTCACGGGGGAGATATCTGGTGTAAGAATTCGGAATATGGCGGCGCGATATTTTCATTCACACTGCCAGTAAGGCCGATAAAGCAGAATGAACAACAAAATAATGAGAACATAGTTGTATGATGGAAAACCAAATAAAACTCGCGGCTAAAGAAGGCAATCTTTCCAGTAAGATACCACTGGCGGTTTGCGTTGATGATGAAGAGTTCAATCTGGAAATATTAGAAAAACATCTTAAGCTTGGTGGTTTTGACTGTAAAAGTTTCATGGATGGCGAAAGTGCCGTAAATTTTATCAGCCAGAACGCTGACGATGTTGATGTTATATTGCTTGATATAATGATGCCGGGGTTTGACGGTATACAGGTTCTGAAGGTCTTAAAAGCCAACCCTGAGACAAAAGCTATTCCCGTTATAATGCAGACAGCCGTTACGCAGGAAAAGAAGAATGTAGAAGGCATAGAAAGCGGCGCTTATTATTATATTACAAAACCATATTCACATTCGGTTCTTACTTCGATAGTAAAATCTGCCATTAAGGAAAGATCGGAGCTTGAAGGCTTCAGGGGCGAAGTTGTTAACCTTCATACGATAATTGATACGATAAAATCATGTACTTTTGAGATCAGGACTTTTGTTGAAGCTCGTAAGCTTGCAAATTATCTTGCAAGGTTCACGGATGATCCGGGTAAATTCGTAATAAGCCTGACATCCCTAATGATAAATGCGATAGAGCATGGTAATCTTGAGATCGGATTTGAAACAAAGGCAAAATTATTGCTGGAAAATAAATATGATGAAGAGATAGAAAAAAGATTGCAGAATCCTGTTCATAACCAGAAAAAAGTTACTGTTGAGCTCTATAAAAAAGATAAAGAGGGTATCTATACAATAGTTATCAAAGATGAAGGTAAAGGCTTTAACTGGGAAGATTATATGAATTTTGAACCGACCCGCATGACTGACCCTAATGGTAGAGGTATTGCCATGGCAAAGATCATGAATCCTGATGCAATAGAATATTGGGGCAGGGGAAATGTTGTAGTATTCAAAATGCCTATTAAGATCAATGATGACCAATCTATTTTAAACTTATAATAAACAATTAAACTAAACCATAACTTAAGGGAAAATTATGTTAAATCCAGTTCTAGCAATTATCCATCTGATCCTTGATATTTATTCATTCGCAATATTTGTTTATATAGTTATTGCGCTGCTTATACATTTTGAGATCATAAATAAACACCAGCCGCTAGTGGCAAGGGTTATGAGTTTTCTCGCCCAGATAATTGAGCCTGTACTTAATAAGATCAGAAGATACTTAAAACCTATTAATGGAATAGATATTGCTCCACTGGTATTGCTTCTTACAATACGTTTTGTACAATATTGTATCGTTTATTATTTCGCAGGATAAACACTTAGCATTATTATCTGGCGTCAGGATATTTCGGTTTTGGCCTTTCAAACTCGAATATATTGCTTTCCAGCCCAACATTGCTTCTTACTTTAGAGAAGGTAAGGTCAGTTGAATTGCCCTGCGAATCAACCCTTGTTATACCGGTGAGTTCCGTAGGCAGTTTGCTGAATTTAAGTGTTAGGCCTGAAATCTCTTCTGCGAGGTCTTCAGTTTTATTGGTGAAGTAAACCTCGAAATAACTGCCTTTATCTACAATGTTTGTTAGGTCGAGTAAGTCATTATCAGCTAAATTTATTCCTTTGTAGAGAAGCAGATTGAGCGGGCTTTTATTAGCATCTGCCCTTGTCAGCTGATCCAAGTCATAATCATACTGGACAAAGTTATCATCAATTATGAAATAATCTATCCTGTATGGGGCAAGGTATCTCATCATTAATTTGCCCGGCCTTAGAATATATAATTCCCCATTTATTATTGCAGAATTTTCAGGGTTGAACTGGATGAACCTTGCGGTAACGTCCTGTAGATTATCCATATATATCTGCGCGGAATGGAGCAGATCTATCTGATCAGCAGAGAAATTTTTTGTTTCTGCATTTGCCAGAGATGGTAATAATAATATTAAGAATAATAGCCTGTAAATTTTCATGTGGGTTTTCATATTATTTTGATAGGTCTATTTTTAAAAATTCCTTAAGTGCAGTTTCGCTAACGTCTTTTTTAATGAAAGTTCTGCCGATGTCTTCCGCGAGGATAAGTGTGAGCTTACCTGAAGAGACCTTTTTATCCTGATACATTAGTTTTATTATTTTATCAGGATTTAAATTAAAGCCGGTTTCCGAAGCTTTTGTTCTCAGCTTCTTTGATTTGAAATGGGTTTCAATTCTATCAGCGCAGCCAGTTTTACATATGCCAAGATATTCAGAAAACCTGAAGGCCTGAACCATTCCTATGGCAATAGCTTCACCATGGAGCAGCCTGCCATCATACTGGCCTATAGTTTCAAGGGCGTGGCCAAAAGTATGGCCAAGGTTTAGTAATGCCCTGCTTCCGGCTTCTTTCTCATCAGCTGAAACGATCTTGGCTTTTGAGTCGCATGAAACCTGGATCATTTTTGCTATTTCAGAAAAATCTTTTTGTTTATCCAGAAATTCAAAGAATCTCTTATCATTTATAAGGCCATATTTTGCTATCTCCGCATATCCTGAAAGAAGTTCCCTTTTCGGCAGGGTTTTAAGCAGGCCAATATCGGCAATTACGATTTTGGGCTGGTAGAAACTACCAACTAAATTCTTCCCGAATTTTACATTTAATCCTGTTTTGCCGCCAACGGAACTATCAACCATTGCCAGTAATGAAGTTGGTATCTGGACAAAGTTAACCCCCCTGAGTAATGTGCTTGCGGCAAAACCTGTTATATCACCTACAACACCGCCGCCTAGTGCAAGTAAGGTAGAATTCCTTTCCGGCCTGTGAGGAAAAACTGAATTAAATATGTTTTCAAGATTTTTGAAGGATTTGGTTTTCTCACCCGCAGGTAAAATGATCTCGTAGTGTTGAAAACCTTCGCTGCTGAGTGATTTTTTCAGTTTTGCAGAATATCTTGAGGTATTCTTATCTGATACAATAAATACCTTACTTTTTTCCGGCAGAACTTCATTAAGTAATTCACCTGCGGAACTAAGCAGATTATTTCCCAGAATAATTTCATAGGAGTTCTTTCCAAGTTCTACTTTAATTTTTGAGTTGATATTCATTAAACTTTCTTTTGAAGGGATATAATTTTTTCTACGATCTTATCGATTATCTTTTTCTGTGTTCCGCGGTCAGTTATAACAGTAATATCTGCCTGGGAGTATATATTTTCCCTTTCTGAGAGAATCCGTTTTATCTTATCGAATTTATCCTCTTCACCATCAAGTAAAGGCCTGCTTTTTCTTGCGCTTACCCTTTTCAGGATAGTTTCGGCGTCAGCTTTCAGCCATATGGAAAAGGCCCTTTCCTTTATTAACTGGCGGGAATTATCATTTAAAAAAGCGCCG
>JANPLD010000054.1:0-1641 GCA_031426355.1 Alphaproteobacteria bacterium | reverse complement strand
CCGCGTGATGGTCGTGAAGCGCAACGCATCGGGCGCGGTGACGGGCGCGATCGGGTCCATCTTGAATGCCGAGGTCCACTACAACGCCGCCGGCAGCATCACTCGCAGCTACAATCACGTGAAGCTCGGCACGACGGCTGTTCGTCTCGAACGCAGCACCGATGGTCCAGCGACTGTCGAGTATCAGTTCCACGGACTCGGCGATCACATGATCGCTGGCGTGAGCCAAGCCGACGGCACGATCAACGCGAGCTTCATGTACGCGCCGTTCGGCGAGATCGTCGAAGCAACGAACGCGGGCGGCTCAGTAAACGGCATCCCCGCGCATCGCCGGCGCATGAACGACAAGTTCGTCGACGAGATCAGTGCCCTCGGCTACTACGGCTTCCGCTACTACGACAAGCTGTCGATGACGTGGACGCAGAGCGACCCGCTGTACCGGTTCGCGCCAGACGCGGCGTGGACTCAACCGCGGCGCGCCAGCCTGTTTGGGTTCAGCGGCAACAACCCGCTGCGGTTCGTTGATCACGATGGACGTGACTGGAAGGAAGCCGTTGCTGGTGTCGCCGTCGGTGTTCTCGATTTCGCATCGTTCGGCCAGTACAGCGAGCGCATGCTTCCGTCCCTCGTGAGCGACGAAGCGATGGAGTCTGCGTTTGCTTCGAGCGACTTCAACGACGCCAGGACAGCAACAGAAATCATCCTAACGGCTGCGGCAATTGCGTCCGGCGTCGGAGCCGTGCGAGCGGGCGCCTCGGCTGCCGGCGGGGCTCGCTTAGCCTTCGCGGGTGGTGGTGTGGCAACAGCAGCCGCCTCGGTCGGTGTTGTGGAAGTCACCTATGCTGCGTTTGCGGCTGCGGCTAGCGGCTCGGCGATCGCGAGGACGTCGGAGACGGCAGCGGCTGAGCGGCAAAAGAGTCAAGCGGCCGGGATATCGGACAAACAAATCGGTCCATCAGGCAAGCCGAAACGTCACAGCGCCAACCACTCGACAAAAAAGGCAGCAAAGGATAAGGCGAAGGAGCGCGCAGGCAGAAAGGGCTCGACAGTAACGCACCCCACCCCAACTGTGGGCGGTCCGCACGTGCACGGAGTCAGGAGCAGTGGCGAGAAAGTTCGAGTGCATGACAACTTCCCAAAGAGCAAAATCTAAGCGCCAGCCTTGGATTGGGCTTGTGCATGTGAAACCCAATAGAGGCGACACGGTACTTGGTAGCGCGCACGGGGCCTATGGTGCAGTGCTGGCTCTTGCGTCCAACGGCGACGAGTTTGGCCGGCTTGTGGCGGTCTATATGACCTCCAATGACTTACGCATAATAGAGATCGAAGATACTGAGCCGCTTGCGGAGCGGTTGCAGGCCAGTTCACCAGACGCAGCAATCCTCGCTCTTGCGGCAAGCCTCAGTAGCGCTGAACCTGTCATCGTCGACTGCTTCGATACGTACGCCGATGATGACGAGCCGAGCGAACATTAAGAGCCGTGCAGAAGCGGCGTTGATGCACGAAGAGGGAATCGTTGCGTTCATCGTGAAAGCTCGACAGGATCGATATCGTCGCCACCTTGGTAGTCAGAAGCATCGACAGAAGGTGCTGGCGCGTCTTCCTCACTTCCGGGATTGGGACGAACGGTACCTGGTCCCG
>JANPLD010000053.1:0-1517 GCA_031426355.1 Alphaproteobacteria bacterium | reverse complement strand
AACACGTTTAAAACACGACCGTAGGTGCGATCGCTCATGTGGCGATCGAGCAGTTGAAAACAGGCATCAATTTGAGTGTAAGCGGCTTCTCGAATCGCTTGATACTGCTGCTGATCCGCAATGTATCGCTGTGGCTGGAAGTAGGGGTAAAAGGCGGGATGCACATCTCCTGCGAAGTAAGAGATCTACTTGTGCATTTCATACCGTGCTTCTAACGTTGGACTTGCACTCAGATGCTCATCGGAAAACTTCTCAGCTAGGTAGAGCAAAATTGCTCCTGCCTCAGTCAAGATCCGACCATCCTCCTCAATGAGAGCAGGCACTTTACCAACTGGATTCACAGCAAGAAATTCTGGTTCACGAGTTTTGCCTTTCTCAACTCGAGCCAACTCAAACGGTTTACCAACCCACTCCAGAACAATGTGAGGAGCAAGGGAACAGGCTCCGGGCATATAGAACAGCTTCATGGCACTCCTGTAGGCGATCGCCTGACAAATATAATTGACTATGCCGCCATATCGAAGAGCAGCACTTCGGTATCGTTGACAAATCCTTGTAGCGCAATCGCAGGTTCGTTTGCGATCGCCGCTCCATCGCCAGCAGTGAGCGTTTGCTCGTTTAACTGCACGGCACCCCGCACCACTTGTAACCAGGCAGATCGCCCTTCGGCAAAGGGATGACTGACCTTTTCGCCCTGATTGAGAGCAGCGGCATAGAAGTCAACATCCTGATGAATGGTGATCGAGCCGTCTCGACCATTCTGGGAACCAACCAGGCGCAATCTGCCGCGCTTGTCTGCCTCAGTGAAGGTTTTCTGCTCATAACCTGGTTCAATTCCTTTCTGCTCTGGCAAGATCCAGATTTGCAGGAAGTGAATAGGTTCCGCTTTGGAGGCATTGTATTCGCTGTGCCGAATGCCCGTTCCCGCAGACATCCGCTGCACGTCTCCCGGACGAATCACTGAGCCAGTGCCAATGCTGTCTTTATGCTCTAATGCGCCTTATAATACATAGGAAATGATTTCCATATCCCGGTGCCCGTGCGTACTGAACCCTTGTCCAGGAGTTACTTTGTCTTCATTAATCACACGCAAGTTAGCGAAGCCCATGTGACTGGGGTCGTAATACTCACCAAAGGAGAAAGTGTGACGACTATCGAGCCAACCAAAATTAGCAGTACCACGATCCTGAGCCGGTCGGATTGCAATCATATCTTGTGATTCCGAGTAGGTGGAAGCAATTTGTTTGAGCAACACCGTTATTATGAGTTGAACTGAAATAAAAGACAATATACTATCTTGCGTACAGACTGTCTCTAAAAAATCTACAATACCTCGCCAATGGATAAGTTTGAAAGTATTCGCGCCTTTACCCAAGTTGTGATTTCGGGTGGCTTTGCAGCAGCAGCGCGGGATATGGGAGTATCACGATCGTCCGTCAATAAACTGGTGATTGCCCTGGAAAATGAACTGGGGGCGCAGTTGTTGCATCGTAGTACGCGGGTAGTGACTCCGACGG
>JANPLD010000052.1:0-16772 GCA_031426355.1 Alphaproteobacteria bacterium | reverse complement strand
TAGATGAACCTGAGGTATTAGATGAACCTGAGGTATTAGATGAACCTGAGGTATTAGATGAACCTGAGGTATTAGATGAACCTGAGGTATTAGAAGAGCCTGAAGTATTAGAAGAGCCTGAAGTATTAGAAGAGCCTGAAGTATTAGATGAGCCTGAAGTATTAGATGAGCCTGAAGTATTAGAAGAGCCTGAAGTATTAGAAGAGCCTGAAGTATTAGAAGAGCCTGAAGTATTAGATGAGCCTGAAGTATTAGAAGAGCCTGAAGTATTAGAAGAGCCTGAAGTATTAGACGAGCCACCTGTAACTAAGCCATTACCACCGCAAAACCAATTATTCTTATTTACTGTAGCGTTTGGGCCGGTACACATTCTGCAAAGCCATGAGGCAGTACCACCAAACTGATTGCTGCAAAATGAAGTAGTGTTTGCATTACCACAGCCAGGAAAGCCTGGCATAATATTTTTAAGTTTTACACAGAACAGGCAATAATATGGATTTGTACCTCGTGCGCAAGAGGTTGTAGGTATTCCAGTAGCCGCTGGACTATAATTAAAAGGTGTTGATGTTGGAGCCGCCGCTGCCATTATGGAAAAATCCGTTCCACCCACGCCATATTCATTTGCGCAGGCAACCGGATCGTCATTTGAGCGATCATCATCCTGGCATTTTCCACACATTTCCTCATCAATTATTTTGCCATCTGTTCCGTGTCCACATGCTACATAATTAAATGTACTACCTGCTATAGATTCGGTGCCTGCCGTCGATACAGAGGGTGTACCAGTGCCTTTGCTTCCTCCACCGCTGCCACCAAGTGCGAATGCCGCGCCGCCTGCTGCTGCAACGCCTAATCCGCCAATCAGAAGGTTACCCTTTGAGAAAAAGCCATCATCTTCTGGTTCTAATGTACCGGCGCGTTGATTGCTTCTTTCAATTGACTGAAGGGAATATCTTACATCATTAAACCTACCAACTTCAATTGACTGGCGATTTTGTGATAACCAAACAAGTTCTCTTACTAAAGAAATTTTATCAGCTCTTCTGGCGATAGTAACTATAGTATCAGTTGATATTTTCTGAACATTGATCCCCAGAAGGGAGCTCATGTAAAAATTAGTTTGTGCAGGGTTTGCAATTATATAATCGGCTGTCTGGATTATTCTCTGCTGGCCAACATTATTGTTAGAGGGCTGCTGATACTGATAAGTTGAATATGTGGGTTGATATGTTTTTTGTTGAGGTCTGTAAGCGTTCTGCTGATATTGGTTTCTAGCTGGCGCTTGCTCAACGTTGCTAGCCATAAGCATTGGTGCATTAAGCTGCTGCTGGATGTTTGCCTGTGGAGCTGCATTTCTATTCATTGATGCTGGAGCGCCATACTGAGCCTGTGCATCAGAATGCGAAAAAAGGCTTATTGATAGTATCGCCCCAAATAGCAGTTTTTTAAGATTTGTTTTCATTAGCTATTTCTCCCCAGAAACATTAATAATTAGTTAAAATTTTAACAAAGTTTTGCACTAATGTCAAACTAATTAGTAAATAATAAGTTAATTCCGGTGAAGGCTAGCTAAAAAATAGATTATAATTATCAGGGGGTTAGGTTTTTTTGCCTAGGATATGTATGCCTGAAAGCAGGAAGTGCCTAAAATTTTATATTAATTCTTCCTATGAATCCAAGTAGTGGATCAAGGTTATTCTGGGTAGATTTAGACTCATTAAAACCAGTGAAAATTAGGTTTATTTTATCGTTGAGGTCATTTTCATAAGAAAGCTGGATACGGTCATTTCTGTTCTGCTGGGAAATGTCAGTTGTATAGCTGGCGATCTGCCCTGAATTATCCTGATATAAACCTTTCAGGTTACCTTTGCTTACTGAAAGCGGGATGCTGTAAGCAATTGAAACCCTGTCCTTACCAAAGTTATTTTCTTTTGTAAGCGCAATGGAGGCTGAATTTGAAGTTATATCTCCATCACTTGCAAAGGCGGAGTTCTCATCAGCTGTTGCAGTAGTTCTGCCATAATAATAATTACCAAATAAACTCCAGTCATCAGTGAAATTAAGGCTGCTACTGACACCTGTGAATATTGTTCTACTATCTTTTGCAAAATTATATGAGCCGCTGGTTTTCTGTCCAAGGGCAGAATTTTTCTCATTTACAAAGCCATTGCTTATATCCAGTGAAAAGTTTTTACTTTCAAAACCTGTTGAGATCACAGAACCAGCAAAATCGCTGTTCTCTGAGTAATTAATATTGTCCTGATCTTGCGAGAGGAAATTAGTAAGTGAAAAATTAATATTCTTATATTTATAATTAGCGATAGAATTGATGGCATTTTCACCCTCAAACAAAGCTATGAAAGGATTCTCAAATTCATTTTTCCTGAGGAAGTTTTTAGAGTTGAATTTCTTTTCTGAATCAAACCTTGTTATGTCAGAATAAAACCCAAGCGAGATATCTGAATTGTCAGAAAATTTATATGAGGTTGAGATATCTGATTGCTCTTCACGATCAGTAAAGCTTACCGTCATTTTATCTGAAAGTGTTTGTTTAACTTCTGCACCTGAGTTATTGAAATTAAGTAATTTTAATTCTTCAGTCAGATCACGTTTGTTAACGAAGTGCTGATTAGGTATTACAGTAAAATCCCTGTTAAAAGAATCCAGTATTTTGATACCGGCCTGGGAAAATCCAGAACCAAAAGGGTTGCTGTTATTATTGGTTATGGAGCTTGAATCATCAAAGGCAAATCTGTTACCTGATGGCGCCATAAAAGATGAAGAGCCGACCGGGTCCATGGCGTTCTGCATATTTATCCTTCCCCAACCATATATAGCGTCAACGCCAGCAACACCAAGGTCATCAGCCGTTTGCCTGATTATATCTGCAACTTCATTAGCATGAAGGGTCGGCCATGAGTTCCATATTATGGTTGCCGCGGCGGAAACTAGTGGTGTTGAGAATGAAGTGCCTTGGTCTGCTTGCGCGCCATCACCGGATATTGCCACCACACACCATTGCATCGCATCACCGCATCTGTTGCTGTAACTGGCAAGTATTCCGCTGGAATTTACCGCGCCAGCTGCAAGCATATAACCATTAAGGTTTTTGGCATGATAAGCAGGGTAATTTGGCTGGGAAGTAGCATCATTACCAGTTGCAACAACCATTAGTTTATTTGCATTAGCAACATTCTGGTACAAAGTAATGGTATTAGTATCGCCTGAATTAAGACCGTAGCTCATATTAATGATGCCGATCTGCGGATTGCTAATGGCGTAATTCAAGCCTGAACTGATGTTAAAGCCATTATAGGTAGAATATAAATAAAGCCGCGCCTGATAGGCTGCACCATGATAAGATGCGTTATTTTTCTCAGCGGCAGCTTTTCTTGCTACCGTAATACCATGTGGGTTCACGCCTTCATAACTGCTATCACCTGATGGATTCAATGTGGAACCGACTATCCTTGATAATGGCAATTCTGATGTGTCTGTAAAGGTAGCCGGGAACCAGTCATGTATCATTAGCACTTTTTCAACTGTTCCTGTGGTTGAAAGCCCGGCAGCGCCTTTAGCATAGGCATAATCAAATTTTGAGGTCGCCAGAGCATTTCCGGTAAAACTGGTAAATTCAGACGTATTAAAATCAGTTCTGTTATAAATATCAGGTAATGCATTTCTGCCATAATCAATATCACCTGATGGAGGTGCCGGGGTTGTCGGTGCCGGAGCGCTGTTACCTCCGCCACCACCACCGCTACTAAGGGCAAGGCCTATTCCTGCGGCGGCAGCAATTCCAAGCCCCAAACCCCATGGGCTCCATAAAAATGATGATTCTGATGGAGCAGGGCGGGTAACATCCTGCGGTGCTCGTTTTACTGAGATAACCGGTTCAAGAAGTTCATTCTTTACAAAATTTATCGGGCCAGTACTTGTTTTTGCGCCTTGGTAAACAGGGTCATTAAAGGTGCCGTAATTGATACGCTCTTTATTAGTATCAAGCCATCTCACCTCATCAACAAGTCTTTGCCTG
The DNA here is from genome assembly GCA_031426355.1 of Alphaproteobacteria bacterium. Classification (GTDB taxonomy): domain Bacteria; phylum Pseudomonadota; class Alphaproteobacteria; order Rickettsiales; family UBA8987; genus JANPLD01. The sequence continues at coordinate 12,736 of JANPLD010000052.1, read as the reverse complement.
TTACCTGATGCGGCAATTTTCTTAAGGAAGTCAGTATTGATATTATCTGTATTTATGCCAAGGTTTTGCAGCTCCACATCCGCACGTGAACTATTAGCCATTATATTATTGGCGGCATTTATTACCCGCTGGAAATTATAACTTACCGGTGGCTGGTAATAATTAACTGCTAAAACAAGTTCATTGGATATGTTTGAGAATGTCAGTAAAGCGCATGAAGTTAGGGCTATTAACTTTCTCATGCCTTTTTCCTATAGTTCTTTCTGTAATAAAAGAATATCGTGCCATTTGCCGAATTTAAAACCGACCTTGTTCAGCCTGCCTTTTTCTTCAAAGCCTTGTGATTTGTGGAAATCTATTGAGTTCTGGTTGTCACTGGCAACAACAATTGCAACCAGTTGCTTATAACCAACCTGTTTGCATTTCTTCATTATTTCACAGATCAAAGCCCTGCCAACGCCTTTGCCGATAAAATCCTTATGGATATAAATCGAATCTTCAAGAGTATATCTGTATGCCGAACGCTTTCTGTAGGGTTGAACGTAAGTGAAACCAAGCACGATGCCTTTCTTATCTTTTGCCACCAGAAATGGCAGGTCACGCGAAACTATGCTTTCAAAATGCTCAAGGAATTCCTGCTCGGAAGGTAGTTTTTCCTCAAGTGAAGAAACTGTTTCCTCAACATAATGCTTATATATCGCCCGAACTTGAGCAAGGTCACTAACTTTGCTGTCCAGAACAGTGAAATCTATTTTAGCTGATTTAGCCATGGTCTATATAAAAAATTCAATAAATAGGATGCTATTTTGCTAGTGTAATATTTTGGAATTAACAAGGGTTTTCTTAAATCTTTTGCAAGAGAAGCATTTGATACTGATAGATTTATCTATCCTTTATTTAGCGGGAATACTTCTCATATAGTTCTTTTAGCAGAATAAGCATAAATTCTTCCCTAAGGGAATTAAACTTAATAATGGAGTAAGTTATGAAAGGTAAAAAGAACAGTAATAACAATAAGAACAGCAATTCAAAAAGCTCTTCTTCAAACACAAAAGATAACAGCAACAGCAAAAAATAGCTGATGCTATGAACACATGCCGGAAATTCGGATGTATTTAGGCCGGTTCCGGTATGTGTTCACAGATTTGAGAGATTTAAACCAAGGGAGAGTGTTATGGCTAATAACGGCAGCAATAAAATTAAAGAAACCAAAATTCAGGAAGATAAGAAGAAAGAAGAGCGAGTTATTGAAAAGCAAACTCAACATCAGTTCGACAATAAGACTGATGCGATTTCAGCTGAGCAAACTGGTGGCGGTAATGATCTTGAGCCAATGGATGAAAAAGAATGCTCAAGCAAAGGTTGTTTTTAAATAATAAATAATTTTTGATTTATCAGAGGCGCTTTAGGGCGCCTCTTTTTTGCCTTGCTTAACCCATACACATATTGCCGCCATCAACAACTATAGTTGTGCCGCTGATGAATGCTGACATATCGCTGGCGAGAAATAATGCAACGCGCGCTATATCATCCGGCTGACCGATGCGCCCGAGGGGTATTTCCTTTTTGGTTTCCTTGAAAGTATCTTCACCTGATTCCTTTTTGACCTGCTCTCTCTGCTCAACTGTTCCCGGGGTTTCGATCAGGGTAGGGGCTATGCCAACCACGCGTATATTATATTTACCAAGTTCAGCCGCTATTGAAGCAGTTAATCCCCTGATAGCAAACTTTGAGGCGCAGTAATGTGACAGGCCTTCTTCAAGGCCATTAAAGCCGGTAATTGAAGAGAGATTAATAATAACCCCGCCTTTTTGTTCTTTCATCTTTTGCGCAGCAACCTGAGCGCCGTTAAATACGCCGTTAATATTTGTTTCAAGCACTTCACGAAGTTCATTTTCCTCAATATCCAGAAAGTGTGCTGTCGGATATATACCTGCGTCATTGACCCAGATATCTAAACTGCCAAATTTCTTGATCGCGGTATCGGCAACTTTTTTCATTTCTTTGAGGTCACGCGTATCAAATTTAAAAGTGATCACATTATCTTCTGAATGGGAAATTTTCTTTAATTCTTTTTCAGCGTTCTTTAAATTATTACCATTATCTATATCTGCAATAATAACATTTGCGCCTGCTTCAACAAAGCGTTTTGCGATCGCAAAACCTATTCCTTGTGCGCCGCCTGTTATCACTGCTGTTCTATTATCGATTGCTATAAGCTGATCTATGGTTCTTGATGTATAATCTTTAATTGGCATGATATTTCTCCAAAATATTTAAAATGAGGATTAAAAAAGGGGCTAAAAAGCCCCTTTCTCTATGTTCTAATAATTATTACGCATTATCATGACTGTGACGACCTGCCTCTGCATGGCCTTCAGAATCACCGAACCATCCGCGTCCTTGACCGCTGCTTCTTTTATTGCTGCTATTGCTGCTACGGGAAGATGAAGATCCGTTACTTCTCGAGTTAGAACCATTAGAAGATGATCTTGAGCCATTACCATTACGGCTTGAAGATGAAGATCTTCTGTTGTCAGAATCCTCATTGTCGTTATCTTCATTATCATGGCTATGACGGCCTGCTTCAGCGTGTCCTTCAGAATCACCGAACCATCCACGCCCGTTTCCATTGCTGGAAGATGACCTTGAACCGCCACGGTTTGAACCATTGCGGTTAGATGATGAGCTGTAATTATCATCTGAATCATCTTCACTTGTGAAACGTCCGTCTTCATCGCGTGAACGTGATTGGCTACGACCACCGCGTGAAGATGATCTGTTATCATCATAATCATCATTTCTGTTTGATGAACGTGATTGATTACGACCACCACGAGAAGATGATCTGTCATCATCATAGTTATCATCGCCTCTGTTTGATGAACGCGATTGGCTACGGCCACCACGAGAAGATGATCTGTCATCATCGTAGTTATCATCATAGTCTCTGTTTGATGACTGGTTGTTTCTACCGCGTGTAGAATATCCTCTGTCATCATCATAACTATCATAATCATCTCTGTTTGATGAACGTGACTGGCTACGACCACCGCGTGATGATGATCTGTTATCATTATCATCTTCGTAGTTATCATAGTTTCTGCTTGAAGAGTTAGAGCCAGAATTATTATTACTGCTGAAACGTCCTTCGTTGTCGCGCGAGCGTGACTGGCGTGCGTTTGATGAGCGATTATCATTGTCGCTTACAAAACGTCCGTCTTCATCTCGTTCACGGCGTGAGTTTGATTGTCTAGATACCATAAAGCCTCCTAACATTATTATTAAAAAGCCAGAACCCAATTTAAAATTATTGAAAAAATATAAATAGAGTTTTGCTCTGGCTTAATTGTAAATAAGTTAGCAGCGATAAATTTACCGTTCCTAAACTGAAGTGCTTTCGTAAAGTGAATATAAATTATTTTTATCAGTTAAATTTATATCGGAGACCCGCATAAATACTTCTGCCATCACCCGGAATAAGTTGCGCTTGGTTAGAAATAGTAGGAGATGTAATCACGCCAGTTGTTGCAGTATAATTTTTGTTTAGCAGGTTTCGCGCATCAGCAAAAATTGTAATTTCCTTAGTGATATCATATCCTGCTTTCAAGCCAACTATTGCATATGGGTCAGCATATAAACTGTTTGCCATATCTACCGGGTATTTTTCTGGCGTTGCCTCAAATGTTGGCGCTATGTAAAAGCTTGAAGGATGGGTGTAACGCAGCTCTGTTACCAGATAATGGTCAGGCGCCCCGGGAATTGCATTGTTACTCCATGCAGAATCTTCATCAAATTTAAAATCATTATATGTGTATGATAATTTCAAACCTACGGTTTCTGTTATTACCGCATTAAAACCAAGCTCAATACCTGTGTGGATAGTATTCTTCGCATTTAGAACGCCAGTCGCCGAGCCACCTAGGGAATAGGTCATCAGCTCATCTTTAAGCCATGAATAATAATAGGCGGCTTCCCATGAGAATTTTTCTGTCTCACCGCGTGTACCTATCTCAAAAGTCTGCGAACGCTGCGCTTCGATATTTGCCAATCCTGAAACGCCTGCTATGCTTTGGGTTAACTCGCTGAATGTTGGTGGTTCATATCCCCAGTTGTAATTGGTGAAGAGCTGGATATCATCAGTGTAATTATATAAGGCGCCGATCTTTGGGCTGAAACCTTTGTATAATTTCTCGCCACTTCTATTGCCATCAGAGAGGAAATAATCTGCATATTCACGCTGTGCGTAAACTATTTGCGCGCCGGTAATAAGTGAGAGATCCTCGGTAGGTTTAAAAGTATTTTCTGCATAATAATCCATGTTATTGGATTTCTGGTTGTTGAAATTTGTCATGGTAGTTGGTACGCCGCCATTATTCACAAATTGTTTCGCATCAACCCTGCCTGTTGAAAGGTTTGTGCCGAGCAAAAACTCATTCTCAAAGCCTGCAATGCTGCCATAATAAGTTGAATCTGCAAAAGCTCCAAAATCATTATTCTGCTGGTCGACAACCTGAAATATTGGGTGGTACAGGTCTTTCTGCATAGTGTATAAACCTATATTGGTTTTCGTTTTATCGCCTTTGAAAGTAGTTTTATTGGCAAAACGATATTGCAGGTAATCGCGCTGCTGGTCACCGCTCAAATTAGCTCCAGCTGCCTGTTTAGGATTAGATTCGGATTGTCCCTTGGTTAAATTACCCGATATTTCCTGATGGATATTTGCGTAAGAGAAATAAAATCTTGTCTCAACATCAGGATTAAATTTATATCCGACATTGGAAAATAATTTTGTATTATTCTGGTCAGAGTGATCCCTATATCCGCGCGAATAGGAATTGCTCAAATTCACGAAATAATCCGCATCACCAATAACTTCACCTGTTGATGCAAAAGCGCGTTTGGTATCATAACTGCCAAAATCCAAGCCTGCGCGATATTTATTTGAGGTATAGCCTGTCGGTGTTACAAAATTTATAGCTCCCCCTAAAGTGTTGGCGCCATATTTTAAACCGTTCGCGCCTTTATAAACTTCAATATGGTCATAGGCGGAGGAATCTATCTCCTGAAAATCTGCACCTCCGTCAGCAAAGTTCATCGGTATGCCATCCTGAAGGAGTTTTATACCCCTCAAATGGAAAGTTCGTGAAAGTCCTGAACCTCTTATTGAAAGACGCGTTTCCTCACCATATCGCGCTTGCGCATAAACACCCGGCACAAATTGCAGTATATCTTTTGGTGTAGATGCCCTTACATTCTCATATTCTTTCTTACTGACTAAACTTGCCGAGCCTGCGATTTTTTTGATCTCGGTTTTTGCAGCGCTTTCAGAGTTTGAGATAATACTTTGTGTTAAAGGTATGGGAACAGTTAACAGGTCGCGATTACCCTTAACGGTTACAGTGTCTAATCTGGTAATATTTTCCGCTAAGGAAGTTGTGCTTAAAAGTAGTATTGAAGCTGTAATACAGCTATGGTAAAGTGACCTCATATGATTCTCCTAAATGATTAAAATAACAATCTTATTTTAGGAGAGGGCAGGAGGGGCGCGGGAGAATTGTGTTTGAACGAAAGAGCTTTCGGTAAAAATATCATTTTCAAATATCTTCCCGGAAATTGATTTTAAGTTAAGCGTTACATAAAATTCCGTATCATTATTCTGGTGATCATCAGACGCATGAGTATTTTTCTTAATAGAATCAAGGTTCCTTAGATGCTGTTTCTGCTCTTCATCAAGCCTGTCAAATGAGCTGATATAGAATTTGCTGCTATTAGTATCAGTACAGATTATAACCGTTTCACCAAGTATCTCTTTAAGTTCGCTATAGGCAGCTTGCGGTTTTTTGATGTTATTAAACCCTATAATAGCAAAGCCATTACATAGCAGAATAGCTGCTAAAAATAATATGGATATTTTTTTACTTAATATCGCCATTTCCAAGTTTAGGTAATAGTTTCGCCAGTTCCTTACACTCACCTTCTGGCGTATTCTTACTGCATATTAAAGTGCTGTATGAAAGCTGGATATATTCTTTTACCTTAGCATTTGTCACCGGGTAATTCTTATCATTCTTATCTTTCACATCAAAAGACTTGCCGCGCCATGAATAGAATACAGAGATGATATTATTACCGGCTTTATATATCCTGTACACTGCCAATTCACCTTGTTCTTTCTTCAATCCGCCGACATTATCAACGCCGTTTTTAAGTTTTCCGCACATCATTACAGCAACAATACTTTTATCATTTTCTTTCATGATCTGCGCTGCGGTATTTTCAGCGCCGCAAACATTTTCAGTGAGTTTATAAATTCCTGTGAAATATTGCAGGGGAGTTAAATTCATATCTTTGTTACCAATTACGGTAAGCATCTCACTCCAGTTATCTATGCTTTGCCCTTCCGGTACAAATTCAGACATATGTAAGTTGGCAGTATTTGTTTCGGTTGCAGGTTTTACAGGAAATTTCGGTGGGTTATAAGTAACAACAAAATCTTCATAGATAGGAATCAGCCTTTTCGTAGAAATGTTATTTGAAAGAAGTTCAGCGTTAGCTAAAGGTGAAAACAGAATAAGGGTAATGAGTAACGTAAAGAATTTTATTATCTTTTTTATCATTATAAAACCCTAAAAATGGCGACTCCGAGAGGATTCGAACCTCTGACCCTCAGCTTAGAAGGCTGATTTTAGTCATAATCCACAACCACTCACAGCCTGTATTAATAATATAATTCAATTAGTTGCCTAATCTATTCTATTTTTGTTGATTGTCAAATATTGCCTTTTTTTAATCTCAATTGCCCCACCAGTGTCCCATAATTATGAAGGCAAATATAAAGTTAACACTTTATTAATCTATTTTAGATATATTAGCATTATACAAATTTAGGTTAATGAATATATCAACTACAAAAAATCAGTCGATAATATTAGATAGTGCTTCTATAGATGAGGTTGCACAAATTATTCTTAATAAAATTATTAATGAAGAAAGCAGCAGACAATCGCAACAGCCATTATTTAACAAACAAGCCTTAACCAATGAAATCATTAGGTTTTATAATAGCGAAGAAGGAAAACAAACTCGTAATTCAGTAAGAACGTTAGCAAAAAACCTTCTTTTTCTTGATGCGGCGAGAATATACAAAAAAGATGAAGTTTTAAAAAACGATTTAGATTCTATAGAGCAAATAGCAGGTAATACAGCTAAGACTGTGCTTTTAATTGTTAATAGCAGAGAGCCAATTTCAGAACTGAAATTAAGTAATGAATCTATATTAGCAATTAGCGATGAAATTGCTAATTCATTTTTAAAGCTATCAAAATATACAAATTCATTAACAGGAATAAGTCTAAGCCATGATAGCGGAATTTGTAGTTTTAATTTTGATACCAGAAAGATAAATCTATTCGATTTTTTTGCTAATAGAGAGCAAGCAATTAATATTGCTACTTATGAAAAAATTGCGAATCTTTTCAAAGAAGGGATAATAAACTCCTATAATGAAGCAGCAGAGCTTGAAAGAGATGGTAAACTTACAAGATTAGATAGGTTTTACTCAGAGATGGTACGCAATATAGAAATACCAAGTAATGCTGGTAATACTAAGTTCTCAATAGATTTTTTATTGAACCTAAGTAATAACGCTTATCAAATTGTTTCAAATGACAATGTATATAAATTGATGTTTCATCCGGATATTGAGTCTGGTGTAAAATACGAAATGCCCCTTGAATATGCTCTTGGACTGGAGCCACATGAAATGAAAAAAATATCGGGTTTTAAAGATGGGATATGTAGATTAATTACTGAAGGAAAGCTTCATATGTATCACGCCTTAAAAACAAGCGATAAAGATTTAGAAAAAATTGAAAAATATAGAATATATATAAGCTCTAATAATAATGGCGTTTCTACAAAAGACATATTAAGCGCAAAAGATGAAGAATTGGCCATTTTAAAGGATGCTAATAGAATCAGCACTAAATTTAATTCTTTTTATAATTTAAAAGAGATAAAATTTATCTTTAGAAATTTAACCGCTGAATCTAAAGTTACTTTAGAGAGGGCTTTTCAACTACCGAATAATGATGGGAAAGTGGTTCCTAAATCGAGAAATGAATTCGATAGCATATTAGAGCAAAGTTTAAACTTAAAAATCTCAAGTAGATTAAGATAATGCTCCCAATTATTATGAGACATCACGAGTTAATGAGCTCTTCCTGGTCTATCTACAAATACAGGAGTATGATAAATTCCCTGCTGTTTAGTAACCTTATTTTCACCTATTATTTCAACTAATTTATTACAAAATTGCTCTGCTTCAATTCTCATAAACCGAACTGTTTAGTATATTATAGTATATTAAATAACAAACCCGAATCTACTCGCCAGATTATGGGCAAATTGTATATCCAGCCTATCCAGTTTTTCCACTAATGCACTATACTTTTTCCGCCGCATGTATTTAGGCTTTCTGTAGTATTTATCCTCACCGCCCAGCCTATCCTTAATTTTATGGGTTTTTCTTACCATTCTATCCATATCCCCTTCCTGACTGCTGGCATGTACTAAATTATGGCACTTACGGCATCTAAAGAAAGAGTTTTTACAGTATAGTTTAGTAAAGCTAGGAACTTGAAAGCGGAGCTTTTATACATCTGCGCATAGATATTTATATACTTCTCTCCGCCTTTCTTTTTCTTATTTTTCGACATATTTTTTTGACCATTGGAAAAGGGCAGGTTTTACCCCGCCCTCCGGTTACTTATTGTTTACATTATCAGGCTCAGTGACGGATATTATCTCTACGAGGCTATGAAGAGTGTATCGACCATGTTCCCCGCCCTCATGAGGCTCCCTAGTTGTTTCTATATCTAACCCAAAGCGATTGCGAAGCTCAGAGATATATGCCGCCAGACGATATGCCCAACTAGCAATCTCCTCACTGGTTAATCCTCTTTGTCCAACCTCGACCAAGCAAAGCAAGGTTTGTGCCTTCCTGCCTTTAGTAACGAAGCTTTTCTCGGTTTTATTGAAAGGGTCGTAAACCTTAAAAACCACTTCGGCTTTTAAGGAAATTCTATTTACAGGATATCTCATGCATTCCCCCACTGGTTAGAGTGCAAGCCCGCAAGCTCGGCAATTAACTTTGCTCTGGTATCGGATAACCCGAACTTACTCTTTAAGTAAATAACAGCGTATAACTGCTGTATTTTTTGACCTTTCAGGCTTGAAGCCCATACAAATAGCGGCAACTTATGATGCTGATTGCAAATTATCGAATGAAAGTTTATCATGTGAAAACCTCATAATTATTGATTGTGTTGATAATGTGAGCGGGGTTGCGGTTCAGGTCTGCAAACTTTCACCGCTTCCCCATTTTGATTAAGCGTTTTGCGTCTCTATCCATGAAACAAATATTGCTTCATCGATTAACAGCTTGCGCCCGACTCTTTTGATACACTTCTTAAAGCCGTTTGTTTCAGCATTAAAAATTAAGTACCTAATTCCGGATTCAGTCCAAGCAGGAAATCGCTCCGGTAATTGTCGTGGAGTTAGATAAACCTTATCAGGTTTATCTACTGGAAGTGGGGTTGATAATTGGTTTTGTTGAGTAGCCATATATTTTCTCCTAAGTTATTATTGTTAAAAACTGCACATCAATTGAAGTGCATTGGTAATAATAAAATAGTAAGCGCTACCCAGTCAATACATTGTATTTAAAAAGGAAATTTAAGAGAAGGGTTTTTGAAAAAGAGAAAAATAGACGAAATCCAAAAGAAAAATGAACGAAATTTATCTTATTGGGATGTTTGTTTTTAGTTCTTCATAAGAGGTTTTAATTTCTCTTTTGAGAGAGGATTGTTGTTTTTGTAATGCATTATATAAAAATTCAGTACCGTGTTCATTATACTTAATAATTCTTTGAGTTTTAGGCTCTGGAAATTCTGCTTTCAGTTTACTCCACATAACCGATAGATTTGCAAATTCTAGTTCATTATCTATAAAATGGCATGTATATATTTCTACCGCTTTTACTAGCGGGGGAATGCTGTATCTAAGTTTTGTCAGCACTCTTTGCTCTATAGTTTTCTTTAACGCTTCGTTTACATTTGGTGATTGATTTTTATCTATTTCTTTTAAATCATTGTCTTCAGGTCGTATTTTTAAAATATTTTGTTCATCAGGTGAATTATCTAAGTTATTATTAAAACTTACTTTTTCAAAAGTTGATTTTATTTCTTTTGCTAACTCGTCTTTTAACATAATAATAGCGGATTCAATGCTTTTTAAGCCTATGCCAATAGTTTGATTGGCTTTAATTGTAGTATTGTTTCTAGTTACTGATGTCGCAGATGTATTTTCAAATTGTGGTAACAAAGATGTTTCGAACTTGTTAGTATAATGGTCTATCTTGTTATTTAATGAACTTATATCTTTATCCATTTTATTACTAAGCTCTATCTTTATTAAGTTTATATAATCAATTATATAATCAAGGTTAACCTCATCATTAATCTTGTTTGGTTCTTTTTTTAATTTCTTTATGTCATTATTAAAAAACACCTCCATCAAAGCCTTTGGAGGTTCATAACCAGATTTATCAATTATCCTAGCAAGTATTTCCTCAGCTTTAAAAAGCCTTTCTTTGCTTGTGATTACATCTCCTTTTTTTCCTTCAAAAAACTTTATCTCGCCTGCTGATATTTCATTTTCTATAACATCTAAAATGTTATAAAATTCTTCAGTTCCTTTATGGTAAGCCCAAACATTAGCTTCATATCCATCATTAGCTTTTAGATAATCTGATAGTATTGAATATCCTTCCCTGAGGTCTGTTAGTCTTTTTTCATCGTTAAAATAACCTTTGATTAGGTTAAAAGCATTTTTTAGAGAGATGGAGCCCTTGGTTTTCCAAAGGTCATATTCTTGTATAACCCATGAATCATGGTTATATTTTAGTTCAACACCATTTTGGTTTAAAAAGTCAGTTACGGTATTTTTTAAAATATACCCGTCATTATATAATTCATTGGCAAACTGTCTTAAATTCTCAAATTTATACTCCGCCATTTTGTTATATACGCTTGTTATTTGTAAAAATGGCGAAAACAAGCAAGAGCCATAATAATTATCGTAAAACTTGTGAAAATTTCTTACTAAAAATTTTTGTTTATCAACTAATGTATCAAAGGCATTTCCTTTCTCCACATCTTTACCTGTGAACTTTTTATATATCTTATTTATCTCATTTGCTTCTATTAAGTAATCGGGGTTTAAACCTAGAAGTAACGCTATAGCATCATGTTTTGTGGTTATTTTTGAAATGTTATTATTTGTGAAATCATATTTAAATATTTCGTGATTTGTAAGGTAATCAAACTTTGTAGGTTTTTCCTTGATGCTAGTAAGGTAGTACCAAAAACCTTTGTTTACCTCAAACTTTATATAGCTAAAGCCCTCAACATAAATTCTTTCAACAAAATGATGCTTATTCCATTTGTGATTTTTGCTGTGTTTTCTATCTAATATTCTTTGCCTATGCCCTTCAATTCCGAAATATCCTGACTCAATATCGAAATATTTTAAATCATTGCGTGCAAAGGCTTCAAACTTATCCTCAAACTTTCTCTGCTCTACCGTTCTATTGCTGTAATCTAACTTCTTTATTTCTAACCATTCCCCATATGCACTGGGATTAATACCAAAAATCAAAATCGAAAGTTCGTTTTCCGTAAGGTCTTTTTTGTTCCACCATTTTTTATAATCAGGTAGAAATTCACTAATTGGCTGAAAAGGTGTGCGTTGAACTGTTTTCATATAACTACCCGAACATCTTCTTATTCATTTTCTCAACCACCGTTGCAGTGTGCGCTTCTGAAAGGTGGGCATAGCGTTTAACCATCTGCAAGGTTTTGTGTCCTAGCACCTCCGCTATTTCTGCCAGTGAAGCCCCATTCATGGCAAGGTAGCTGGCTGCACTATGCCTTAAATCATGGAAGCGGAAATTTTCAATTTTGGCTTTCTTAACTGCGGTTTTCCAAGCGGTTCTGATGTCTATAGGCTGGCAAGAACCTTTGCTCGGAAATAAATAATCACATTTTAAATCTTTTATTTTTCCGTGTTCTTTTACTAAGTTAAGGGCATAGCCTTTTAATGGCATTGAACGCCTTTCACCGTTTTTAGTTTCGTGAAATGTGAGTAAATCTCGATTGAGTTCTATATCTTTCCACTTAAGATTAAGAATTTCGCTCTTTCTAGCTCCCGTGCTTAATGCTAGAATGGTAATTAAATATAAATGTGGGTTATCACTCTGTTTGCAGGCTTCAAGTAAGTTTGCTCTTTCTACGTCATCTAAAAAGCGAACTCTGCCCCTTGGCTCTTGAAGTTTTTTTATTTTTCTAATGGGGTTAGTTTCAATCCACTCCCATTCATTAATGGCTATACTAAAAACATGACCCAAAGCTGTCATATATCTATTAGCGGTGGATACGCTAATTTCTCTGCCGTAACTATTTATCTGACCAATAAGTTTGTTTCTGCTTTCTGTGATAAGTGCGGTGGTTACTTCTGCCAGAATATAATCACCTATTTGAGCTTTCCACCATTTAAGATAATGCCTTTGGTTGGCGGTTCTTTTTAGTTTTAAGTCTAAAACATTAGTAATGTATTTGTCTATCAATTCTCCGAGTGTATGCTTTTTTGATTTTGAGGTTTTAAAGTGCCTGCC
>JANPLD010000051.1:0-4121 GCA_031426355.1 Alphaproteobacteria bacterium | reverse complement strand
GGTAGCCAATTTTTAGCTCTAAATAAACAATCAAAATAATATTTTTCTGCAGCAAGCTTAAGTGTTTCCAGTATTTGTGCTTGGTCGGAAAGTTTACTTACCCAGCTAAGATCTTTAAATACAGAAGGATCACCTTCACTTGCAAATAGAAGGGGTCTAGTCAAAATATGGCTGATCTGGTAGTACTCATCAGATAAACTTGATCCTATACCAAAAAGATTCTCTAAATTTAACTTATTTACAAACTTTGAAAAATCAGAATTTTCATTACATGCCTTTTTTATAGAATTATACTTCTCTAAAGACATAATCCTCTTTGTATCATTTAAAATATCATAAGAAGGGTAATCCATTCCTGATTTTATATCATTAAAGAATTGTTGGAGCTTCAAATAGTGATCTTCGTAATTAATAATACTTTCTTCTAATTCATTAGGCTTAAAGATTTTTTCAACTAATGGTCTTGGTCTCGCCAGATCAGGATTGTCACTTCTTTCAGGTTCTATACATTTTATACTGGATGAATATAAATTTTTAATATCTGATTTTTTTACTAAATTACCATTTTGAACAAATTCCATAAGTATTTTGGTAAAGTCGCTAACAGTTCTTTGAGCAATTTTCTCATTATATCTTCCATTAGCAAAAAAATTTATTTCTTCAGGTAGATCTACTTTTTCCTTTGTTTCCAATATTGACTGATTAAAGCTTATAATTCCTGAACCTGAGTGACAAGAGAGATCATTAACTTCTAAACATATGCCATTTGCTAAAAGAATGTTTTTATAAATTATTGAAGCATCAGTTCTTTTTGATTGTTCTCTGGTAGTATAAAATGAGCCGCTGGGCTGATTTAATGAATAACTGTCCGGAATCAAAATTTGTACCCCCGTGGGCATAGATAATATTAATATATTCCCTGTTTTTATATACACCCGAATTGCCAAAATATTTATTAAGTTGATCACTTATATATTCGGAGTTAAATTTTTCAGCATCACCCTGATCAATTTCTGGCTCACTTAAATAATATCCATAAATATCTATCTTAGGCGGCGGAATAAGAAGGAAAGGCTGTGGTGCTTTTGGAAGACCGTTTATATCTTTATCAGATTCAAATGCTATTTTAAGTTCAACTAACTCTGCATATGATGGGATAGCCAAACCATTACCTGATATCCAAATTATCACCGGAGGTTCTGAAGCCTGTTGAAGTTGCCTTTGTAATTTTTGTTCGATAAGCATATCAGCCAAAATTTAAAATATCCTCATTATAACAAATATTAGTTAATATAAGGTTAACCGAAATTTTTATTTAATTTCAGATGGTTAATGAGTATTTGGCTGTTGTTATAAAAGATTGTGGTTTAATTTTAGCATTTACAGGAAATTTTTACTGATTATATAAGGTATATCAAAGCCATGGGGGGTTAGCTCAGTGGTTAGAGCAGGGCGCTCATAACGCCTTGGCCGGGGGTTCAAGTCCCTCACCCCCCACCATTCTTTTCTTGTATCACTGCCTATTTCCAGAGAAAGGCCCTTCCCTGCGCCACCTCACGCAATATCTCTGACATCTGACCAAGGTATTACCAAGAATTTAGGGATTAAAATCGAATCAACATCAATTTGAAATTTTCGTGACCAAGGTGGTGATGTGTAGCCCTAAAATTTAGCGATTTTGTTACTGTATTTATTTAATTATAGATTTAAGCTATTTCTATATTAGGATAAAAATATCTTTGTATAAGATTAATAATCATGACTAATATAAATCCTGAAATTCTTATCTGGGCTAGAGAAACAGCTGGATTGTCTGTAGATGAGGCCGCTGCCAAACTTGGTTTTAAAGATACAAAAAAACAAACTGCTGTTGAAAAACTTGCAAATTTTGAAGCTGGTAATGTTGTACCAGAAAGACCAGTTTTATTAAAAATGGCAAAGCACTATAGGCGCTCATTTCTAACTTTTTATCTAGCTGCTCCTCCTAAAAAAGGTAATAGAGGGCAAGATTTCAGGACTTTAAAAGGCTCTGATACAGCAAATGCAATGCTAGATGCTCTCATAAGGGATATAATGACAAGACAACATCTTGTCAGAACTGGATTGGTTGATGAAGATGCAATCCCTTTGAAATTTATAGAATCAAAAAAAATAGAAGATGGAATAGAACAAGTTGCCAGTTCTATAACAAATACTCTTGGAATAAATTTAACAGAGTTTAGAGCACAGAGAAAACCTGAAGCTGCTTTTAATTTACTACGTACTAAAGTTGAAGAAGCGGGTATTTTTGTATTGTTGATAAGTAACTTAGGAAGTCATCATAGCACAATTGGCATTGAAATCTTTAGAGGGTTTGCAATAGCGGATATTATAGCACCATTTGTTGTAGTAAATGATCAGGATGCAAAGACGGCCTGGTGCTTTACCCTTTTACATGAACTTGTTCATATATGGCTGGGTCAAACTGGAGTCAGTGGAAATTTTTCAGAAATGAAGATTGAGCAGTTCTGTAATGATGTTGCTGCCGAAATATTATTTCCTAAAAGTGAGATAAGCACTATAAATATAGCTCAAGTAGCTGATTTCAATGCGTTAGTAGCTATTATATCAACTTTTGCTAATGACAGAAATCTAAGTTGCGTGATGGTTTCTTATAGGTTTTATAGAAATGGAATCATTGATAAAGATACATGGAATTCTTTAAATAAATTTTTCATCGAAGAATGGAAAAAAAATAAAGCAAAAGAGAAAGAAAAACCTAAAAACGATGACAAGGGGCCAGCTTTCTATGCTGTGCGTAAGCATAAACTTGGTAAAGCCTTATTAGATTTTGTTAATAGAACTATTACAGAAGGTATATTAACTCCAGCGAAAGCTGGCAAAGTTTTAGGTGTAAAACCTAGAACGGTAGAGCCACTTTTATCTTACACTCCCACTCCTCGGAAACTCAAACCTGAGGGGGTACAATGATTTATCTTTTAGATTCAAGTGCTTTAATTACAGCAAACAACACTTATTACCCTATTGATCAAATTCCTGAATTTTGGGAGTGGCTTATTGATCAAGCAACAAAAGGGGTAATTAAAATACCTCAGGAAATATATGACGAGTTATTGGACGGTAATAAAGATGACCCTTTATATATATGGGCAAAAAATCCTGAAAATAATAAAGTATTATTGTTAAATAAAAAATTTGATATCGATCTCGTACAAAAAGCTACTTACGAAGGATATGCTAAAGATTTAACAGATGATGAAATTGAACAATTAGGACATGATCCATTTATTCTTGCTTATGCTCTTGCAGAAAAACAATGCTGTGTAGTTACTACAGAAGTATCAAAACCTAGCCGTCAAAAGCAAAACAGACATATGCCTGATGTATGTAAATCACTTGGTATCGAGTGTTGTGATACATTTTCAATGAATAAAGCTCTAGGATTTAAGACATCTTGGAAATCCTAAAATATCTTTTCTTGTTCATTCCATTTCCATGGAATCTCTCTCAGCATCTGTTTGGCATTTAAATAATTATCAGCATCAAAATCGGTACCCATAAGCTTGTCTATAATTTTAGGAGAGAGATATCTCAGGCGTAGAACATTACCAACATATTCCTCACCTACTCCAAATGATTGGCCCAGCGCTCTTGCGCTGTTGACCTTACTAGCTTTGATCAGATGTGACCAGTAGAAGGCTTTTGCTATCAGCGAGAAAGTTTTATTACCAGGAAATACCAGAGTTTTGGTTACCATATCTCTGGTATCTATATAATCTCTGTCCTTATTAATAATATAAAACTTGCCACCCTGCTTTCTATAAACCACAGGGATATTGAATTTGAACGATACCAAATCAGAACCGGATCTTATAATTTCAACATTATCTACCGCTTCCTGTTCGTTCAGCGCTGTATTCTGATATGATATCCGGCTGGCAAATATTCTCTGAACCTCTTTCTCTATTTTATCCCATTCGCAATCTATCTGCGCTTTATTCTTAACTGAAAAGATAAGTTCAAGATGCTTAGGATATAATGTCACCTTATCGAGAAATTCTGCTTCTGATATCGACTGCAGAGATTGCAGCAACAAACCTGAAGTTTCAGGGTCATTGGAT
>JANPLD010000050.1:0-2717 GCA_031426355.1 Alphaproteobacteria bacterium | reverse complement strand
AAATTACAGGAAGTCCAGAAAGCAAACGATGATAAAACGCTCTCATACAACAACGTTGAAATCTCCGACCTGCTCGCCGCCGCCTCCGTTAAAACAAGGTAACAAGTCTCAAACCACAAAATAATGCCAACCCCTTCGATTTGGCATTATTAGGAGAATTTGACGTAAGATTGTTTATTTACTAGTAGGGGTCTTGAAATTCTATCATTGAAAGTTGTTTCGACACCAAATGCATTTCTATAATAAACGCTTTTATTTGTCTTACATTTTTAGTGTATCATAGAATGGTAAGAAACTATTAAACGCATTTGCCATTTATAACGAAGTTTACTTAGTGTAGTAATTTTAAAAAGATAGCATATTGAAAACATTGTTAATGCTAATAGTATAAAATTTTAAATACTCCTAAAAATGGAATCAGCGATGATCAAAAGCAATCTCTGAAGCTATAGATAGTCTACCTTGGGCAGGTTATATAACAATATCAGGCGAATCGCATAACAGGGAACTTGAGTTATCAGAATATCTGAGTAAACTTCTTTACAGTAATTACGAGATAGAACCTTCCTATAAAGAAAAAGGCCTCAATGCTGTAACCGATGAAAATGGCAAATTGAAGTTAACCTTAAAAATGAATCACTTGATGAGTTCAGGAACCTTATTAAAAGCTTTGCACTGCAGGGTACATTAACGGAACTTAATTCAAATCAGTACAATAACAGCTTTGAAACCATTAAAAAAATAGATGATGAAGAATTCGATCCTAGAAGAACAGATAGAAGGTGACAAAAGGTCTGAGGCAGAAATCCTAGATTCTGTAAAAGCAGCTTTTGGCAAAATCGAAGAAACTCTCGATCAGCAATTTAGATGCTCAGAAAAATCTGAACTCAAAATCCAAAGGTTAAAATAAATAAACCAAACTGATTAGTTTATATTTTTTTATCGGAATGTAATAAGAAAGTCCTTTAAGTTTCTTTTAAATGGCGTCCATTGAAACTCAAGTAATGAAGAAGCTTTTATTACAGAGATGGAAGGAGGTAAGAAAGCTTTTGAGATGAGAGGCAAAAAATATGATTTTGAATTTATAAAAGCTAAAAGTTGTAGAAGCCATTGATAATGAAATTATACATAAAATGTCGGGTGAAGAAGATCTTTCTAACATTTATTAATGATGATTCTACTAACCCATTCTGCCAATGTTTTTAGTAAAAAGACTAATGCCGATAATTGCTTCTAATATTTCTGATTTTACGGATAGAATTCATACTAAAAACCAAGCATACGCATAATTTGCAGTGGTTAAGGCTATAAAAAACAACTCGTTATAAAATGTAGCTGTGGAATGATTTTATAACGAGCTTTTTTCTTGTCGGGATCACCATTTTCTTTTATTCAGTTCATTAACGAGCATTCTACATTCTAGTTTGTACAAATAATTAACTTCTAATAGTCATATTTATCATTGATTCGTTTACTCATAGTTTTACTTAAAGAACCTAATAAATACACATCTCGTAACCTGCTAATATTATATGTTAGAACAAATAAAAAATACCGGGATTGAAGGCCTGACTGTTCTCGTGATTGAAGATGATATCACTATGCAAAACATGCTTAGAGATATATTGCAGACTCTCGGCTTCAGGAAAATATTAATTGCTGGTAATGGAACTAAAGCAATTGAGTCTTTTTCACATACACAAGTAGATTTTATTATATGCGACTGGCGCTTGCCTGGTATGTCAGGAATTGAGTTTACTAAATATATCAGAAATCTCCCTGCCCTATACAATAAGTTCGTTGATATTATTATGCTAACTGGCAATGTTGAATTGCAAAATATAATTGAAGCTCGCAATGCCGGAGTTACTGAATATATTATAAAACCATTCAAAGTCAGGGACCTCTGCAACAGGATAATCGAGA
Source organism: Alphaproteobacteria bacterium (assembly GCA_031426355.1). Taxonomy (GTDB): domain Bacteria; phylum Pseudomonadota; class Alphaproteobacteria; order Rickettsiales; family UBA8987; genus JANPLD01. The sequence continues at coordinate 791 of JANPLD010000050.1, read as the reverse complement.
TAATAGAAAAACCCCGTGAGTTTATACTGGCAAATGATTTCAAAGGACCTTCACGCCGTAGAAGAGAAAAACAAGTTCCAATCGCTGATAGAAGAAAAAATAAGCAGAAACTAACTAAACGTAATAAAAAATGAGCGACCCAAAAGAAGTCATAATTTATGAACCTGACACCTCACTTAAAGCCAGAGTTGGTAAGGCCGGTATTATGCGCCTTAGTAATATTCTGGTAATTCAGGAAGCAGAAAGAGTAGTTTTAAGTTTCGGGCATAAGATCCTAAAAGAACTTGCAATTGAGGTCAGCAAAATCGAAAAAATATTAGCTCTGTTAAAAAGAGATAATAACCTATCAACTGACTCTATCAGAAGCCTTGTTTCTTCAGCGTTTTTTATAAAATCAAATGCAGGGTTCTGTGATTACCCTCTTATTTCCGCCATGGGCAGGTCATTATATCTTTTCTGCGAAACCTGCCGAAAGAAAGGAAAAGTAGATTCAAAAGAAGTGACCATTATCGGCTGGCATATTGAATCTATAAAAGTGATTATGGATAAACAGATAAAAGCAATGGGCGGTACTTTTGGTAAAGAATTACTGATACAGTTAGAGAAATTCAAAGATAAATTCGTAGATAAAACAATTACGGGGTAAATTCTAAACCCTGAATATCTTGAAATCTTTAGGTTTTAAATAAACATAATCACCCTTTTGCAGATCAAGATCATTGAATATCGAACGCGTAACTTCTGCTTCTATCACCTGATTTGCTCCTCTTTCCAGATCAAGTTTAACTAGG
>JANPLD010000049.1:0-1958 GCA_031426355.1 Alphaproteobacteria bacterium | reverse complement strand
TGCCTGTTTAGCATTTTCAGCTTCCACTACTTTAAAATCCGCTGCATCCAGGAAGATACCCAGCATTTTGCGGATTTCCTCTTCATCATCCACAATCAGGATGGTATTGCGTTTTTCTTGCATGATATCCTCGTTAGCCCTTAAATCTATTTATGTTAATGCATAATTTAGTGGATTGCGTAGGGGTCACAACCGTCATTTTTGAAATGGTAATAACCTTTCCATAAGGAACCAGTGATAAAACGCTTTAACGTTATAAAAAACCCATAAAGACACGTGGATCTATTTTTTAGCCCTAATTTAAAATCGGTAAGAAACTGTGAGTGCACCGAATTGCTCTGGCTGGGATTCTGTCTCGAACTGCTGAGTCATGAAGACATGGGTATAGGAAAGCCTTGCATCGCCATAGGTTAATGCAGCTCCAACCTGGAGGCTGCCCACGAAATTTTCTTTATCAACACTAGGGCTGTCACGGAAGGTATTTCCGTCCAGAAAAATATCCCGTGCGACAGCCCTTCCCTCCACAGTGGTGAATAGATAACCGCTGATGTCTTTAGTGGGAATGAAGAAGTCCGATCCCGGCAGGCTTGGACGAATGCGAGGTGGACCATAATCTGCCGGCAGATCCCAACCCACGCGCAGTGTGGTTCCTACGGATGCACTGGTACTTACATTCCCCAGATTCGCCCCCACGTGCGGTACGACATCCGCGCCGAGGCCAAAGGCTTCGGCTTCTACTAGGCCGCGCCATTTGCGTTCGTAGGTCAGCATCAGCCCTAATTCGTCTTTCAGCTGGTTGTCCCATCCCAAGGGGTAGTCGTAATCGATCGCGCTATGGACGAATTTTTGTGTTTGCTCCGCATAGGAATGCGGGCCGACGATTCCCACTGTCAGCACCATGTTGTCAAGCGTGTTGCCTGTGTCCGAGACAACGCCGACCGAACCGTAGAGCCAGCCCGCATAAGGGCGGTCGCTCGGATCCGGAATACGCACCAATAGGTTGTCCGGTGCAAAAATGCTTTGGCCAAGCGCTATACTTACGCGCTTGTGCCCATCCTGCTGCACGGGCAGAAAAGAGGTAACATTGTCGAGCCATTCAGGATGGTTGGTCTCGGCCGAAAGCCATGAAAGGCGTACACCATTGGTATAACCGCGATCGGTTCCTGCAGCAATATCATTCTCCCAGACCACATTGAAAATGCCCTTTTCGTCTTCTGAAATACGTTCTTTTTCTTGCGCTTCTGCACCGGTACTTATTGCTGATACCATGAGCACACTCACCATTGTGTACCATATCTTGAGGGCATGCTTGTTCATAACACCTTACAGTTCCGGCATCGCTTTTTGGTAAAAGATAACCCACCTTACAGGGGTAAGGCGGGTTACCGTTCATGCTGTTAATTGGTATGCCAATTATGCAGCGTTATTTTTTTCCCAAGAATACCCGTGGGTTTTCTCCAATTCTGAGAGCTTCTCTTCCGCAGCTTCACGGCTGTCGCCATGCAACTCCTTTATTTTGCCATAGAATTTATCACGCTGCCCTTCAAACAGCAGCAAATCATCATCCGTTAGTTTTGCCCAGGTTTTTTTTACGCTGCCTTTCAGCTGCTCCAATTTGCCATCTACTTGTTCTTTATTCATGGTGATCTCCTTTTGGTTAACGGCCTACATCGTCAAGCCCACTCTGTTTTTGCACAATAATCGTAAAGCCACCATACGTGGCAGCAGAAGAGTCATAAGAAACCGGTAAAGGGCTTTTTCAAGTATCGCTTATTCAACGAAAATATCACTATTACTCGTAGATTAATTATTATTTTATTATTTATACTTTACTATTTTTTCCCTTGAATACAAAAATTAGTTAATAAATCGTAAAGGAGTAATTCAGTGCAATATAAGCTTTATTCCATTGTTTCTTAACAAGAATATAGTTTTTAAATGACTTTTGCTTATGGCTG
>JANPLD010000048.1:0-4560 GCA_031426355.1 Alphaproteobacteria bacterium | reverse complement strand
TTGGCGGCGATGTCAGAGGCTTCGCTTAGTTTGTATTTTGAGAGGAGTTCCTTGAAATATTCGTCCTGGGTTTCAAGGTTGTTGGGATTGTGGTTTTCAGAAAATAATTTTTCACGAGTATTAACGAATAGAACGCATTCACCTTTTATCTTGCTTGATTCAGCGAGGATTTTTATTTCGCCGAGTGAAGAATAAATATTCTCCTCATACATTTTTGTTATCTCACGCACGAGCGAGGCTTTGTAATCGCCGAGAACCTCAATAAAGTCAGTTACTAGGTCGCCTACCCTTTCCGCCCTTTCCATAAAAACTATGGTCGACTTTATATTTTCTAGTTCTGTTATTTTATTTTTTCGTGCCTGTGAAGTATTCGGCATGAAGCCCATAAAATAAAATGAATCTGATGGCTGGCCTGAAATTGATAAGCCCGCTGTTACGGAGCTTGCGCCTGGGATTGAAATAACTTTTATACCCATTTCAATAGCATCCCGTACCAGTTTATAACCGGGGTCAGAGATAAGGGGTGTTCCGGCATCGCTCACCAGAATAACTGAGCGGCCAGTTGTTACAAGCTCCAGCATGTATCTGCGATTTTCATCATCGCTGTGGTCATTATAGGTGTTTAGCCTTGTTTTGATGTCATAATATGACAGGAGCTTCATGGTAACGCGTGTATCTTCGCAGAAGATGATATCTGCTGAGACCATTGTTTCCAGAGCGCGTAAGGTTATATCCTTAAGATTACCGATAGGAGTAGAAACTAAATATAAAGCCGCAGGAAGTGTTACTTTTTCAATTTGCATAGGGTAAGATAATGCGATAATACAAAAGCAGATAATACGGAAAAATAATAATGACAGCAAAAACTATATATAACCAACCTGATAGTAACGGACATTTCGGAATATATGGCGGCAGGTATGTCGCTGAAACCCTTATGCCGCTTATACTTGAGGTTGAAAAAGCCTATAATGCGTGCAAGAAAGATAAAAAGTTTCAGGAGGAATTGAATTACTGGCAGACACATTATAACGGTCGCCCTTCCCCGCTTTATTATGCTGAGAATTTTTCAAGATATCTTGGTGAGAAATCAAAATCTAAGGCGCCGAAGGTTTATTTTAAGCGTGATGAGCTGAACCATACGGGCGCTCATAAGATCAATCACTGCCTTGGGCAGATATTGCTTGCAGAAAGAATGGGCAAGAAAAGGATAATTGCTGAAACTGGTGCGGGTCAGCATGGTGTTGCGACTGCAACTGTATGTGCATTGTTCGATATGAAATGCGTTATCTATATGGGCGCAAAAGATGTTGAACGCCAGAGGCCTAACGTTTTCAGGATGAAATTACTTGGTGCGGAAGTTATTCCTGTGGATGCTGGTTCTTCCAGCCTGAAAGATGCCATGAATGAAGCTATGCGTGACTGGGTTTCCAACGTTGATGATACTTATTATCTGATCGGTACAGCGGCGGGGCCGCATCCGTTCCCGATGATGGTACGTGATTTCCAATCCATAATCGGTAAGGAAGCAAAGGAACAGATTTTAAAAGCTGAAGGCAGATTACCTGACAGGCTTGTTGCTTGCATAGGTGGAGGTTCAAATGCACTTGGGCTTTTTACTGACTTCATCAACGATAAAAAAGTGAAGATGACAGCGGTTGAAGCTGCGGGAAAAGGTATTAATACAAAAGAAACGGCAGCTTCAATTGCAAAAGGTTCAGTTGGTGTTCTGCATGGGAATAAAACTTATTACCTGCAGGATGACAAAGGCCAGATACAGGAATCACACTCTATTTCAGCGGGATTGGATTATCCTGGAATTGGACCTGAACATTCATATCTGCATGATATTGGCAGGGTAGAATATGCAAGTGCGAAAGATGATGAAGTTCTAGAGGCGTTTAAAACAGTTGCTAAAACTGAGGGAATAATACCGGCACTTGAGCCTTCCCATGCAGCAGCTTATATAATACGTGAAGCGAAAAAATTGTCCGGCGAACTGATAATTATGAATTTATGCGGTAGGGGTGACAAGGATATTTTCACTATTATGGATAAAGTAAAATTAGAGCCTAACCCTAAATGATCAGGCTCTAATTAAATTAATTATTTTTCAATAACCTGATAAGTGCTTACTTTTGTGATGTTAGCAGCTTTGATAGTCGTGCTGTTCAGCAATCCTTTGTCAAATGTACCTTCAATTACAACAAAGTCACCTTCTGTGAATAATGCAGGCTTGCTTAACTCAAGACCGTTAAGTTCGATAAGCATTTTTTGAGTTCCGTAATTAAGTATAACCTGATGATCATTTGGAACTTCAGATATATAGCCTGAAATTCTTGCTTGACCTTCAGTTATATATCCAACATTGTAATTAGAGTAATATTCAGGAAGGCCAACATTCTGAAGTTTTGATTTAGTAATACTGCCATCATAAGTGGTTACATTATCACCCTTGATAACATCAATGCGCGTTGCATCAATTTCATTTTCGGTAAGCATGTGATCATCAACAACGCCAGATACAACCACTTTATCACCGATATTTAAATGGCTTTTCATATTGCCATTAAAAAGGTCAGGGTGACCATCATTAACGTCAACTAACATATCGCCATCCCAGTATTTAAGATGGAAAGTATCTTTATCACCGAAGGTCTGCACTTCGCCTGAAATAGTAACATAAGTGTTATCTGCAAGTTTAGCTTCTTTTGCATTTGCTGAAATTGAAGTGCTGGACATCAATCCAACAATTGCAGCTATAGCTAAGGTTTTATTTGTGAAATTTTTCATCTGAGTCTCCTAATTAATAATGACTCAGATTGCAGTATCAACCATAAGTTTACTACAAGCCATTAGGCTTCAAATATAAATAGCTTATAAGTTTAAAAAACAGCGGCTTAAATAATTAAGCCACCATGTCTTTTAATCCTGGGGTTTTTGATAGATCAAGGGACTTCAATTTGCGATGCAAAGCTGAACGCTCCATACCTACGAAGGATGCTGTTCTTGAAATATTACCGCCGAACCTGTTGATCTGCGCAAGTAAATACTGACGCTCAAATAATTGGCGGGCATCACGGAGTTTAAGGCTCATAAGCTCCTTATTACCATTCTCAAGGAAATCACCTGCGGAACCTGCAACTATTTCTTTTGGTAACATTGAAGATTTAAGCGTATCAGTTGCTTCACCAGGATTCATTATAAGTAACCACTCAACAACATTCATTAACTGGCGGGCATTTCCCGGCCAATCATAAGACTGGAGAGAAATGAAAGCTTCATTAGTGAACCTGCGCCTTGGTAAATTATATTTTTTGCAGAAATAATTTTTGAAATATTCTGTCATCATAGGAATATCATCCCTGCGTTCTGCAAGAGAAGGTATGGCGAGCTCAACAACATTTAACCTACTGTAAAGATCACTTCTGAATTCGCCTTCCTGTATCTTCTTCTGGATATCCATATTTGTAGAGGCAATAACACGAACATTAGTTTCAATACTTTTAGTGCCACCAACTCGGGTAAATTTACCATCAGTTAGGAATTTAACTAATTTCTGCTGAACAGTCTTAGGGAGATCACAAACTTCACTTATATATAATGTGCCGGAATTTGCGAGTTCAAGCAAACCAACTTTACGCGCTGGAGAATTGAAATTACCGCCGTCTTCAGTGCCGAATATTGCTTCCTCAATTTCAGTAGTCTCATAATTATAGAGATCAAGCTGGATAAAAGGATTATTAACGCGCTTTGACTGAATGTGAAGTTCATGCGCAATAGATTCTTTACCAACGCCTATTTCACCGGTAACAAAAACCCTGCTTTCAGTTTTTGCAATCCTATCTAGTTCTGCACGGAGGTTTTTTATTACGTTTGATTCACCAAAAAGAAAATCAACCTTCTGGTTTTTTTGGGTAAGGTCTGCATTTTCACGCACTAGCCTGGCATACTCCACGGCTTTATTTAGTGTATTAGTGAGTTTATCAGCTTTGAATGGTTTTTCGATATAATCATAGGCGCCAAGCTTCAGTGAACGGAGGGCTGTCTCAATATTACCATGGCCGCTTATCATTATAACCGGCAGGTCTGCATATTTCTTTTTGAGGAACTCTAATATTCCGAGGCCATCAAGTTCACTTTCCTTAAGCCAGATATCAAGTATTACCGCTTCAGGGTTTGTCTCTGCTATCTGAGCGAACGCTTCCTGAGAATTCTTTGCTTTTACAGGCTGATACCCTGCATCCTCAACTATATCTGCTATAAGGTTAAGTATATCCTTCTCATCATCTACTATTACAACTTTGTTCTTAGCCATGCTTCCCACCATTATTTAGAACTTTTTACTAAAATCCCCCGATAAAATTCTAGTGTCATTATTGCCACCACAGGTTTTTTATTCAAGATAATTCTTAACTATTTTTTAGTAAGTGAGAAATTTGATACATGAAGATTTAGTATCGTAACAATTTTACAACACAAGATGTTGTGTATTAGATAATTGTCTGATTTACAATTTCAAGGTTATATCCTTCTAGTGCAATAGGGATTTTTCCAGTG
>JANPLD010000047.1:0-9920 GCA_031426355.1 Alphaproteobacteria bacterium | reverse complement strand
AAGGGTTAAAAGAAATAGTAATTATCGTGGAAAATGGTGAGAGGAAATCTATGACTAAAAAAGAAGCCCTAGCTAAAAGAATAATAAACGAAGCTATTTCCGGCGATCATAAAGCAACAAAACAATTACTGCCTCATATTTTTGCCTTAGATGCCAAGGAAAAACCATCTGATAGCTCTGATCCAGGCTTCGTAGATGCAAAAGAATTGTTGCTAAAAAAATTGGTACCTGAGTTTTACGATCGCTCGCTTAATAAGGAGGCTCAGGAAAATACCGATACCGAACTGAATATACCTATATCATCTAAAGTTCCTCAGGAAGAAAACACAGCACAAGCATCTTATATTGATGAATGGAAACCTAAAGTTTGGTGATTTTGTAGCTTTCTCCCGCATAATGGTGCGGGAGAATCTTTCAGATTATTCTACTTGAATAGTTTCAGGAGTTGTTTCCAGAGCTTGTGTCATTGGCTGTAGCTTATAGTCTTTAAGCTCTTCGATGAATTTCTTACTTGGAACTTTTGCACTATATTCACCTCCTTGAATCCAAGAAGAAGTATTTAGCCAGTTTTACCTCTTACTTATTTTGCTTAACAACAAATCGTGCTCAATTAAATACCAGTTGTTCTTTATTGGAAATATTTCCGCAATATCAGTTGTGATTGGATGCAAAGTTAGAGTTAAACCAAAAAGAGAAGATAATTGGGTTGTAACCCTTAATATATGGGGGGCTGTTGCAGGTGTACCTTCTATGAAAAAAACCCCAGCTATGTATTCTGTTTATAAATTTATTAACGAACTAGAAGAAGATTTACACGAAGATTATAAAAATAAATTAAAACAATATGAGGGAGAAGAATTTATTGCAAAAAATAAACTTAAAGCACTTGAAAAGAAAATTAATCAAGGAAAAAGTAATAACGACACTCTATTAGAAGAATATAACAAAATTAAAGAAAATAATAATCCACCAACTCGAAAACGATTAATAACATCAGATCCCACAACTGAGAAAATCGGACAAATTTTAGTTGAAAATCCAAATGGAATTGGAGTTATTAGAGATGAACTCGTAGGGTTTTTTAAGAGTCTTGATAAATCTGGACGTGAAGGCGATAGAGCTTTTTATTTACAATCTTGGAACGGTTACGGCACCTTTAATGTAGATAGGATTGGCAGAGGGAGTATTAATATTAAAAACTTATGCCTTAGCCTGTTTGGAACGATACAGCCTGATAGATTATCACAATATATCTATAAAGCTAGAAATGGTGGTGATAATGATGGTTTAATTCAAAGGCTACAATTACTTGTTCATCCCAAGACAAATAAAAATAGAAAACCCACTAAGGAAACAGACGTGACCCCTAATGCAAAAGCGTCTGATGCAATAAAACAAATAATCAGAGATTTATATTTTAAAGATCCAACAGAACTTGGCGGAGAAATAGATAATGGTATTATAGTATTTAAATTTGATGATGAAGCGCAAGAATTATATTATCAATGGCTTGATGAATTAAACGTAAGAATTATTAATTCTGATGAGGATAGTATATTTAAACAGCATCTTGAGAAATATTCCTCACTTTTACCAAAATTAGCACTAATTTTTCACCTGGTTGATATTTCTTCAAAAGTAAAACCAGAAGGAGATATCCCAAAAGAACAATTATTGAGAGCTATAAGCTGGTGTGAATATTTGGAAACTCACGCAAAAAAAGTTTACAATATTTCATCTAATTACCTGACGGATGCAGCCAGAAAAATTGTTAAACTAATAAAAAACAAAGAATTGGAAAATGGCTTTACAGCAAGAGATTTATACCGCAGAGGATTGTCTGGTTTAGACTCTAAAACTGTTGATTCCGCGTTGGAACTCCTTGAGGATTATTTTTACCTAACTAAGGAAGAACTCATTGGATCAGCAGGGGGAAGACCCAAATATATTTTTAAAATTAACCCAAAAGTGTTTAATAACTAAATTAAGATGCAAAAGCCTGCAATTTATTAACTGCCAAAACTGACAAAACTAGCAAAACAAGGGTTTTGTCGGTTATGACAGCAATTAAAAACAGTAAAATGAAATTTATAATTATATCCAACTCATTTAAACTAGTCGTAGACCAGATAAAACCTTCGGGGTATATATGGGCATTAGAAATTCAAAACCGCAATCCCACGGCACTCCAGAATTCAATTGTGCATATATTTCAATGTATATTTACCCTCTGGTCAGAACTACACACACGCGCGCAAGAAACAATACAGAATTAATCTATTTTAAGTTATCAAGTTTATTTTCGTCCAAGCTTTGTAAAAATTTGCTTCCGATAGTAGCTGCACTATACCAGCCTTTTTCCACCCAAGAGTCCGTATTAAGCCAGTTAGTTACCTCTCCGGCTTTCCTAATCATATCATCGTGGTTTATTAGATACCAACAACCAGCTATCGGAAATGCTATAAATAAACCTTTACCAATATATTTTTTATGAATGGTAGGTCTACTCTTCAATTGAACTTTAATTGTATCAGATCCATTTACGTGATAAGCAAGAAAATCAGCGCCCAACCAATCGTCCGCTAGTTTTATGCAATTAAAACCATAGTTTGCAAGAAAAGAAGCAACTTTTTGAAAGTTATAAATTTCTTTTTGCTTAGGGTTAAGATCCTCGTAATTTATTTTGCTAAATGCCATAATAAAAACACCTGTTAAAAACACGAACTATTGGTTCGTTCAAATTATACGAAAGATACCAATAATTCAAGTTATGAAAAATGACTTGAAGAAAATTATTGGAAAAAGAGTTCAGATATATAGAAAACAAAGAAGTTTGACTCAGGAAGAGCTTGCGGAAAAAATTGATAAAACTGTTGAAACCGTATCAAATATTGAACGCGGAATTAAATTACCCGGTCTAGCAACACTGGAAGATATAAGAAAAGCCCTAGGGGTAAGCTTGAGTGAACTGATTGATGTTAACACTGACAAGAAGTAGCCTACCAAACAACCTTTTTCTTTTACATTTTGTTAGATACCCATATGCTTTATATAACTTAACTGATTAAGTATATGGAGCAGAGGGACATATCATACCAAAAATTGCAGGAATTTTTGGTTATTATTAACGAAAGTTATTGGGAAAGTATAAATTCCGAAGCCGATACCAGAAAAAAAATTGTTGATAAATTTTTTTCTGAAATACTAGGATGGCCTGAACATGAAATCCAACTAGAAAGTAGCGCTGGAAAAGGTTTTATCGATTATAGGTTTACAATTAAACACTTAAATCGTTTAATAGTAGAAGTTAAAAAGAAAGACAGGGATCTAGGGCTATCCCAAAATCACTCAGGAAAATCTTTTAAACTAAGTGGCAGCGTCTTTAATACTCAAGCTTCGAAGGAAGGGATTGAACAAGCAATACGTTATTGTGGCCACAAGAATGCTGAATTAGCTTGTGTAACGAACGGATTTCAATGGTTTGTTTTTAGAGCAAATAGGCTTGGAGACGGACTAGAAACACTAGAGGGAGTAGCATTTTGTTTTGGCTCTCTCGAAGGAATAAAAGAGAATTTTAATTTATTTTACAATTTGCTTTCATATGAATATATGAAACAATTCTCATATAGGGCCATTTTTCAGGAAGCAGAAGGACAGCCATTAAGAAGCAGATCCTATCGCTCATTCGTTAAGGATTCCAACTCAAAAATATATATAGACTCTCAAAAAATTCATCAAGACCTAGACAGAATAATGGTATCATTTTTTCAGGATCTTGCAGGAAACGATGATCCAGAAGCTAGAAGGGCTTGCTTTGTAACGACCAAAGAAAGTGAAGCAGTTGAGAAGGGGCTGGTTAGAATTTCAGAAGAAATAAGAGATAAAATTAAGAAGTTAGAAAACAACGAAGGGATAGAAATAGCTGAAGCAATAAAGCGCGTTAAAGAAATGAACAAGAAAGAACTTCTATTACTTGTAGGTACAAAAGGTTCTGGCAAGTCTACCTTTATAGACCGTTTTTTTGCTGATGTGCTGGACAAAGAAATTGCAGAAAATTGTGTAATTATTAGAGTTGATCTCTCTCAGTCTGGTTGCGACTCTAAGACAATTTTAAAATGGCTAGATGAACATTTTTTGGATATTGCTGAAACTGCAACATTCAAAGGACTCCAACCTACTTATGATGAGTTAGTGGGTATGTATTGGGGGGAGTATACACGTTGGAGAACTGGAACTTACAAGCACTTATATGATAGTGATAAGAATGCTTTTAAAATTAAATTTGGAGAACACTTAGAAAAGCGTCGAGAAGAAAGGCCCCATGAATATATAGTTCATTTATTACATAGAATAGTAAAGGGCTTGTCTAAAGTCCCGTGCTTAGTTTTTGATAACGCTGATCATTTTGATGTACCTTTCCAAGAAGAGGTTTTTAAGTATGCATATTCAATATATAAAGAATCTTTGTGTATGGTAATAGTACCAATTACCGATACTACTAGCTGGCAGTTGACTAAAGAAGGCGCTATTCAATCTTTTTTTACTGAATCGTTCTCGTTACCAACTCCATCAACCGAATTAATACTTCAGCGCAGAATAGATTTTATTGAAGAAAAAATAAAACAGGAAAAACCTCAAAAATCAGGTGGCTATTTTTTCGGCAAAGGAATCCCCCTTACTATTGATGATATAAGAGGTTTCACCTCCTGTATTCAAGCAGTTTTTCTTAAAACTGAACAAGTTGCCAATTGGATTGGCCAACTTTCAAACCGCGACATCAGAAGAAGTTTGCAACTGACTAGAGAAATTATCACATCCCCCCATATAAAAATTGAAGACCTTCTAAAATCTTATATTGCCAAAAAAACGGTAATTGCCAATGAGGACGATATTAAAACAGCTATAATAAAAAGAAGATATGATGTTTTTCCAAGCGATAATTCCTTCGTACAAAATATTTATAATCTTGGTGGAAACACAGACACAACGCCATTGTTAGGAGTGAGAATTTTATTTTTTCTTCGAGAACAATGGAAGGCAAATAAAGATACTGATGAAAAATATATTAGCGTTGGTGTTATTTACGAATATTTTCGCGCTATGGGCATTGAACAAAACACCCTGTTAATTTGGCTTAATAATTTACTAAAAACAGGTCTAATTTTAAGCTACAACCCCCTTAAGAAGGAAATTGATGAAAAATCTAGGGTTGAAATTTCCCCTTCTGGCTTTCAGCATTTAGAATGGGGGGTGTATTCTTGGATATATATTGAATATATGTCAGAAATTAGTCCTATTCTTAGTGAGGACACTGTAGAAAGAATTAGATTCTATTTAGCTTATAATTCACCTTACTATTATAAAAAAGCCATTTTAATATTTATAGAATATTTAACAGCTGAAGATTCCTATTATTGTAACATACCAAAACACGACCGATATAGAGGACAAGAAACTTTAAATGACGAGATAAAAAAGCAGATATTACTTTTGCAAAATCATAAAGCCATTTACTCTGGGCGCTATAAAAGATTAAGAAGCAAAATAGACGCTTGGTTTCCAGATAAAGGTTTTGGATTTATCGATAAATCTTATGAGAAAAAAATTTATCTTAATATAAGGGATTTTATAGACAAACAGTCATTAATTCTACAAGGGAAAAAAATTGAATTAGATATTGTCGAAGACTTGCAAGGTAGACTCCAAGGTAAAAATATCATAATTATTGATTAGTATCCCCTACAAACTATATCTAAATAAACTCTTTAACTTTTCCCCACCAGCTTCCCCTATGCTTCCCCAGCAAAAACCTTAATGTGGGGAGCAAATCTAAAAAACAGATAACTGCCTGATTTTAAAGGGTAAAAATGGTGGGCGGTATTGGGCTCGAACCAACGACCTCTACGATGTCAACGTAGCGCTCTAACCAACTGAGCTAACCGCCCTTATAGGGAAGAGCATGATTTAGCAAATGGTGGGAATATTTCAAGACAATACTTAAAACAGCTAATTAAAGCCTGACTACTAACCACTAGCTATTAATATTCAGCATTTCTTTGCATAGATCTGCCTATGCCTTCAACATCTTCACCAGCACCACGGATAGTATTACATGAAGAAACAGAATTTGCGATTAAGAGCAGTAGAGAAAAAAGGATGATCTTTTTCATATAACCTCATTAATTAAGAATTTAATGTTTGAGATTTTAGCTAAGATTATCTATTGGTAAATAGAATTTTAAAAATAATCTAAAATAGCGAAGCTATGAAATTTTTTGTTGATACGGCAGACACTAAAGAAATTAAAGAACTAAGAGATCTTGGCGTTCTTGATGGCGTTACCACCAACCCTAGCCTTATCTTAAAATCCGGCAGGGATTTTTTAGAAGTTGTGAAGGAGATATGCGACCTGGTTCCGGGCCTGCCTGTAAGCGCTGAAGTTGTCGCGATGGATTATAATGGAATGGTTCAACAGGGTGAAAAGCTTTCTAAAATTGCAAAAAATGTAGTTATAAAATTACCTCTTACTGAAGATGGTATCAAGGCATGCAAATATTTCTCTGAGAAAGGCATCAAAACAAATGTAACTCTTTGCTTCTCCGCATTGCAGGCTTTGCTTGCTGCAAAAGCTGGCGCTACTTATATCTCACCTTTTGTCGGCAGGCATGATGATGTCGGCTTTGATGGCATGGCCTTGATAAGGGATATTAAAATTATCTATTCTAATTATGGATATAAAACTGAGATACTGGTTGCTTCAGTTCGTCACCCTATCCATATCCTTGAAGCAGGAAGGATTGGCGCAGATGTATGTACAGTTCCGGCATCAACAATAAAGCAATTGTTCAAACATCCATTAACTGAAAACGGTCTTAAAAAATTCCTCGAAGATTGGGAAAAAACCGGACAGAAAATTTAAATGAATAATATTGAAGTTTTCTTATTATTGCTCACCTGCCTTTGCGTAACTGCTTTCACCGCTGAAAAATTAAAAATATCAAAACCGATAGCCTTCTCATTGGCTGGGATTTTACTTGGCTTTATAAGCCAACTGCGCGAGTTCAATATTAACCCTGAGAATATACTTCTTATATTCCTCCCGCCACTTTTGATGGAAGCAGCCTTTTATACTTCTATAAGGGAATTCAAAGCTAATTTAAGGCCCATTCTGCAACTTGCTATCGGCCTTGTGGTCGTTACATCATTAGTGGTCGCTTACATAATGCCATATCTTATACCGGGCTTTACCATGGCTTGTGGGTTTGTTCTTGGCGCAATAATTTCTCCGCCTGACGCAGTTGCAGCAACTTCAATAATCGATAAATCCCGCGTACCAAAAAGAATATCGACCATACTGGAAGGAGAAAGCCTGGTTAATGATGCAACTGGCCTTGTTATTTACCAGTTCGCTGTTGCGGCTGTGGTAATGGGTAGTTTTAATTTAGATACCGCTCTTATTGATTTTATCTGGAAGATTTCTATGGGAAGCATTCTTGGAATACTTATCGCGTATTTTTTTATAAAGATATTTCCATATATAAAAAATCAGCCGATAGAGATAATCTCAACTTTTATTGTTCCTTACCTTGCATATATATCAGCTGAATACATCCATGCCTCCGGGGTGTTAGCTGTAGTATTTACTGGTCTGGTAATAGGCTGGAGGTCACCTGAGATATTTGATCACAAATTCAGGATACCCGCTGAATCAATTTGGAAAATGACCGTTTATATAATGAACGGATTTGTATTCCTTCTTATCGGCCTAAAATCCGGTGAGATACTTGAAGGTTTGAAAGGCTATAAAATATCAGAACTGGCTTTATACTCTTCAGTTCTTTGCGTAACCATAGTCGCAATAAGGATAATATATGTATTCGTGACGGCTTACGGCATAAGGTATTTTTCTAAAAGCTTTAGGGAAAAAAGCCCTTATCCCGCATGGCAGAATGTTTTTTTAATAAGCTGGACAAGCATCCGCGGTGTTGTAACACTCGCAACTGCCCTTGCATTACCGATACTTACAGATGCCGGTGAAAAATTCCCTTACAGGGAACTTATAATTTTCCTGAGCGTTGTTGTCATAATTTTCACTCTGGTATTTCAGGGTTTACTTCTCCCATGGCTAGTAAAAATATTATCCTTAAGCTATGATTATTCATTCTTATATGAAGACTGGCTAGCCAGAAAGAATGCTACTGAAAACGCCATAAAACACCTTAATGAAGATATAGCAAAATGCGACCAGCTTCACCTGCCTGCTTTTGAAAGAATAAGGTCTTATTATATGGATAAATTGGCTTCACTGGGAGAGGGACCCAACAGCCCTATTTCAATAGGTAACAATTCAGAAAGTGATCTTCACCCGATAATCAAGGCTGAAAATAGTATCTGGCAGGAAGTACTAGGGATTGAGAAAAAGGTAGTCCTTGAGATGAGAAAAACATTTAAAATAAGTGATGATACCATGCATAGTATTCTTAGAGAACTTGATCTGCTTTCCGCAAGATTCTCAGAAAAATGATTTATTTATAATAACTAACTTAAATATTTTTCTTGAGCAAACCTCAATATTTTGGAGGCTATAGGAGCTGCAGATTTAGAACCTCCACCACCAAATTCTATCACTACACCAACTGCGAATTTAGGATTATATATTGGTGCATATCCGTAAAAAAGTGAATGCGTATCAGAATCTTTTTTCGCCTTGCTTCTGTCAATCGCCTTATATTGTGCTGAACCTGTTTTTCCTGCCATCCTGAATCTGTCATCATCAATTACCGACCTTGCCGCAGTTCCAAAAGGTGAATTCACTACCATCGCCATGCCACCTTGTACAATCTGCAGATTACTCATTTTTATATCAGGAAGGAAATCAAAAGGCCTGTATTTGCCCGCTTCATTAGCAACCAGATGCGGCAGAACTTTTTTACCCGATGCGATCCTCGCAGCAGCAGTTGCAAGTTGCAACGGCGTTATTTCAACATAACCTTGTCCAATACCAGTATTTAAAGTTTCACCTTCATACCAAGGCTGATGCAAAACCCTGCGTTTCCATTCCGGGTCAGGTATTATACCTTCTTCCTCATAAGGAAGTTCAATTCCGGTCTTTTGTCCAAGCCCTAACAAATGCGCGTATTTCGATATCTTCTCAATACCAAGTATCCTTGCAACTTCATAAAAGAATACGTTACAAGATTGCTCAAGCGCGTGCTCTACGCTCATTGAACCATGCCCGCCTTCTTTCCAGCAGTGGAATTGTCTTCCACCAAAATTAACATATCCCGGGCAATATACACTTGTGGCACGGTTTATCGCGCCTTCATTAAGCGCCGCCGTTGCAACTATTGCTTTAAAGGTTGAACCAGCAGGATAAGTTCTTGCGATGGCTTTATTAACAAGCGGCTTATCAATATTATTATAAATATTTGTAAGGTCCTTATAAGCTATACCTTTCACGAACATATTTGCGTCATAATCAGGCACTGACACCATAGCCATCACATCACCTGATTCAATATCAAGTAGCACCGCCGAGCCACCCTCTTCCGCAAGCCCGCCCTGTCCTTTAAGAAGCGAATGCGTATAAGTTTGCAGGTCCATATCAATAGTAAGCTTCAGGTCATTACCACGCTCATCTTTCTTGAATGATATCTCCTTTATAGCGCGCCCACGTGAGTCAACCTCTATTTCAGTAACACCTGGTTTCCCCGCAAGTCTATCTTGCATCGTAAGTTCTATACCGGATTTCCCCAAACGGAAATTCTGGTCCTTAAGTAACTCACCATATTTACGAATATTTTCAGGATCATCCTGCTCCATTTTATTTATGATTCCCGTATAACCAGTAATATGCGATGTTATATTCCCATATGGATAAAACCTTGATTCAATAAAACTGATATCAAACTCATCATAAT
>JANPLD010000046.1:0-1541 GCA_031426355.1 Alphaproteobacteria bacterium | reverse complement strand
GCGCGGAGGACATCGAGCTCGAGCAAGCGCAGCTCGCGATAGGAGATCACAAGGAAGTTACCGCAACCGCAAGCCGGATCGAAGAACGTAAGCGATCGTAGCTTCTCGTGAAATGCTTTGAGCCTTTGCGGCGAACGTTTGATCGATTCAAGTTCTGCGCGAAGTTCATCAAGGAAGAGCGGCTTGATGAGCTTCATGATGTTCTTCTCGCTGGTGTAATGCGCACCGAGGTTGCGGCGAGCCTTATCATCCATGATGCTCTGGAACAGCGCACCGAAAACGGCCGGAGATATTTGGCTCCAATCGAAATCGCAAGCATCGATCAACTGCTTCCGCATTCGTGAAGAGAAATGCGCGGTGCGAATGCGCTCTTCGAAAAGCTTCCCGTTCACATACGGGAATGCTTTAAGTTGATCGTCGAGATTCTTAAAGCGCCTCGGCTCGGGAGTGTTCAGTGTCTCGAACAACTCTGTAAGCCTAGCAGCGAGATCGCTTCCATCCTCGGATGTGCGTTCATGGATGAACTGCTTGAGCACGCCGCGCGGCATGAAGATGCCGGTGTCATCAGCGAAGAGACAAAAGAGCAAGCGGACTAGCAGAACCTCAAGATCGTGACCGTCGTAGCCGATCACCTTTAGCTCATCATGCAACACTCCCATCAGTTCTGCTGCCTCGATGTTCACCGGATCCTGATCGGCGAACTTATGCTTCTCGTATCCTGCAATGAAGCCAAAGAGCTGTACTTTCTTCGGTAGCTCGGATAGCAGGAAGGTCTCTTCGGTACCTTCTTCGAGAGCGTAAAGCTTGAACTGATTGAAGTCGCAAACGAGGATGTACTTCGGCGCTTCTTTGTCTTTCAGTCCGAGCGCGTAATCGCGAGCCTGACCGAGAGCCTTCTCCAGATTCTTGCCTCTCGACTTAAACTCGATGACGAGTTTGCCAGGCCAGAAGAGATCGATATAGCCATCTGCTCCATCAAGCTTCTTGACAGCTTTCTCGAACAGCGCGACTTTGCGAACAGGAACTCCGAATACGCCGAAGAATTCGTACATGAAGGTCTTCGCATCGGCGTGCTCGTTGCTCGCACCTTCCCATTCACGGGTGAAGGCGATGGCGCGGTCGCGGATCTCATTCCAAGAGAGAGGCATGCAGTGTAAGGAAGATAGTCAATAGGACGGAAGCGGTCCGCTAAAGGATCTGTACAAAGATACGCTTAAAGGCTGGGAATCCTTTTTTCACGAAAAGCATATCAATAGCTGAAGAGCATCGCTTTCACTGGCGGTGTTTCATAATGTGGTGAAGGTGAAAGAAGCGCGACAGCCCAAAGCTAAAACTTTGGGCTGTTTGCGTTTAGAACTGCTCGTTAGACCGTTAAAACTACCCCATCGATGTCTGCAAATCGGGAATCAGCGTGCGAGCGAGTTCGATCCAATAATCCCGCTTTGATTTTGACGCGGTAAAGCGCGGTAAAAACGCTATCAAATTTCAAAAGAGGTGTCTGAGCTGGGGTGCTTAAGAAATCGAGGCGTACAGAGGCTCCT
>JANPLD010000045.1:0-82532 GCA_031426355.1 Alphaproteobacteria bacterium | reverse complement strand
GTTCGGCAATAAACTTAGCAAGTTCAACCTCAGGAATTTTTATAAGATCACCAAGGGAAATTTTTCCATGTATAATATCAATCAAAACTGTTTTTAAATTTGGCGCAGACACTAAACGTTCTTGATTTCCATCAATTAATGGCTTTCCTTTTTTTAGTTTTTTATCTTGGTTAATATTGCTGCGTTCATTAACCATAGATACTGTTTCTGCTGCTGATTGTACACAAAGAACGGCTTTAGTAGCCCATTGCCTAAATAGTCCTTCTATAATTTCCTCTGTAGGTTCGTGGCGGCGCTCATCCCTTGAATCTTGGAGATTTATTGCCCTTTGCTGTATTAAACGAATAGGCTTTGCATCTTTCAGGAACGTCATTTTTTTTGTTAATGCTTCCATATATAATTTAAGATGATCGTCTTCTTCTTTTGGGCTTAATTTTTTGCGCCATACATCTAATATTTCCCATTGCCCAGGTTTACTACTATCTAAAGTTACTGCAGGCGAAAGATCCGCCAATTTAGGGTCATAAACAAAGGCCGTTTTTTCATCAATCTTCCAGAACATTCCTCCATTTTCATCTTTTAGCAGAAAACCGTTAGGGGGAAGTAATTCCTCCTCAATAACGGATATATCAATTAACGCTATGCCACGCCTATAAACCTTTACTTTTTTATGCTGTCCTTCTTTACGATATTGACCATCAAGCTTAAATCCTCCATCACCAGTAGCCTGAACAATCTGATCTCCAATTATCGGCTCACCGGATTTAAGATGTAATTTAAATTTCTTTCCTTTTATTCTTTCAATTTCTTCTGCATGTGCATTAGTAATAACTTTGATATTTGACGCTTTATCAAGGGCTATTTTTAACATAGCTTGCAGGCGCTCGGAATTTATACCTAATTCTCCAGTACGAAATCCCCCTGCAATATTATCACCATAAAATGGTAACCACTCTTCCGGTTTTAATTCTTCATAGAGTGAGCTGCCGAACAAACTTAATGATAATCTTTTTTTAGCCTCTTCTTCATTACCATTTCCCATTACCTGCAATTCTAAACTGCTATTATATATATAATCTATTATACCTCTATAATGATCATCCATATTTTTTGCATGGTCTCTATACTTTTCTAAAGTAATGCTGCCTGCTTTTCCTTCTTCTCCATCTTTCTGGGTTTGCTTTGATATAAGAAGCCATGTGCGCTCCAGATCAGTAGTGATCTTTGCAAGTGCGCCAAAAAGCGTTATCCATTGAGTTGTACCCCATTGGCAGTTTTCACTGGTAACTCTATCAAGACCATATTCAGTGCCGTTATGAAATACCTTTGCAGCCTCACTTGCTCCCTTTAAAAGCTCATCCTGAGATTCAATTAAGTTTACATCGTATCTGAGTTCACCATTCTTTGATTTTTCCTGAGATAGAAGTAAAGCGGTGATGATACCAGAATATCCACCACCAATAACAATAATTTTTTCCCTTTTACTCAATCTGCCTCTAATTTATTTTGAAAAAAATATATGTCCTTATTGATTTTTTTAAATCCGTAGGTCTAATGACATAAATTTTATAATTATTTATAGCATTATGGCCAAATTCGGGCAACAGGTCTCTTTGTCGCGGGATTTTTTAATTTTTTCGATTGCTGTGTTCATGGCAATTATAGCCTTATTTTGTGTTTTGTGGTTCCAGACCTACCAACATGAGCTGAAGAAAAAGCATGATCAACTCCGAGTTGAAGCAAGTCGCATTAATATGGTTGTAAGTGATTCAATCAGCTATATTTCCCAATATGCGGCCTTTATAGGGGAAAAAATTTCTCAGCATAATAATGCTAATGATATAAAATATATAGCAAGCCTAATAGAAGGTAAATATATAGGCAGACCACAGCAGCAGAATTTTTATTTCACAACTACTTTTGATTGGGTTACTCCCGATAAAATGCTTCGTACAAGCAATAAAATAGGAGTATTAGAAAAACCTTTTGATATGTCAGACCGTGATTATCTGGAACGTACACCCAAACATCCGTGGACGTTACAAATGTCCAAACCACGCATAGGTGGACTTAGTGGAAAATGGATTTTACCTGCCGGTATGGGTATAACTGATGAAAAGGGGAAGTTTCTGGGTAGTATCACGTTAGGTTTCTCACTTGGCGGCCTTGAAAAAAAAATAGCTGAAGCTCGAATTCCACCGGATGTTCACTATATAATCTTGACTGAGGATTTTTTTCCAGTTCTCAATTCAGATCGCGCTAATTCTAAAGGAATTGACCCGGATTTTTCACTTAGTAAGAAAACGATCACAAAATTAAGTAAGATATCAAACAAATATCTAAAAACGCCAGTTATATATAAAAATATTGAATATGATTATATCGAAAAAGTAAATGGTTATCCCTACCTAATACTTACAGGTTATGATAATAAAATGCCTGATACCTTGTTTGATAAGATATTTATTTCACGCCTTGCGGAATTATTAACTATTATTATTGCAGCGCTGGCTGCTCTCTTTTTATTAAGAAGACGTTTGATACAGCCTGTTGTTGAACTGGCACAGAATGCCGACATGATAAGAAAAGGCCATAGGGTAAAAAGTCTGAATAGCCCCATAGCTGAGATCGCATTGCTTGACCATGAGCTTTTACAGATATCTGACTATATACATAAAGAGCAATTGATAATGAATCAGTTAAATCAAAAAACAACTGAGCTTAAAGAGGCTCACTATTTAGCAGTTAAAGCAAACCACGCAAAATCTGAATTCCTAGCTAATATGAGCCACGAGTTACGCACTCCCATGAATGCGGTAATAGGATTAAGCCATATTTTGGCTATGAGTAGTCCTTTAACACCTAAACAGACGGATTATATAAAAACCCTTCAGATGAGTGGCAACACATTATTGGCGCTTATTAACGACTTGCTTGACGTTTCCAAGATTGAATCTTCTTCGGTAGATCTTGAGAAAATAAGTTTTGATATGCATCAACTTTTAAATGAAGTTGTGAATATCATAAAAATAAAAGCGAAAGAAAAAGGTCTGGTGATTACATTAAATGCCTATTGTATAAAAGGTAAAAACTATATTGGTGATCCGACCAGAATAAAACAGATATTTATGAATTTATGCAGTAATGCAGTAAAATTTACAGAAAATGGAAGCGTTAGTATTAATGTCATTTGTAATGAAGAAAATAATCATGATACTGAGATTTTAACTATAGAAGTTACAGATACAGGGATAGGTATCCCTGAAGATAAATTACAAACCATATTTGAAAAATTCGTCCAGGCAGATAGTTCTATAAACCGCAGATATGGCGGTACAGGCTTAGGTTTAGCTATCACAAAAACTTTAGTTGGTATTATGGGCGGAACCATAGAAACAAAAAGTGCAATCAGTAAAGGTTCAACTTTCATAGTCACTCTGCCTTTGATAATATCCAAAGAAGATAAAGATAATACTATGCTAAAATGCTTACCAGAAATAAAAAATACCAACACGAAAATAAATTTTGGCATTCTTTTAGTTGAGGATAACGCCCCGAATATAATGGTTGCAACTTCTTATCTTAGTGAATTTGGTTATAATTATGAAGTTGCGAATAATGGCACTGATGCTATCGAAAAAGTAAAAAAAGGCGGGTTTGGTATAATCTTAATGGATGTTCAAATGCCTGGAATTAGTGGACTGGAAACGACTTTAAAAATCCGTGAATATGAAAAAGAATTAAATCTCAGCCCTTGTTATATTATAGGCATGACTGCACATGCACTTAAAGAAGATAAAGAACGCTGTATTAGTGCAGGAATGAATGATTATATCTCAAAACCTTTCAATCCTGAAGATTTAAAAGATAAGTTAAATAAAGTTTTTAATTAAGTTTAATATTAATTCATATGCTTATATTAATCAGATTTTTTTAATCCAATTTACTATTATATCTTTATCTATTAATAGCCCGTGTAATGGCTTCAGAATTAAAATGTTGATTTGTTATTGAAGGGTTTTTGAATTTAACTGATGGATATTGGGAAGCGAATAAATGATGATCCATATGCAAGTCTTAAATGGATGCGCGACTAGCTTTGGCGTTATACCTTTTTGTTTCATTTGAGGGCTTACCCAACCTGCCAATTCTAATTGATGCATGGCACTGATTAAAGGGTTTCTATTATCTCCTTGGAATTCTTTATGAGCCCTATAAAGCTCACGCGCAGTAACCGAATCTTTTTTATGGGCCAAGATATATCCTGCTGCTAATCTTGCTTTTCTCATTTCTTCACTATCTCCTATAATCTCTTGGTAAAACCTAATGATATTTCTTCTACCAAACTTAAAAGCTTTTCTTCATAGAATTCATCATATGAAATACCTTCTTTATTAAGGTACATCTTAATAGCAGGCTTACGGTCATATAAGGTAAAATCATGCCAGAAATCCTCTATGTTATCCTTAAGAACTTCCAAATCACCTTCACTTTCAGGATGCTGGTCTCTTAGACAATCATTATAAGCTTTAGCAAAGGCAAACTCCTGATGGTTAATATATCTCTCTGCAATCAACTCTATATTGCCTTTATTTAGCTCTATTTTCTCTTGTTTTGTCATTGCTCTTCCTGTTAACAGTGTACCAATCACCAGATTGAGTTTTAACTTAGCTTTATGAAGATTTGAAGTACTAAGACTTTTCCAGATTTCCCTTTTGCCTAATTTGTCTTGAAGTTCAACTGGTACAAACACCCTGCAATAGTAGTTCCCATTGCGGAGATATAAATTGGTATTTACTCTTTGCATCGTAGCACCTATCGTAGCAGTGACACATTGCAAGAGAATTAGGAAATAGATAATTGTTGATTATCAAAGAGTTAAGAGAGAATGGTGACCCCGACGGGATTATCATTATCGGATTAAATGCCTAATAAGTAATGCTATTTCTATTTTATCATTTAAAATATACCGTCAACTACGCTGTTAAAAGTGGCGGTTACAGGCGATTTCAAGCGAAAGCGTACGGACTTTTGAATGAAACTTGATAACTTAATAGAAAATAAGCTCTATTAATTAGTAATGAACCATGCAGCAGATGAAATAGTTAATATGATAAAAAGCAAGAACAGCACAATAATTGAAGACGTGACCGATTAGTAAAAAAGCCACTTATTGGGATTTTTATTATTCCACTAACTAAATTTAATAAAAGTTCCCTTGATGATTACTGGGTTTTGCAGCCATTACTGATATAAACCAGCAACCATATTCATGAAAAAAATCTTGCCAGTAGCTGTTATTGCACTTTCTGCGCTATTCACGCCGACCATATCATATTCTGACTGGAGCGGCCCGGATGATGGCTCAGGCTATTGGGGCCCTGCATTCTGCGAAGATGAACCGAACAACTTCAATGGCATATGTACCGCAACACCGGATAAATTTGAGTTCACCTTAGTACAGATTCGCTTAAGGAATGCTGAAGATAAATCATTCGTAAACCTGGCAACCGCACCGCAATCATTTGATTTTGCCAGCGCATCCGCAGGTGCAGAACTGGGAGATTTTGTCAGCAATGCAAATGTTCCGTCAGGAACTTATGATGCTTATGGTTTTATAGGTAACGGCGATATCACCATCAAAGGGGAAACCACACTTAATAATGGAAGTGGCCCCAGATGCAGAACCACAACATCCGGCGTGGCAACTGACAGTGCAGCAGCTGAAGATTATGTCACCGACTCTAACGACACACCTTTATTTGATGTAATTGGCAGTGGCAGTGATGAGGTTGAGGGAAGTGTAGATGGCCCGGGGCTTGAGATAGATTATATAAACAGTTCCAACCAGTTTGTTTTTATAGGTGATTATTTAACCGGAACTTCTTTCCCTATCACCGTTACAGACGGCCAAACCCTTACCTTCAGTTTTTCCATGAGGCCGGTCAAAGGAATAGTTTTTGAATGGGATGGAGCAGGCAACTGCACGGCAGCCTATTCCGGTGATATGCGTATTGCTAACTCAGCCTCAGTTGAATAAATTTTATTTGAAACAATATGAAAAATAAGAACCTAAAAATAGCTTTCCTGATAATTGCCTTATCAAATGTAGCAATCGCAAATGATGCAATATCAGGTGCCGCGAGCAATGAATCTGCTGATCAGGCAACGGCACAGATAGTCGGTTCCGCAATAAGTAAAATATTTGATAATGATTATGAGGACGCACCGGAGTGGCTGAAACGCACAGAATTTGAGCATACAATAAGTAATAATGGCAAACCTCAGGTTGGAGTAACAACTGTTCAACCTGTCTATAATAGCGGCAATAATTATGTTTTTAACCAGAGCAGGCTGGCTTATGGCAATGACGGCAGGACAACCGGAAATGTTGGCCTGGGTTACAGGCGTATAAGCGAAGATACTCAGAAAATATATGGCGCAAATTATTTCTATGATTTCCAGGGACCATATGGCCACCAGAGAAGTGGCGTTGGCGCTGAAATAAAATCTTCCGCGTTTGAGGTCAATACAAATTATTACCACCCTCACACCGGCTGGAGAGATGCAGATACAATCTATGAGGAGCATGCACTTGAGGGATATGATGCGGAGCTTGGCTCACAAATTCCTTATATGCCGTTTGCATGGGCCTTTGCTAAAGGCTACCAGTATAAAAGTGAAATAGATAAATCAGAGAATATCACAGGCATGCAATATACGCTAAGGGTAAGGCCACTTAACAATATAGATATTGAAGGCGGTTACGATAATAATAATGAAGCAAAACCTTCAAATTTCATCCAGTTAAAATACAGGATAGGATTTAACGAACCAAAAACCATTACTAAGAAAAGCATGTTCTCCAGCCAGCCATTTGAAATTGGGGAAAGCATGAAAGACAAAATATATGAAAAGATCCGCCGCTCAAATAACATAACCGTGGAACGCAGGGTTAAAGGTGCAGCAGGCCCAACAGCAGGCGGAACAGCAAGGGTCAGGGTTGCGATAGGCAGTTAATGATAAATGCACGTAATCCATGAAAACAACCGCTACCGGATGGTTCCTTTATAACCAATGATATCTATAACTCTTAAAAAAGTAGATTCCCATAAATATGCAAGTGCGCTGATTGATATAAATGCTTTTCTTAAAGCATGGTAAATGCTAACGACTAGCACTATGTCCATGTGGAAGTACCTTCAAGGGAGAGGGAACAATATTAATAGCAGATGTTACTAAGGATGCTCGATATGGTAAAAATGAGCCTTACAAAGGAATGCCAGAAGGGCACCTACCAGTATGTAGTTATCTAGCAGTTCCAGTAAAATCCAGAAATAATGAAGTCCTTGGAGGTTTATTTTTTGGCCATCCGAAACCAGGTATTTTTACTTCAAAGGATGCAATGCTAGTAGAGGGAATAAGACAGGAATGCTTAACCATCATGATCAACATCATAAACAATTCCTAAAGTTCCTTTACCTGAGTGGCCATTATAATAGGCCGTATAATCTATTGCTATATATGGATCAGCGGAATGACCGAATTCAGCAAAGAGATTACTAACCTGAGTATCACTGAAGGTTATATTCTGACCTTCAAATGTTACATATTGATCTATGTTTCCGCCGTTAAAAGTAGCAACTACTTCGCCATTAATCTTAACTGAGTTAATTGCTGCTATTATGCCCTGTCCTATCGTACCATTTTCATCACCATCGTTTACCAGCACATTTGCTATGAAATTATTAAGATCTATGGTTTCAAAATAATCATTATCAACATTGTAATCAAAGTTGGATTTTATATATTCAAGCTTACCCCTTATTACATCATGCTCAATAGACGCATGATTAGGGTCTTTTTCCGGATCATAAAACAATTTTTCAAAATTAATGTGGAACTGCTTATCATTCAAAGGTGACAAACCACTCAGTTCATAAAGTTTATCATAATCTATCCTTATTATTGTACCTGCCGCAGGTTTGAATACCTGGCTTACTTCTTCAGAACTAAGCGACTTGGTAAAATTATCACCGGTTATAATAGCATTTTTAATAGTCCAGTAGGCATTACTACCCATTTCAGATGGGTTAACTGCAATAGTTTCCACTGACTGGCTTGTCATATTATGAGTTGTAATAAGAACCGACTTCAGACGTCCACCTGATTCTTCAAATAAATCAATAACCTGGCCATTATGAGTATAACCGGGATCAGTTGCGATATCATGAGGCCATTCTTCAATCACACCAGTTGAAAAGTCAAGATATGGAATTAAACCATTTAAAGGGAGTGCTGGAGGAGATAAGCTTGAAATAGGCGGCGTGGGATTGATAACTGGCGGAATAACAACAGAAGAGTTAACGCTTAAAAAACCGGATCCTACTACAGATATTGGGGCATCGTTATTAATATCAATAATATTATTATCCGAATTTTGATAATTATTGCCATCAGTAAAATTATTGGTTTGATCATTCCAATCCATATCAGGCATATTTAAAAATATTGGCAGGCTAATTATTGGTGGTTGTACAGAGTGGTTAATGTGTAATTGCTGTGGAATACTTTGCGCTGTATTCTGCATAACGGTAGAAAAATGCGAACTTCCTAAAATTATCTTTTCCATAATTTCTTCAAGTGACTGGACAGGAGCTATTGCCTGATCATGAATTATTGCAGGGGATTTTATTATTATAGATGGCATATCATGACCTATATGCTTGAAAATATTGTGGGATTTATGATTATAATCTTTCTCTACAACATTTTCGAAATTCCTTTCATTCAAGAATTTACTAAATAAAAACCTTTTTCCAAACATATTATCCCCAAGAAATTAACCTATTTTTAATAATAGCATAATTTTGAGCAAAATAATATTAATTTTATTAAAAATAATGATAATTCTAATACTTAAAGTGCCTCAAAGATATAAGAGATAGCGCTAATATGAACCCTTAAGCCAGTTACAGCGACTTTGCCAGTTAATATAAGAATATACGGGCGAGCGCGTGCGAATTAAAGATAACTATTATAGTCGTAACTTGATTTAAAACCAATTCCTTAGCTTAAGCTGCTTGGTCTTGTTTATATATTACTCTTGAACTTACTAAACATTCACGCACTGCTGTGGCAACGGAATAAGCTAGGTTACAAGGGACAGCATTACCAATCATTCGGTACCAGGCACTTTTCTTTCCTGTTAATATGAAATCTCTTGGGAAAGTCTGCAAAGCTAAGGCTTCGTCTACAGTCATGCGACGTAAGTGTTCTGGTGTAGATTTCCAGTCATATGGAGTGCCGCCTCCTTTGAGATAACTGTGGTATTCTTCAATCCAATTATGTGCCTTAGGATCTTGCAGTACTTTTTCGTCTATAATTGGAGTTTTATTTCCTCCCATGGATGCGGGCAAAGTTAATGCGTACCCATCAATATCAATTGGTCTGCCAGCTCCATTAAAAATCATTCCGGCATAAGGTGACTTACGCATAATGGGCTTTGCAGCTAAAGTAATTACTGCGGTACATATTCTTGGATTTGTTGGAGATCCAGCAGGTCCTAAATGGCTTAATGCTTCTCTAACAGTTATAGCTTTATTTCTCTGTTTTAGGATAGTCGAATTAAGTGTCAATGAAGCAGATTTATTCAAGAAGCCTATAAGGAACATTCTTTCTCTTTTTTGAGGAACACCAAATTCAGTGGCATTTAATACTAATAAATCTACTGAGTAATCTAATCTTACTAAACGTTTAATAATATCTTTTCTTAATTCCTCCCACCTCGACAGAGTAGCTAATGCTTTAACATTCTCCATTACAAAAGCTTGTGGACGAACGATATCGACAGCTGAAATGAAACTATTTATTAAGCTACTTCTTTCATCGTTAGGATCCATTTTTCCGGCTACTGAAAAGCCTTGGCAAGGAGGGCCGCCAAAAATTAAATCTATACCTTGAAATCTTTTCAATTGAGGTAGCAGTAGCTTAAAGTCGCCGCATTCAATTTTACCTAAGTCGTTAGCTTCAAACGTTTCGCAAGCTATGGAATCAAAATCATTGGCCCAGACAGTATCAAACTCAGCTCTTTTAAAGCCAATGTCCATTCCTCCGGCACCAGAAAAAAGTGATATTGCTTGCATAGTTACCTGTAAAACCTGTATCTTCTCATAAAGGAACTATAACGCGTTTTTTTCTAAATTAAAAACTTTAATCTAAAATGATACAAAAAGTTGATTATAAAGTTGCTCTGAATATCTTAAAAGAAGCAGTTAAAGATGTTTCTTATGAACTAAAGCTATATAAGCCTTCTTCAGAAAATCACGAAGAAATTGCAGCAGTTATAAAAGGTAACCATCTTACTTTCAGATATATTTTAGTAACCGGTTTATTAGCAAAAGTTTCTAATCCAAAAGTTAATCCTCTTTCATTACAGGCTGGGGCACCATTAGAAGGTGCTTATGATGCTAGAAGCCTATGTCATAAGGTTATTGTTCCTAATGAAACAGATCTTTTTGAAAAGAAATTAGGCGGATCTAATGAGCCATTTTTAAATAAACCTGCACGATTTACACATTTATCTAACAATAATGCTGTAAGAAAGGGTGAGGATTTGAAAGCTTTAAATAATGTGATTAAAGTTTTTGAAAATATCTCCGAGAAGAATGCTTTGCAGGCTCTTAAAGATTGTATCTTTTATATATTAAACCGACCAGCACGCAGTTCTTTTAGAGAAACTTCAGTAGGTGTTGGTAGCGTAGATAACTCTAATGAAATAAAAATCCTAATAAATAAATTTTTGTCTAAATCTCTGGAAGGAGAGACTTCAACTATAGTTGTTGGTGCTTTGCTTAAAGCTTTATATTCGGTGCAGCCAAATATAAAGATTGTTGTACATCCAAGCAATCAGGCCGGTTCATCTTCAAGGGAGATTTGTGATATTGATATTACAGCTGATGATTTGAATATTTTTGGAGTTGAAATTAAAGATAAAAAATATAGTGAGCACGATATTTCGCACGCCATACAAAAAGCTCAGGACAATAGTTTAAGTAAAATGTTGTTTATTGAGGGGTATCAAGCAAGTGGACCAGAATATTCTGCTCCATTAAACTTTAATTTTTATCTGTTTAAGATAGATGATTTTGTAACCAATACTTTATCCCTGCAGAGAATGGGAGTTTTTCTATAGAGCCGTCATTTTGTTTTCTAAACTTCTTAGTTGCCCTTCTATCCTTGCGATTAAGAGTTAAAATAGTGATTGTAGATTCAATATTAGACATGATCTTCCTCATTCTTTTTCTTCTTTGGCAGGCTTTCGGGACGGGGTAGTTTGTCTATATCAAATGTAACATAAGGCCCAGAACAATTAAGCTTATCAAACTGACGCTGTAAGATATCATCCATTTTGTCTTGAATCTTGATACGTATAGCAAACTTTTCAGGTTGATTAGGTAGTGAACCCCTTGCATTACCTAATTCTTCAAGATTAGGTAATAGGACTTCCCCAAGAGTAAAAAGTTTACCAGTATTGAAATCAATTTTTTTAATTGATTCGTTTTTTTTCTTTATGACTTTTTTAGGATCACTTTTCTTCTTTCTATTAAAAGACAGAATATTGTTTTTAGATTCTATATTACGCATGGCTTACCTCCGTCTTAACAGGGTAAGATTCCAGCTTGGAAAGGAAGGCCTCTAGGTCAGACGCAAGAATAATGGTTCTATTTCCCCATTTCTTGGCTTTCAATTCTCCTGAGTTGATAACTTCGTAAAGCTTGGTTTTCCCTAATCGGGCCTTGTCACATACTTCTTTTAAGGTATATGATATTTGGTTAGATATATCAGTCATTTTTATTCTCCTATTGGTTGGTTAAAATAGCTAAATCGTTGCTACCAATAGAAGATATTATAATTGCGGCTTGCTTACTAACCCGACACTAAAAGATATTTTTTTTATATTTACTGTCCCTAAAATTATTTTTTATCATCTTTCCAAAGATCTTTATAAATATCGTCTTTTTTCATACGTTTAATCTTCTTTTCCAACGCGGCGTTGCTAACTGATCCATTATAACCAGTGTTAGGCAGAATTGTTTGCAGTAAATTTATTATATCACCTTTTATTACCCTAGTTTCCGTACTGGATCCTGAGTTACTAACTTTTGGAGCTTTTTTTGTATATTGTTTGTAAAATAGGCATATTCCGTATATCAGGTTGTCATGATCATCTTTTGATTTTTTATTCCGTCCTTGGCCAAAAATTTCCATAGAAAACTCTTTATTGGCATTTTTTACATAGAGATTTATTTTCTCAAGCAACTCTAACACTACGGGAAGTTCTTTATCAAAAGGGCAATATTTACCCCAATATCCGTTTTTCTCATATTCTTGTATTTTGATATTATCAGATGCAGGCTTATATTTTTTTGAAACTTTTTTATGGGAAGCTTCTCTTATTTTATTAGCTATTTTAAATTCCGGTGATGAAGAGTTGTTAGAATATAAATTTTCATACTCTAATTTTCTAAGGGTACGGATAATACTAGATAATTCCCTTTCGATTCCCTCCGATATGCCGCATAAATTTTGTGCATTAATGCCAATTTCAGTGTCAGATTTATTACCAAATGCCCCAATGATCGTGGCTAGAAAACTCCAAACCTGATTCTTTAATGTTTCAGTCTCATTACGGCTTTTTGCTTCTTTGTCTTTTTTTAAAACTATCTCATCAGGATTAAGTTTTAAGTCTTGAAGAACCTTATCAACGGTTTCTTCTGATATATGTTTAAGATATTGTTTATCTGTCCACTTATAAAAACTTTCATGAATTGTTTTTTTGCTCATTTTCCCTCACACATTTTAATTAATCTTAAACCTAACATATCAAACTTTCATCCCGGTTTTCTCCAGATGATCTGCCCACCATTGCATCATCTGTGTGCGTTCCGGTAAATATTGAGCGTGGTTATAAGCGGCACGAACCTGATCACGTTCACAATGGGCTAACTGCCTTTCAATAATATCCGCCCTGAAACCATTTTCATTTAAAATAGTAGATGCCGTTGAACGGAAGCCATGACCTGTAGTTATTCCCTTATATCCCATTATATCAATGGCTCTTAGAAAAGTATTTTCGCTCAGAGTCTTTCTGGGGTTTTTGAAACTTGGGAAAACTAAGTTACCATAGCTATTACCTGTTATCTTATGAATTTTCTTAAGCAGGGTAATGCTTTGATTAGATAGAGGAACAATATGCTGTTCATTCATTTTCATTCTTTCAGCAGGTATGCGCCATTGTTTTTTATCAAAATCAAATTCTTCCCATTTAGCACCGCGCAGTTCACCACCTCTTACAAATGTTAATATAAGCAACTGGAAGCCATGCTTAGTTAATAAATTGCCTTTATACTCAGAATCATATCTGTTCAGCTTATGGATGAATTCTGAGAGTTGCGACTCTTTAAGATGTGCGTAGTTTTTGCTTACAACAGGCTTTAATGCGCCTTTTAAGTCCTGTGAGACATCTCTGTCTGTTCTGCCTGATGCTACAGCATAACGAAGTATCTGCCCTACCGTCTGCAACATTCTATGCGCCATTTCATGTTTACCAGCTTCCTCTATAGGTCTGATGGCGTGCAGCAACTCAACAGGCTTTATTTCATTGATCGGCCTTTTGCCAATAATAGGGAATATATTTGTTGATAACCTGTTTAATATTACGTCGGCATGTTTAGGCTGCCATGTATGTTTTTTGTTCTTATGCCACTCTTTAGCTATGGCTTCAAAGTTATTCTCATGGCTAAGCTGCCTGTCCAGCCTCTCCTTTCTTTTATTATCTACAGGATCAATTCCATCATTAACTAATTTCTGAATCTCTAAAGTTTTTTCTCTGGCATCCGCAAGACTGACAACAGGATATTTTCCTAATGGAACCTGCCTCCTTTTATTATCCAAACTATAGTTGAGCCTCCAGATCTTGCTGCCTGAACTCATAACGTATAGATACAGGTTATTACCATCAGATATTTTATAGTCTTTATCTTCTGGCTTGGCATTTTTTACCTCAATATGTGTAAGTCGATTATATTTCATATTATTCTCCTTATTTGTTTTTAATAAAACGGTCATACATGAACAAATATGAACGCCTATGAACAAAATAGCGTGTAAATTCAAATGGTTACACAAAAAAGTATATATTTTTTGGGCATCTTAATCAAGGGCTTAATAAAAGAATTTTTCTATATGCTGAAATTGGTGGCATATTTTTACGGCATTTTTTTTCATGCCACCAAATATACCACAATTTTTTGCGATTTTGGGTGAGTGCCTACGAATTACGATGAACACTAAACGGCTTGAAAGCCTTTATGTGCAAAGCTTTGGCGAACAATTATGAATTTGTGTGAACAGTGAAATGGTGACCCCGACGAGATTCGAACTCGTGCTACCGCCGTGAAAGGGCGATGTCCTAACCGCTAGACAACGGGGCCAAATTAGTTTGAAACTTTTGTTAATTTAAGAGCTGACCAGATGATCAAAACACAAAGAAACTTAAGTTAAAAAACTATCAAAAATATGACAATATCAAAACTAATACTATCATAATATCGCTAGGAAGTTCGGAAAATAGTAATTTCCGCCAAAGATTCAAGCTAAAATTACACTTATAGTCAAATTAGCTCATTTTGCTTGTGTTTCCGCAAGTTTCCAATAGGTAAAACAAGCTTCGCAGATAACTCTTAATACAAATTATTATAGTAGAATCAATAAACAGGTTTGAATGAAGGAAATACTGATAGCGAGCAATAATAGCGGAAAAGTTAAGGAAATAAGAGAATTGCTTAAGCCCTACGGCATAGAAAAGGTTATCTCTGCTGGCGAATATGATTATCCGGAACCTGAGGAAACGGGGTCAACCTTTAAAGAAAATGCACTTATTAAGGCAAAATATTATTCCGAGAAAACTGGCTTTATATGCATGTCCGATGATTCTGGAATATGCGTTGATGAACTAGATGGATCTCCAGGGATCTATTCTGCAAGGTGGGCTGGAGAGAGAAAAGATTTTAATCTTGCCATGAAAAGAGTTGAAGACGCACTTAATGAAAATGATGTGCCAACAAGAAATGTTGATATAAATAGAATGCCTAAAGCTTATTTTGTTTGTGCTTTATGCTTATATTTTCCTGATGGTAAATATGAGATATTTGAAGGAAAGGTTTTTGGAAAATTAACATTTCCACCAAAAGGTGATAAAGGATTTGGTTATGATGCTATATTCATACCGAACACTTATGATAAAACTTTTGCTGAGATGGAGCCGGAATTCAAACATTCGATATCACACCGGGCAAAAGCCTTTAATGATTTAAAAAAGTTTTTAGAAATAAATATGAATCAATAGAATGAAATTCTTTTCCAGAATAAAAGAAAGTTTAAGCAAATCCGCTAACTCTATAAGCAATGGTATAACGGGGATATTTACCAAGAAGACCCTTGATGAAGATACTCTTATAGAACTGGAAGGGCTGCTTATTACTTCTGACCTTGGAGTTGCCACATCTGCGAAAATAATAAAGGGGCTTAAGGCAAAAAAGTTTGATAAAGAAATAAGCGAAGAGGAGATAAAGGAAAGTTTAGCTGAAGAGATAAACCTGATATTAAAGCCGTGCACAGGTTCACTTGATATTGAAATAATTGAAAAACCGCTCTGCATAATGTTTGTGGGTGTGAATGGCACTGGCAAAACTACTTCCATTGGAAAAATTGCATCAAAGTATATATCAGAAAATAAGAAAATCGTTATAGCGGCTTGTGATACCTTCCGTGCGGCAGCAGTGGAGCAATTACAAAAATGGGCGGAAAGAAGTGGCGCAATATTTTTTTCGGGGAAAGAAAATCAGGATCCGGCAAGCGTTGCTTTCCAGGCTTACGAGGAAGCAATAAAACAAAATGTTGATGTTCTGCTAATTGATACTGCGGGAAGATTACAAAATAAAAAACAGCTGATGGAGGAGCTGGCAAAAATATCCAGAGTTTTAAAAAAACATAATGAGACCCTGCCCCATCATACGATATTGGTTTTAGATGCAACTACCGGCCAAAATGCAGTTTCACAGGCAGAAACCTTCAGTGAAGTTGCAAAAATAACTGGCCTTATAGTAACAAAACTTGATGGCTCGGCAAAAGGAGGTGTAGTGGTAGCACTTGCAGATAAATTTAAATTGCCAATCTATGCCGTAGGGGTTGGGGAGAAAATTGATGACCTTAGGAATTTTGATCCACAGGATTTTGCAAATGGATTAGTGGGGCTATAAAAATCCACCTATTATATTGATGCAATAGATTCATAAAAAAGAAGGCCTTGTCTTAGTAATTAAAATCTAATAAACACGACATAATAAAAAATCTTAGAATGACTGAGAATTACATAGATTACGCAAAACTTATTGATAAAGCGATGCACGATGTAGTGCGCAATGTTTTGCTGGAAATCCAGAAGATAGGCCTGCCGGGCGAACATCATTTTTTCATTACTTTTAAAACTGAAGCACAAGGCGTGATGATGTCTGATGAGCTTCGCAAAAGATATCCCAAGGAAATGACGATAGTTATCCAACACCAGTTCTTTGATCTGGAAGTTGAAGAGCTTTATTTTTCACTGGTGCTCAGCTTTGATCATGTAAAACAGAATCTTACAGTTCCTTTTTCTGCCTTAGTATCATTTGTTGATCCAAGCGTTAAATTTGGCCTGCAATTCAATACTATAATAATTGAAGAGGCGAAGGAAGATGAACCTAAGAGCAAAAACTCCTCAAGTAAAACGCCTAAGAAATCTGGCAAAATAACTAAAGACGGCAATAAGAAAAGTGGATCTAATGTTGTGGCATTAGATGCTTTCAGAAAAAATAATGGAGGAAAGAAAGATGGTTGATTCAATTAAAGATATGGTAAGTAATTTGCCTAAAACCAAAGGCAAAGGCGAATCTGAACAGTTTATGCAGGATGAATTCTATATTGATTCATGCCAGGAGATAATAAAGGAATCTTTACAAAAAGGTTATGATGTTATCCATATGGAAAATGGTGATATAATAACTACCGGAACAAAAGTTATAGTTACGCAATACAGGTGGGATTCTGAAAAGAAAAAGATGGTTAAAGTTCTTTCAAAACAGAAAGAAAGCTAATTTTACAACTATACCACTCAAAGAAAAAAGCCCCGCCAAATGGTTGGGCTTTTCCTTTCTGGGAGAAATTTTTTTAAATTACATAATTATATATGGCTCATACTGAGGTATATCAACATGGTCATATGAGAATGTATCAACTACATGCTCCGCTACGGAATTATCATGGGAAATTCCTACTACGGGGTTAGAATCCGAAGAAAGATGAAATGCAGCTGTATTTACCTCATCACTTAACACACCATCTTCAGAGGCTGAGCCATGGATAACTTCTTTAATCATCTGGTTGTAAACTTCCGTTTTCACCACATCTATTTGACCAGTTGTTCTGGTATCATGTGATAATAAATCATCAGCATAATTAAATTTTATTGTAACTATTTCTTTCTGGTTTATCCAGCCAGGCATTTCTCCTTTTGTAGGATCAATATCCAAGCTTAAACCATCGGCTGAAATTTTAGCAAATGCAGGTATTGCAGAACCGAAATCTTTTAATAAAGCTCCATTGATATCATATACTTTAAAGTTTGTAACAACAGCTATAGTACTTACACCTGATGTAACTGCATCATTTGAAGTAAGATAAACATGCTGTATTCCATCCGTGTTAACGGTAGCTTTATCTGGTACCCTGAATACGCTACCTTCACAAAGGGCAGCAATACCAACCACTTCAACACCTATTGCTTTGGCGCTATCACCAGTACCATATTGGAATTTAAGGAAGGCGCTTTCTGCACTGCCTAAAAGATTAGATAAGCCTGCAGTTTTCTCATTAGGAATATATAAATAATTAGCACCCTGATATTGTACAACCTGATAATTAATATCTATCTTTTCAGCACCGGAATTATAAAGCTGATAATCGACGAGTTTTAAAGAAGCTATCTCGGAAGCAGGTATGTTCAGCTTAATTACTATGCCTTGATTTGTCCAATCATCCATAATTTTCCAAACCTCATTACCTGGATCGTTAATAGTATCTTCGCCATTACCGGAATTATCTACTGTTTTATAAAACTCAATAATACCAAGCTTAGAAAGAAGATCGCTATTTCCCAAGAAAGCAGGGTTACCATTTTCACTATATCTAATTTCCTCTTTTTGTAAGTATTGAGCTAGAACTTCCTGATCTACCGCGGCTTGAGCATCATTTACAGATGTAGGAGGATTTGATACTGGAGTTTCAGTAGAATTGTTATCTTGTGAGGGAGGATTAAATATTGGAGTTGTATCTTCCTCTTCCTCGGAAGCTGGGGGATTAGTTACAGGAGGAACAATAGGTGCTGGATCTGCAGGTGTTGAGGCCGGAGGCTGTTCTGTTCCACCTGAAGAATCATCTGTAGAATTACTTCCCTCATGATTATCCGGGGGAGTTACAGTAGAATCTGTTGGGTCAGAGGAATCCTGGACCGCATCATCAGCTTTGGTTTCAACCGTACTAGTTAATGATTTAGAAAAATCTGTAAGTAGATCACTTAATAAAGATTTAAAACTTGCAGAAATATTATCAAGTGTATTTGCTGAAGAGTTTGAACTTCCAAGACTTGATATAGCTGTATTATAATCATTTATAGTTTTTTTGATCTCATCGGTAATACTTCTTATATTATCCATTACTGCAGAAGCTACAATCGCTGCTGCACTGGTAGATTGTATTGCAGCCGCAGATATTGTTGCATTAGAATTTACAACTTGTTGCGCAGATACTCCACCTAAAGCTTGATTTGCATGCGCCAAAGGAATTAAAGGCTGAGATGTTAGTTGCGATGCAACTTTTGCCACTTGAGCAGTTGTCTCACTGGATTTATTAACCATAGGGTCAGTAACTGCTGCATTATTGGCCGGTCTGATAGTAGAGTTAACACTTATATTATTATAACAGCTACTTGATTTTAATTCTGACTCATCAACTTTTTTTGTAGAATCTGCTTTTATAGAAGATTCGTTAGATTTAATGCTTGAGTTATTGCGGGTCATATAAGTATTAGGTTATATTACATCATTTAGCTATAATAGGTTAATTATTCGTTAAAATCAACAATATTAGTAAAATTTAAATAATATTTTAACCTATAGCTTGGATTAAATTAACCAACTGAATTCTATAGCTATAATATAACTTGGGTATCAAAAAAGCCTTCGATTAACCATTTTGAAAACCAGGATTGCAGGTTTTGAGCAACTATATTTTCGGCTAAAGGAGATAGCTCTATAACCTTATTAAGAGATTCAGAAAAACTATTACCCTGCCCTATTTCTTTTAATATTAAATATTCGATACTATTAATAAGGTGTCTTATAACCTCATTATTATGACGGCAAATGAATAAACAGGTCTTTACTTTTATAGGATCAGAAAATATTTCAGCCCGAAAATCAGAAAGGAATTTTTCTACGTTATAATCAAACTCCCTTAAACAACTCGCTGTTCTTAATTTGAACTTTGTGTTTGCTAACTGCTCTTCAGAAAGGTTGGCAAGTTTTTGCGGCAGTAGGGAATCAGAATCGGGCGCTTGGAAAACTTCAATTATATTATGCTCAAGTAGCGCCAAATCTTTTGCAAATTCATCATTACAATTTTTAATGAAGAAATTATAAAACCCGAGAGGGTATTTATCCAGATTATATGACCTTGATGGATTTTCTTTTATGAATGAAAGAATTATATTCTGGAGCTCCTTTCTATTTTTATATTTTTCAAAATAATAAATAAGAGTTGGGAAGTCTGATTCCACCGCTTTTAAGAGTCTTTCAATATATCCTTCAGTATAAACAGAAAGCTGTTTTGCTTTTGATATTCTTGAGTTTTGTTTTAGGCCATCAATAACAAGCCTGCCATCGCCGGAAATGACAGCATCAGATAAAGACAAAAGATTATGTTTAAAATCATTCACAGAATTTCTTTGCCTTATTTATTTCCGCTTCAAGAATATTGAACTCCGGTATCTTATCATCCCATTCCACCATAGTAGAAATTTTTCCTTTAGTAGAAATAGTATATTTATAAAGCTTCCAGACCTCATCTATCACGTGGTTATCATGGGTATCAATTATTATGTCGCCCTTATTTAGATGCCCAGCCAGGTGTATCTGGCATATATGTTTTGCGGGAATGGTATCAATATATTTTTCTGCTGAAAAATTATGGTTAAAGCTACTTACATGAATATTATTTAGATCAAGAAGCAAACCGCAGTCAGCTTTCACAGCAAGCTCGGCCATAAACTCATCCTCCGGCATATTGGAGGAATTAAACTCAAGATAGCTTGAAGGATTTTCTAGCAATATCTTTCTTCCTAGAAAATCTTGAACATTTTTTATCCTCTCAACGATATGATGAAGAATTTCATTATTGTAGGGAACGGGGAGAAGATCATGGGTATTATGCCCGCCTGCCCCGGTAAAACATAAATGGTCAGATACCCATTCAGCGGAAATATGGGTTGCAAGTGCTTTAACTTTTTTTAGATAATCAAAATTAATCTCATCAGTGCCACCAATAGAAAGTGAAACACCGTGCATAACTAGTGGATAGGTTTTTCTTATTTCAGACAAAAATTCCCAGTAGCCTTTATGGGTCTCAATATAATTTTCAGTGATTATTTCAAACCAGTCAATTGCCGGTTTGTTCTCAAGAACATGTTCATAGTGATCTGCCCTAAGCCCTAAGCCAAATCCAAGATTTTTATATCCAAATTTATTCATATAAAAAAGCCCGGACACCTTACAATGACCGGGCAATAAATAATTAAATTAAATTAATTACTGAGCAACTTTTCCACCTTCTTTCATGCACTCATCAGCAGAGGCAGCATAAGACCATTCATTTGCATCTTTATCAGTTTTAGACTGACCAGCGCAAGAATGTGAACCATTTGCAGATTTACAATCATTTTTACCAGCTTTAGCAATACCGAGACATTTAACTTTAGCAGTAGTGTCTTCAGCTTTAGCAGGTGCATCAGTAGCGTGAGCAGCTATAGATGTTGCAGCCATAATTCCGGCGATTGCAGCAGTTGTGAAAAGTTTGTTCATAGTGTTCTCCCATCAATTGTTAAGAAACTTAATAATTTAAGTTCCGTATGTATGTTCGCCAGATTTTTAAAAAGGTTACAAGTAAATTATTTTTTACCATCTTAATAATTTTCTTGAAATTATAGAACCTACTCCTGCAATTACAAAGAGCGGTAGATAATGATACATAATCAGGTGAATAATAGAATTTGTTGGTTCACTAAGTCTAAGCGCAAAACTGCCAAGGGATGCGGAATATAATAAGCACATATATCCTATCAGGCCAAGTTTAGTAGGAGCCGCATATTTTCTTATTTCATAAAATAAAAAGGCAGCGGGGAGAAGCGAACTTAATGATATGCAGGCAAGGCACATCATACCTTCGTGGGAATCATGATTTAATGAAGGTGGATAAAAATATAGGAATATTAGGGTTCCGATCAGAAAGCCTACGGGTATTACGGGTGCAATAATGGAAAATGCATTCTGCTTATAATCAGGAACAGCCAAATATGAGAAGGCTAAAGCTGAGAAAAAAATCATTAGCACAAGGCTTGAAAGCTCGATCAGGTAATTAGGATCTTTTATTAGGATATTTAAATCAGCCCTGTAACCAAGGAATTCTAACAGAATAAAAATATAAGCAGCAGATAATAACACCCATTTTAATAATATCTTAAGCGGGCTATATCTATTTTTTACAGAGTTATCAGATACCAGTGACTCAATTATATTTTCAGTCTTATTTTTCATCTCTTAATATATTCCCTTAAAATTTTATAAGCTCTGTGAGCAGTAACTTTTACTGCTGATTCATTCATCTTTAATATTTTAGAAACTTCTTTTACGCTTAAATCCTGCAGGTACATAAGTTCAATTACAGATCTCTGTTTAGCGTTAAGTTTATCAAGGGCTTTAATTATGTCTTCGTTATTATCAGTAAGATCGGTTACAGAATTTTCGTCCTCTATGTCAAAAAACTTATCTATTGATATTTTCTGGTTGTCATTCTCACTATAATGCTCCCTTAGATAATCACTTACCCGGTAACTTATGATAGCATTTATCCAAGGTTTTAAGGGGCGATTGCCATCATAAGTGTGTTTGGATTTATGTATTGATACGAGTATCTCCTGTATCACATCCTCAACATCAACTGACTTAAATATCTTTTGCGAAAGTATTTTCCTAAGGTAAATTGTGAGCAGGTTAAAAAATTTCCTATATGCTTCTTTGTTTCCATTACAGGAGCTTATGAATAGTTGCTCAAGCTCTATTTCAAATTTTAATTTCAATTTGTAACCTTAGTTTTCTTAATGGCGAACTACTACAAAATAACAAATAAATAAAATTATGAAATTCTTTAATTGTGCAGAAAAATTTGTGACCCAATTCATTTTGTATGCATCCAAGCTGGAAAGCATTTTGTTACTGATAATAAGATTATGGGTCGCAAATATATTCTGGAAATCAGGATACCTGAAGATCTCTGATTTTGATTCGGCTATAATGCTGTTTACGACTGAACATCCAGTTCCATTCCTGCCACCTCTAATTGCCGCCATTTCGGCAGTTATTTTTGAATTAGGTTGTTCAGTGTTTTTGGTAATTGGTTTAGCTACTAGGTTTGCAGTTATACCATTACTGATGATGACGGCCGTTATACAATTCACCTACTTTATGCATGATGACCATTTCTACTGGGCAGTATTGCTTGGGGTTTTACTTGCAAGGGGTGCAGGAATTTTCTCGGTTGATCATTTGATCAAAAAATCTGTAGCCAAAAACAGGCAATAAAAAAGGCCGGTAAAAACTACCAGCCTTTAAAAAATATTTTAAGTGAAACTATTTATTAGTTTGCAACTTTGAGCTCAACTGCAGAAGTTTTACCTTTCTCAGTAGCGAGTTCATAAGAAACTTTTTGACCTTCGTCGAGTCTGCGGATGTTAGCACGCTCAAGAGCTGATTTGTGAACGAAAATATCTTTTCCGCCATCATCAGGTTGAATAAAACCGAAGCCTTTTGTGAAGTTGAACCATTTTACTGTAC
The DNA here is from genome assembly GCA_031426355.1 of Alphaproteobacteria bacterium. GTDB lineage: Bacteria > Pseudomonadota > Alphaproteobacteria > Rickettsiales > UBA8987 > JANPLD01. The sequence continues at coordinate 59,271 of JANPLD010000045.1, read as the reverse complement.
CGGTAGCCATATTAATTACCTGTTATTGATTGTTAATCGAGTTCTTAGTAACTCTCCGGCAAATAACAGGAACTTAAAATCAGACAGTAACATCGGATATTCAGTAGATTATCAACTCAAAGAGTTTAGCAACAAAACTCAGGCAATAATTTATACTAAAACCTTGCGTAGTCAAGTAATATAGATATTTTGCAGGCTATTCTCACCTTAAATTATTGTACAAAAATGAGTCTAGCAACCAACTTACTATCTGTTTTAATTGCGATTTTAGGATATTACAGCCCGTATTACGGCAATTATATATTTGCCACAGGCATATTCGCACTTTCCGGGGCTTTCACTAACTGGATCGCCATATATATGCTTTTTGAGAAGATTCCCCTTCTGTATGGCTCAGGAATTATACCTAATAAATTTGAGGAGTTTAAGGCGGCCATCAAAAAAATGATGATCGGGCAGTTTTTTAGCGAACAAAGGGTTAACGCACTAATAGATTCTTCAAGCCAGAACCTTAGCAGATCAATAAAAGAGAAGCTTGATTATAACATCCTGTTTGAAAATATTATTGAAGGAATAATGGAATCGCAGATCGGCGGGATGCTTTCGATGTTTGGTGGTAAATCAGCTCTTTCATCATTCAGGGAACCGATGATAAAGAAATGCAATGAATTCATAGATAATTTTTTGGCAAATCATTCGGGTGAAATAATGAAGTCAGAATTGCTTTCAAAAGATATTGAAAACTTGATTGACGACAGGCTTAATGAACTTACACCGCAAATGGTGAAGGAAATTATTCACGATATGATAAACGAGCATTTAGGCTGGCTTGTTGTATGGGGCGGCGTGTTCGGCGGTGTAATCGGGCTTATTTCAGAATTTATTAAAGTTTATTTCTAAGCTTTGCTTTATAAGCGACGTTTTAATTAATTCTGGCCTTTGATAGTTACAACTGGTTTTAGGATATCATCATCAACACCTGGAAGAATTGGAACATCAAAGCCACCACCAAGAGCTCTTATTAGAGAGATAGTTGCTGTGAAGCGGGCGCCTTGAACAGAATTTAAATTCTGCTGTTGTGCAAGTGAATCCCTTTCAGCATCAACAACTTCAAGGAAATCTGCGTAACCTTCTTTAAATCTTAACCTTGATAATCTTGCGACCTCTTCAGTTGAATCAGCGGCAAGTTTTTGTTGCTCTGATTGCTCAGAAAGCTTTCTTATACCAACCAGACTATTTTCCACATCTTTAAATGCGTTAAGAACAGTAAGCCTGTAATTTGCAACTGACTCTTTGTATCCGGCTTTGGAGAGATCAAGGTTTGCAACACCCTTCCCGCCTTCAAATATAGGGAGTGATACCATGGTTCCAAATAATGGGCCAAGTGTCCAGGTTCTTGATGACCATTTAAATAGGTCTTCAATTTCATTTGATTCAAAGCCGCCATTTGCGCTTAAGCTTATGGTCGGGAAGAACGCTGCGCGAGCAACACCAATTTTTGCATTTGCAGCAGCAACTTTATCTGCTGCTGAATTTATATCTGGCCTTCTTTCAAGAAGGTTTGATGGTAGGCCTGATGGGATTTTTGGCGGCATCTCATTAAATGAAAGCTCACTTATCTTGAACTCAGAAGGGTTCTCACCAACCAGAACCGCAAGGGCATTTTCAAGTTCCGCGCGCGATCTCTCAAGCCCGATGAGCTGGGCGCGATAACCTGCAAGTGCTGCAACTGCGCGCATATAATCCTGCTTGGAAACATCACCTATCTCAAATTTCTTTTTGATTATTCTTTCCGCTTCAACACCGAGTTTAATAGAGCGGGAAACTATATCACGCTCCCTATCAATCGTTTTGAGTGCGAAATAATTTGTAGCTACATCTGCCTGAAGTGATAGAAGAACTGACTTCATAGAATTTTCTGCTGAATCAGCATTAAAATTTGCGGAAGCAAGATCATTCCTCAAACGACCAAACAGATCAAGTTCATATGCCAGCGTTGCATCAGCGCGGTAGATCGTTCTTTCAACAGGGTCAGCAGTTGGGGCTAAGCCTGTGAATGCATTTGACTGCTGGTATCTTGTCGGGCTTGCGCCAATGTTTAATGAGGGGAATAACGAACCACGCGTTCTTTCAGCCAAACTTCTCGCTTGCTCCACTCTTGAAACTGCAATTTCCAGCTCTAGGTTGTTTTCAAACGCCTTCTGCTCAAGCTCATTTAATTTCTCATCGGCAAATATTTTCCACCATTCGCCTCTTTCGCTTTTCTCAGATAATTCTACAAGCTTCCAGTTACCATCATTAATCGGGGATTTATCATCAGCATTCACCCATTTGAATTCCTCAGGCGTGGAAACTTCAGGCTTAACAAGTTCAGGCGCAAGGTTGCATGATGTTAGCAAGGTTGATGCAAGTAGTGATATGGTAAGAAGTTTTTTCATTTTTTCCTCACGCGTTCAGCAAGAGTTCTTAGTAATACATAGAAAACCGGGGTCAGGAATAGTCCGAAGAAGGTAACACCTAACATTCCAGAAAATACTGCAACACCCATAGCTTGCCTCATCTCTGCACCGGCGCCGGAAGATAGTATGAGAGGTATAACACCCATGATAAATGCGAAAGATGTCATAAGAATAGGACGAAGCCTTAACTTACATGCTTCAACCGCAGCTTCGATTATGGATTTACCATGCTTCTCAAGCTCATGCGCAAATTCAACTATCAAAATGGCATTCTTGCAGGCTAGCCCGACAAGCACGAAGAGGCTTATCTGAGTGAAAATATTATTATCACCCCCCCATAAGAAGACACCGAATATTGCTGAGAGTATGCACATTGGAACTATCAAGATAATTGCAAATGGAAGTGTAAGGCTTTCATACTGAGCGGCAAGAACAAGGAATACGAGTAATACGCAAAGTGGGAATACCAGTAGCGCGGTATTGCCTGATAATATCTGCTGATATGTCAGATCGGTCCACTCGAATGTCATCCCCTTAGGAAGATTATCATCAAGGAGTTTTGCCATTGCTTCTTCAGCCTGACCTGATGAAAAGCCATATCCCGGGAAGCCGTTAAGATCAGCCGCTCTATAACCATTATACCTTGTAGAACTTTCAGGGCCGTAACTTTCCTTCATTTGCACAACAGATCCCAGAGGTATCATTTCACCTTGGTTATTTCTGGTTTTAAGCTGCAATACATCTGACGCGTTAGAACGGAATTCCTTATCGGCCTGCGCTATCACCTGATATGTCCTACCGAACTTATTGAAATCATTGATGTAAAGTGAACCAAGGTTAACCTGCATTGTGTTGAATACATCGGTAATAGAAAGGCCAAGCTGTTTTGCCTTGTCCCTATCAACAACTGCTTCAAGCTGCGGAACGTTGATCTTATAGCTTGAGAACACGCCCATTAATTCAGGTACTTTGGAAGATTTTGCGATTATGTCCTTCACGACCTTATCAACTTCTTCATAGCCAAGATCAGTTCTATCCTGAATCTGCAATTTAAAGCCGCCAATGGTGCCAAGACCCATTACCGGTGGTGGCGGGAATATTGCAATGAATGCTTCTTTTATTCCGCCGAACTGGCCTTGCAGCCTCTGCGCGATAGCCATGCTTGAAAGGTCAGACGATCTTCTCTTATCAAATGGTTTTAGTGTAACGAAAACTATACCGGCTGAAGAGCTAACGGTAAAACCGTTAATAGAAAGGCCCGGGAATGCGACTGAACTTTCAACGCCAGGATCCTTTAAAGCTATGTCAGACATTTTTCTTATGATCTCATCTGTTCTGTCAATGGTTGCGCCATCAGGAAGAAGCGCGAAGCTCACAAGATATTGTTTATCCTGAGTTGGTACAAATCCCGGAGGTACAAGCTTGAAACCAAAATATGTAACTACAATAAGAACAAGATACACCCCGATAGCAATAGATTTTCGCCCGAGAACCCTTGTTACATTCGTTGAGTATTTATCAGAAGAATTTTTAAAGAAGCGGTTAAAGCCCCTGAAAAATCCGCCTAGATACTTATCCATTTTAATAGCCAGCCAGTCTTTAGGCTCATCATGGCCTTTGAGTAATATTGCTGCAAGTGCAGGGCTTAAAGTAAGTGAGTTGAATGCAGATATAACTGTTGATATTGCAATAGTTAAAGCAAATTGCTTATAGAATTGCCCTGTAAGGCCACTGATGAATGCAATAGGAATGAACACCGCGCAAAGTGTCAATGATATCGCGATAATAGGTTCACTAACTTCTTTCATCGCCTGATAAGTTGCCAAACGCGGGGAGAGACCTTTTTCAATATTCCTTTCAACGTTCTCAACTACAACTATGGCATCATCCACCACGATACCTATGGCAAGTACCAAACCAAAAAGTGAAAGCGCATTTATTGAGAAGCCAAATGCATGGAGAAGCGCGAAAGTTCCTACGATTGAAATAGGCACCGCGAGTAATGGTATTAAAGATGCCCTCCAAGTTTGGAGGAAGATTATAACGACGAGAACAACCAGCGCTATGGCCTCAAGCAATGTATGGATAACCGCTTTTATTGAATCGCGCACAAATGCAGTAGGATCATAAATAATATCGTATGATACACCTTCAGGCATCGTTTTCTTGATCTCTTTCATGGTAGCGCGAACCTGATCGGATATCTCAAGCGCGTTTGCGCCCGGGGCCTGGAATATACCCATACCGACGGCAGATTTATTATTGAGCAGTGAACGTAGTGAATAATCAGATGCGCCAAGTTCAACCCGCGCGACATCTTTCAGCTTCACAAGGGATTTATCACTGCCGACCTTAATTATTATATTTTCAAATTCTTCAACGCTTTGAAGCCTGCCTTTAGCATTTACGGTCAGCTGAATATTAACATCCTTTTCGGAAGGGTAAGAACCAACCACGCCTGCGGCAACCTGAACGTTCTGCTCGCGAACAGCATTTATAACATCATCTACTATCAGGTTTCTTTCTGCAAGTTTCTGCGGATTAAGCCATAAGCGCATAGCATAATCACCACCGCCGAAAATCTCAACCTGCCCTATCCCGCTTATTCTGGTGAGCCTGTCTTTTACGTTGATCAGAGCGTAGTTACGGAGATAGAGACTGTCATATCTGTCATTAGGCGAGAGTATATGCACGACCATGGTGAGGTCAGGCGAGCTTTTTACGCTTGTTACACCAAGCCTTCTAACTTCATCTGGTAAACGCGGAAGTGCCTGTGCAACCCTGTTCTGGACTAATTGCTGGGCAAGATCAGGATCAGTACCGAGTTTGAATGTAACTGTTATTCCAAGTACTCCATCAGAGGTCGCCTGAGATGACATATAAAGCATGTTCTCAACACCGTTGATCTGCTCTTCAAGCGGGGTTGCAACTGTTTCAGAGATAATTTTTGGTGAAGCCCCAGGGTAAACTGCTCGCACAACAACAGAGGGCGGCACTACTTCAGGATATTCAGATATTGGCAGCAATGGTATAGATATGATACCAACAATAAAAACAAAAAGTGATAACACCCCCGCAAATATTGGCCTGTCTATGAAAAACTTTGAAATGTTCATTGTGATTATTTCTGAATTGTAGGCTCTTCTGCTTTTACCTCAACACCGGGACGAACTGACTGATTACCATTAACTACAATCCTTTCCCCATCAGCCAAACCTGATTTAACTATCCTTAAACCATCTGAATAACCACCAAGCTTGATCTCACGATATTCAACTTTGTTCTCTTTATTAACCACATATACAAATTTCTTATCAAGATCAGTACCAATCGCCTTCTCAGTTATAAGTATCTGGTTTGCCTTTTTAGCATTACCAAGGAAAACTTTTACAAATAGTCCTGAAAGTAATTTACCATCTTTATTATCAAGTTCGGCGCGAGCACGGACAGTTCCATTAGTCGGGCTGATCTCATTATCAAAAGATTTAAGCACGGCCTCGCGGGAAGGTTTTTCCTCTCCGGTAAGTTGGATCTTCACAGGGATTTTAGTATCGTCCTCAAGTTTATTCTCATTGAGGAACTCTACATAAGATTGCTCATCAACAGAAAATTCTGCATATAATTTTTCATCAGCAACTATGGTCGCGAGAACTATATCGACATTTGGTGCCACAAGGTTACCGACTTTAACTTCAGCGCGGTTTATTCTTCCCGATATCGGAGCCAGAACTTTAGAATATTCGATATTAAGTTCAGATATTTTATATTTTGATTCAGCTTCCTTAAGCATAGCAGAAGCGCTTTCAAAACCATTTCTTTTTCCTTCAAACTCACGGCTTGATATGGCCTTCTCTTTTATTAGGGAATCAGACCTTTTCAAATCACTCTGGAAAGTTTTAAAGTTCGATCTTGCAGAGTTAAGCGCGGCTTCTGCACTTTTGAACTCAGCATAATATAGCCTAGGATCTATTGTAAAAAGCACATCGCCTTTATTAACATAAGAACCTTCTTCAAAATTTATAGTATCAATACGGCCAGTAACCTGAGGGCGGATTTCAGCCATATCAGTTGCTTCAAGCATACCGGAAAATTCACGCCATATCCTGACCTTTTCTGCCTTGATAGTTACTATTCCAACCAGAACCGGGCCTTGCGGGCCTTGCGGGAAAGAGGGGAATGAGAAGAATACGCGATAGACTACGCCCGCAATCAGTAAAATAACAATAATTGCAGCTAAGTATCTGAATTTAAATTTCATATGATTTTTTATGGCAGATTTTCGTGAGTGCTTATAACCAAATTTTGACTGGAAATAAACCCCTATAAAAACTATTTTTTATCCCTTTGATTTTAATAAGAGATTTAATACTGATAATTGGACAGTAATTTCTGCTCGGAAACTTTGCCATCAGCTATCTCAAATTTCCTGATCTCTTTTTCGCTGGATTCCTTACCATCTACAACCCATGATATCTGATTCTCAAAACTCATATACTCTCCCAACCTATTGAATTTTATTTCATTATACCATGTATATGAAACAGAATCATCAGGCATATAATTACAGTCCGACTTTCTGAAATCGTCAAAATATTCTTTTATAAAGGCGATATGCTCCTTGCCGCATTGCTTTTCAAAACCGAGAGCTTTAGTGAGTTCACATGAGCCATTTTTACATTCGGTATTTATCTGGGCAGAGAGATATGCCAGCGCAGCCTTTTCTTCATCATCCAGTTTAGAGATATTACTACTCATCACAGGCTTAGAATTTGATGAATCAAATATCTCTACGCTTTTATTTTTTGTAATTTGCGGCCCAGAAAGATAAGAGCAGGAAGATATTAAAATAGTTAAAGTAATAATTAAGAAGCGGGACATATAGATATTTTTATATTGTCTTCTTACTTTAATATTCAAATAACTTTAAGGAAATTTAATCACAAAAAATTGAGTTGGATAAATTTTGTTTAATATTATCTGTTACTTAATAAGCATATTTAATGGTAAGTAATGTGCCAACTATAATAATTACCACACGTAAATAATTAGCAGGAATTTTGTGCGATAATCTTCCGCCAATATATCCACCAAGTATAGCTCCAGCCATTACAACAAGGCCGTGATTCCATGATATCATATTGGAAAACACAAACATTATTAGCGCTGAAGAATTGGCAATTACAGCATAAAGATTCTTCTGCATGTTTATTATGTTAAGAGGCTCAGAACTCAGTAACGATAACACTGCAAGAAGTATAACTCCCTGCCCTGCACCAAAATAACCGCCGTAAATAGTAATTATAAAAATTGATATCCAGAATAACGGAAAATTATTTTCTGCATTTTTTAAATGCGGGAGTTTTTTTACGTAAGGTGCAAGTGCAAAAATTATTGTTGCGGCGCCAATAAGCCAGGGAACAAGAGAGCGAAATATTGTTTCACTGGTATATATCAAAAGGATGCTTCCAGTTAAGCCACCAAGGAAAGCTGCCGAGAATAATTTCAGTATATGCTTATAATTATTTTTAAGCTTTTTTAAATATGGCAAAACCCCTGCTGCATGGCCGGGAAATATGGAGAGTGAGTTAGTTGCGTTTGCGACAATTGCGGGCAAACCAACTGACATAAAAGCGGGGAATGTGAAGAAAGTACCGCCACCTGCGATGGCGTTAACTGCGCCGCCCATGATGCCTGAAAGAAAAAGTATCAGGATATCATGGGCAGACATATATTATCAACCTTCAGCAGATTTAGAGCCTCTTTCAGCGCGTTTTCTATCGCTGGAATCGAGGAGTTTTTTACGTAGGCGAAGTGATTTTGGCGTAACTTCTACAAGCTCATCATCATCAATATAAGATATCATTTGCTCTAAAGTCATCTTTTTAGCCGGGGTAAGCCTGATCATCTCATCAGCGCCGGTAGACCTAACGTTAGTAAGCTGTTTACCTCTTATAACGTTTATTTCGAGGTCGTTATCACGGCTATTCTCACCAACTATCATCCCTTTATATACTTTATCCTGATGGCCTATAAACATTGTTCCACGATCTTGCAGGTTAAATATTGCGTATGCAACTGCTGAACCAGTATCATTTGAAATAAGCGCGCCATTTCTTTTCGCAGAAATATCACCTTTATGTGGAGCGAATGAATTAAACACCCTGTTCATGATACCAGTACCTTTGGTATCAGTTAAGAACTGGCCTTGATAACCAATCAAACCACGTGAAGGAGCATGGAAAATGATACGTGTTTTTCCACCACCCGTTGAACGCATATCTTTAAGCTCTGCTTTCCTGAGTGATAATTTTTCGATGACGATACCTGAATATTCATCATCAACGTCGATAAGAACTTCTTCAATAGGTTCTACTGTTTCGCCGGCTTCATTCTTTCTCATAAGAACTTTAGGTCGGGCAACTGAAAGCTCAAAACCTTCACGGCGCATATTCTCAATAAGAACACCAAGTTGCAATTCACCTCTTCCGCCGACTTCGAATGCATCTTTACCATCAGTTTCCTTAACTGTGATAGCAATGTTCTGCTCAGATTCAGACATTAATCTTTCACGGATCATGTTTGAAGTAACTTTCGTACCATCCTGGCCGCAATAAGGTGAATCATTCACGCTTAATGTTATAGAGATCGTCGGTGGATCGATAGGAGTTGATGGGTTAGCCTGAGTAACCGTTAAATCGCAAATACTATCTGATACGGAAGTTTTAAGCATTCCTGCAATACCAACAATATCACCAGCTGAAGCTTCTTCTACAGACACCATTTCTATTCCACGGAAACCAAAAAGTTTTGTTATCCTACCGTTTTCTGTAACTTCACCTTTAAGGTTAAGTGATTTAACGCTTGTTCCTGCCTTAACTTTACCAGCGTAAATTTTACCGATAAGAACACGACCCATGAACGGATCATGCTTCAGAAGCGTTACAAGCATTGAGAACGGAGCTTCAGTATCAAGCGTTTGAGCTGGAACGTGTTCCATTATAAGGTCAAGTAATGGGCTTAAATTTTCGCGTGGGTCAGTAAGCTCTTTCGCGCACCAGCCATCACGGCCAGAAGCGTAAAGTATAGGGAAATCAAGCTGCTCAGAAGATGCGTCAAGCGCAACGAATAGGTCAAAAACCTCATCAATAACTTCATCACATCTAGCATCAGGTCTATCAACCTTATTAATAATAACTATAGGTTTCAAACCTTGTTTAAGGGCTTTATAAAGTACGAATTTAGTTTGTGGCATCGGGCCTTCTGCAGCATCCACAAGGAGGATAACTGAGTTCACCATTGAAAGTACGCGCTCAACTTCACCACCGAAATCCGCGTGGCCTGGAGTATCAACGATATTGATACGTGTATCGTGCCAATTGATAGAAGTACATTTTGCGAGAATCGTAATACCACGCTCTTTTTCAAGGTCGTTTGAATCCATGACTCTTTCGTCAACCTGCTGATTCTCACGGAAAGTACCGGATTGCTTAAGGATATTATCAATTAAAGTAGTTTTGCCGTGATCTACGTGAGCGATAATCGCTACATTTCGGAGTTCTGTCATTTTTCTGATTATTCTGGGTTTGAAGCAGGCTTCTAGCGATATATGCAGGAAAGTCAACCAATATAGGCTAAACAGAGATAAAATTCACGTGGCCGAGCTTTCTCCCGCTCTTAATCTCCCTTTTACCGTATAAATGAACTTTCGTGTCCAACCTAGAATAGTAATAGCTAAGCTTTTGAATATCCTCTCCTATAATATTTTCCATTCTTATATGAGGATAAATTACTCTCGGCTTGATAAGCGGCAAATCGCAAATTGCCCTGATATGCTGGTCAAATTGGCTGACATTGCAACCATCCATGGTCCAGTGGCCTGAATTGTGTACGCGCGGCGCTATCTCATTCACATATATATCGCCACCTTTAAGAACAAAAAATTCCACGGCCATAACACCAATATATCCTAATTTCTCCGCAATAGAATTAGCAACCTCAATTGCCTTATCACTTGTTTTATCAGAAAGAGTTATTGGAATTTCTGAAGACCTTAATATACCGCTTTCATGAATATTCCTACCTATCGGAAATATTTCCGTTTCACCGTTTTGCCTGCGAGCAAGGATAACTGATACCTCAAAATCAAAATCTACAAATTCTTCTAAGATTGCAGAAGAGAATTTTGAATTTTTCCAAGCTTCTTCAATATTTTCGTTTTTATTTATTTTAACCTGACCTTTGCCGTCATAGCCATAGTCAGTAGTTTTGAGTATTGCTTTTTCTATCTTAAAATCATCAAGGGCAGATTTAATATCTTCCGCAGAATTGCATTGCCTGAACCTGTGAGTAGGAAAATTGTTATCCTTTAAAAAATTTCTCTCCCTTGACCTGTTTTGAGTATTGTAAATTGCTTTTGATGAGGGATGGACATGCTTCAATTTTTCTAAAAATTCCAGAGATTTTGCAGGAATATTCTCAAACTCAAAAGTTACTAAATCACATTTATTCGCAAAATCTTTAAGCGCGGATTCATCAGTATAATCAGCATAGATAATTTCATTACAAACTTGCTCTGCCGGGGCTGGCTCACTATTTTGCGGAGTTAGGCAAAGGGTTTTATAACCCATATTGGCAGCAGACATGGCTAGCATTCTTCCAAGCTGGCCGCCGCCTAAGATACCTATGGTTGATGGTGGAAGGATCACTTCTTATAAATAATTTGTTTAAATGTTTTTAGGGAAAAACTGAAAAACTGCAAGTTTCAAATCAGTTTCAGTATCTCTTTTGGCTCTGCTATGCCGTTTACAACCTTATAGATCATATTGCATAATGTAAGGTCTATATTCCTCTGCCTGCAAATATCATAGACTGACCTTGCAGTTGCAACGCCTTCAACTACCTGAGGCTTTCCTGCAGTAAGCTCACCGGGGGTTTTACCCTGTCCTAGCCCAAACCCGAAAGAAAAGTTACGGGATTTTTCACTATTACAGGTTAAAACCAGATCTCCAATACCGCATGGTTCAAGCATGGTTTTACGTTTGCCACCTAAGAATAGCGCTAGTGTTGCTATCTCTTTTGCACCCTGAGTAATAGTGGCAGCCTTCGTATTCTCACCATATCCGAGGCCTTTTACTACTCCGCAAGCTATAGCTATCACATTTTTAAGGGAGCCGCAAAGCTGGGTTCCTACAACATCACGGTTCATGGAAACTTTAAAATCAGGAAGTTCCATTATATCCTTTACTTTTTTGGCAATGCTTTCCTCTTTTGCTGCAACACTTACTGTTGTATAATGTTTCTCTGCAACTTCTTCTGCAAATGATGGGCCGCTTAAAATAGAGTAATTATTCGAACCGGTAACTTCCTCATAAACTTCACTCATAAGTTTTAAAGTACCATTCTCAATTCCTTTGCTGCATATAATAAAGTGGGCTTTCAGACCTTTATTTTCCTTTACCAGATCAGCTAATTGGCTACGCAAAAACTGTGAAGGAGTTACATTCAGGATAAAATCAGAATCTGCTATATCTTCTATATTACCTGTCGCCTTGATTGATGAGGAAAGCTTTATATCAGGTAAAAATATCCTGTTTTCATGCACTGAATTGATTGATTCAACAACCTCTTTTTCGCGGGCAAATATAGTAACCGCGCCATTCTTATCAGCAGCAACCCTTGCTAAAGCTGTTCCCCAGGCACCAGCCCCTATCACTGAAATCTTCGGCATATATTTGGAAAATTAAATTAATTTTTATATATGTAATTTACCTCATAATGCGGATGTTGCAAAAGATTTATTTTTAATATAGTTAGGTGGCCTGTCCGGGGCGTAGCTCAGCTGGATAGAGTGGCGGTTTCCTAATAAGTGGGTTGAAATTTTATAACAATTTGTATTTACTGATTATTCTGCCTTAAATCCAATACAGAAAACCCAAAAGTAAGGCTATAGTAAGGTTTTCTAAAGAATTGCATTTTTAAAAGTTTAGTATATTTTCCGAATCCAAATCTATTGGGGTCGTAGCTCAGCTGGATAGAGCGTCGGTTTCCTAATCAGTGAGTCCAAAAAGTTCAGATTTTTAGATTATTCAATCATTATAAGGGCTTATTCCTTATCTCATCATCGCAAAATCAGGCAATTTTTTGATTAGTAACTCTATAGTAACTTTTATAGTGTATTTCCGGTATTTAAAATCATACTTTATCCCTATTATTTTGTTAATCTTAATAGTTTCTTAATGATTTTGTGTTACATTATAGTGCAGTAATAAACCAATCAGAATAAGCAGAAATTATGTCTAAAGAAATAATTCAAGAGTTGTTAAAGAAAAATCCAGAACTTTTGCAAGATATTTCTTTTAATACGAACAGAATCTTAAAGACACCGGAGAATTTTGAGGAAAAATATGAGCAAGCTTTAGAATATCTTAAGTCTGGCACTAAGGCTGATCTTTTAAATTACAGGAATGCAGTTAGTGACCTTATTAAAGAAGGTGGGTTAGTACCTATTTTAATTTATAACTCTGGGAAATATAAAGGCTTTGAAAATTTAGATACTCCTGAAGAAAGAAAAAATTTTTACGATAACTGGGATAAGATGGTTGATGAATATAACTTGGTTCGTAATGACCCTGCAACATACACTAAAAAGAAAATAAAATTTGGTCAGCAGGAATCATCATATGGCCAATGGAAAATTAGTGCAGGAAAAGGCTTAGAAGGTTTAAGCCAAGAGCAGAAGGAATCATTATTTGCAGCAAATTTATTTATGTCTGAGCACACCAGAACCGTGGCAAATAACCCGGCTTTTTACAAAGGTATATCTGACCCTACTCAAAAAAATAAAGGAGCTGCTGATTGTAATACTATGGCCTCTTTATATGCAGGGCTTCTTATACAGGCGCAGGATAAAAATGGAAACGACCTATTTCCAAGTGATAAGCTGAATTTTAAATTCTATATGGATGCAAAGAATCTTCCTGTACATGTTGGAATAGTATTTGGTAACACAAATATTGAAACAACAAACCATTCCATAAGTCTTCCTGAGCCATACAAGAAATATAAATCTAAAATAGCAGATAACAACTCAATGGTAGCTGTTATGATGATAGACCAAGAGGTGGGTGGAAAAATCACTGAAGGCGGATTTCCTTATGATTGTATTACCGCAGGAAGAATCTCTATCGCATTCAATGATGATAAAATTACTTTGCCATTAACATATCATATAAATGCATGTGCCAAAACAGCAGAATATTATTTAGGAGAAGCACTAAAACTACCATTCAATAGCGAAGAGCAAGAGCAATTCAAATTTAGCGCGTTTAAAGTAGCAATGGAATCGGGTTATAAACCGACAATTGCTTCTATTGAAAAAAATATAATCTTTTATTTTCTTGATGTTGCTCCTTTAAAGGCCAGATATGAAGCGGACGTAATAGAACAAGCTCAAAAAGAAGCTGAAAAACTTAAAACTCCTGGAAAACAGAGGAATTAATACTATTTTAAAAATCATAATGGTGGGAACGAGATGATTCGAACATCCGGCCTACGGTTTAGGAAAACCAAGCCTCTGATTTTAAAAGCTTATATGGCCTTTTTAAACTCTAGCTCTAAACGGAGTTAAACCGAAAAATCTCCAAATCTTTTTTTATACAAGGCCAGCACCTTTTTAAACCGCAGCCTTACTAAGGCCTTACTTTTATAACTTAATTAGACTATAAAAAGTTTTCTTATATACTCGGGGTTGTAATTAGATGCTTTTATGAAGGTAAGCCAAAGATTAAAATTAATTGATAGAATAGGTCGTGAATTGCAAGCACGTTATGGTTATAGTGATATAGATATATTCCTAGAAAGTTTTGGTTTAACTACACCAAGTGGGCCGTTAAGTTATAATAGTAAATGGGTATATTCTAAAGAAGCATTAAAAAATGCTAATAATAATAAGCTTTTATCTATAGCAAATGAGCTAGAAATAGATACATTTTCTTCCGAAATTAAGGGCATTAATCCTCCGGAGATATGGCAAGAATCTAAAAACTTTCGCTTGTTTATAAGCCATTTAGCTATTCATAAAGATAAAGCAGTTAGATTAAAAGAAACTTTAGCCACATATTATATATCTGGTTTTGTTGCACACGAAGACATTAATCCCTCAAGAGAGTGGCAAAACGAAATAGAAAAAGCTCTGCATACTATGGATGCAATGATTACTATACATACTCAAGGCTTTTCAGAGAGTGTTTGGACGCAACAAGAAATTGGTTTCGCTTTATGTAAATCAATACAATGTTTTGCCTATCATTATTACTTTAAAATCTAAAGGGGCAGTTAAAACAGAGGTAGAAGATGCTGAGAAGCATGGAATTCTGGTTATAACGAAGGAAGATTTAGAAGATATAATAAACAAAGATTTACTTATGCCTTATAATGCAGAGCAAATATATAGTGACGCACTGAAATCTAATTTAGATAAAAAAGCTCAATATAAAAAACAACCAGAGTTAATTTAATGGTGGGAACGAGATGATTCGAACATCCGGCCTACGGTTTAGGAAACCGCCGCTCTATCCAGCTGAGCTACGTCCCCATTAGGTATAACTCACGCTGTTTATATGCGAAAAAATGGATTTTTAAAGTCTTAATATAATTTAGTCTTACTTTTTATCGGTATTTATATCTACAAGCTCACTAAGATTGACCTTCAAGGCTTTTCTTATCTCTTCTAAAGTCAGCAGACCCGGCAATTTTAATCCTCTTTTTATATTGGAAACGGTTTCAACGGTTTTATCTATCTTTTCCGCTAGTTCTTCTTGGGTCATTCCTAGTTGTTTTCGGAAAGTCTGAATCCTTTTACCAATAATTTTCTTCAGGTCATTTTTCATTATTTAGGTTTTCAAGATTAAGTAATGTCCACCCGCTTTCTTCCCTTTTTGCTTTGCAAGAAACTATGGTATTCCTCATTGCATTAAAGGCATTTCTAGCTCTTACTGAAACCTCGACTGTGAATATTCCTCCTGCTTCCTCGGTAACAGGATAAGTTTTACTAGATTCAAAATCCGCTGATTCAGGATCATGTAATGATCTTTTAACAAATTCCTTGCACATAGATTGCGCATATATTGTACTGAATGACCCAGACCTAATGGCTGCCAAAACATTCGCAATACATTATACCATATATTCTTATAAAAAGGAAGAGTATGAGAAAAAGTAAGGCGTTAGTAGGTTACGACTCTAAACTTTATTGCAAAGCTTAAAGTTGTTATCTTTATAAACTACCAAGCAATTCTTTCACTTTATTATATTCTAATTCTATTTGCGTAAGCAGACTTTGTTTATCCGCATTGGTGGGAGAATCATTCATTTGTGCTTTCTTGCATAACTCACTAAGGTTTTCAGCTCCAAGATTAAGTGCTATTCCTTTAAACCCGTGAGAAACCGTACACCATGATTCATTATAATTATCGGCTAAACTCTTTTTTAGTTCTGCGATCAGTTTATCTCCGGACAATACGAACTCCTTAAAAAGCTCTTTTTCAAGCTCTTTATCACCGCCAGTCATACCCCTTAGATTTGTCAGGTCAATTGTCATGATATTTATTTCAAATGTTGCTTTAAAAATATCTCCACCGCCTCATTAATTTTGGCCTTGGTATATGGTTTTACTATAAATCCCTTCACATTATTTTCTTTCGCCTTCATAACGTCTGAAGTGTGATTATTGGCAGTAACCATGATTATGAATGAATCCTTATCCAGCTTTGAAATAAGCTCCGCAACTTTATGGCCATTTACTTTTGGAAGCTCAATATCAAGAAAAACTATGTCGGGTGATCTTGTCATATATTCAACAAGTCCCTGTTCACCATCCGAAGCCTCTATCACTTCGTATTCCTTTGAAAGGTAGCTCCTTAACAGGATCCTTGAAAATCTTTGATCTTCCACAATCAGGATAAGCAGATTATTTCTTCTGTTCCTGTTTGCGGTAGCTTTTTTAAAAGCGTTTATGTCTATTTCTTTTAATTCAACCATATTAAGTGTCCTGCTAATAAATAATAATTTACCAAACTTCAACTAATAATTGAATATAAGAATAATTATTGCTATTAATTCGCATCGTCAGCAATATAACTATATGCTTGAATCTTTTTTTATCACGGGAAATATTCCTTTAAATTCAGAAAAGGGAATGTATATCCCTCTTCTGATACTGGCCTCTTATATTGTTGCATCCTTCGGATCATACGCAGGATTAACTCTTGCAACAAGGCTTATTAATGCATCTAACAGTAAACAAAAACGTATATTCCATTGGACTGGTGCCTTTGCCCTAGGAAGCGGTATATGGTCAATGCATTTTATAGGGATGCTTGCCTATAAGATGAATATGACAGTGCATTATGACCCGTGGCTAACCGCATTATCTATGATAATTGCCATAGGTGTCGCTTATTTCGTATTGAAAATAATTCAGGCGGCAAAACTTTCCATAACAAGAATAATTATCAGTGCCATATTGCTCGGTTTCGGTATCAGCTCCATGCATTATACTGGTATGGCAGCTATGGAAATGCGGGCAGAGATGCGTTATATCCCTTCTCTTTTTATCCTTTCAATCATCATAGCAATTACCGCATCAGCAGCGGCACTCTGGATAATATTCACTCTAGGAAGACATAGCGGGAAAGGACAGATCACATGGAGGATTATTGCAGCTTTAGTAATGGGTATCGCTATCTGTGGCATGCATTATACAGGGATGACCGCAGCCGTCTTTATTCCTTTTCCTGACTGTCTTTTCGGCACTAACCAGAGTTTTGATGCCCTCGCAATAGCAATCATATCAATTACCACACTTATTCTGGTAATATTTACATTTGCCATCTCATACCGACTTTTCCTGATGGTTGGCTGTGCCGCACTTTTCTCGCTTCCTTTAGCTACCATAGTATATCAAGCTATTACAAACCTTGATTTTGATATAGAATTCGCAAAAAAGGAAGAATACGGAGTATTATATCATGATTCCTTAACTGATTTTCTTCAGCGTATAATGGAATTGAGAGGTCTTACCTATGCCGCAAGAAATGGTGATGAATCAGCAGCAGAAAAACTTACACCCAAAAGAGAAGAAGTAAAAAAATCTATCGTAAGAACAGCTAAAATAGATGAGTCTTTTGGAAAGGAATTACTAGTAAGCACTAATTGGAAAAATCTAAAAAATAATGTTCTGCTATTATTAAATAAAAAAGATAATCATACAGCAATAGAGGAATTCAGACATTATACCAAAACTATAGATTCCCTCCTCCATTTTATGGAAGACCTTGCAGATAACGCTAACCTTTCCAACGATCCGCAATTGGTCGGTGATTATCTTTCAACTGCTTCAGTAAATATTACCCCTAAGCTAATGGAAACTATGGGAAGGTTACGTGGTATTACCACAGGTTTACTTGCTTCAGGCAAACAACCAAATAACTGGAAAAAACGGGATATAAGGGATTTACAGTTATTATATAACCGCCTGATAGTTCTTGAAGGTGAGCTTAAAAATGCGCTGGAACGTGCATCCGTGGCAAATAAAGACACCTTGCAGTTCATTAACTATCATAACAAAATGATAGAACCTAAACTGAAAGAATTACTTGGCTATTTTGACCAGATATTTTTCAGGAACAAAAAAACTCTGTCATCCTCTGAAATGTTTAAGATAGCCAGCGATACTATCAATTTATATGAAATCCTTTATGATGAAACTGCAGAAATGTTCCTCAAACTTCTTAAGGAACGCATGGCAAATCATAGGCTTAAACGCTCTTTGGTTCTTTACTCCAGTATTGTCGCCCTATTAGGATTGATAATTATTTTTATCTTCCTCTATCGAAATCTTACAAAAAAAGAACAGGCAGAAAAACTTGCATTACAGGCAAAAAAGCGTACCGAAAAAGAAGCAAAGATAGTTGCCCTTTTACGTAGCATTGCAACAACTGCTAACCTTGCCTCAAATGTTGAGGAAGCAATAAGGGATATTATTAAAAACCTGTGTGAATTCATGAAATGGCCGGTTGGCCATGCTTACATTCTGGACCATGAAAAAGAATTACTTCGTTCCACCGGTATTTGGTTTAAGGAAAATAAAGAATATTATAGAACTTTCAGGGAAATATCAGAGGCAAAAGAATTCTCAAAAGGAGAAGGGCTACCCGGAAGAGTCTGGCAAAAACATGACACTTTATGGATACCGGATGTAACCAAAGACCCTAATTTCCCTCGGGCAAAAATGGCGTTATCACTTGGGGTTAAGTCAGGACTTGCATGTCCGGTAATTATAAATGGTAATGTAGAATATGTATTTGAATTCTTCTCCCCGCATATTGATGAGCCTGCTCAGGAATTGCTTGATATAATGAAGGATGCGGCAAACCAGCTGGTACAGGTTATAGAACGTGAGCAATCAAAAGATAACCTCAAAAAGATGAAAACGATTGCCGAATCGGCAAATCAGGCAAAATCAGACTTTCTAGCAAGTATGAGCCATGAGATAAGAACACCCATGAACGGCATATTGGGTATGACAAACCTTCTGCTTGATACTGAACTTAATAAGGAACAGCAAGGCTGGGCAAGTATAGTAAGAAAATCCTCAGAGAACTTACTTGATATAATTAACGACATACTGGATTTCTCAAAAATCGAAGCCGGTGAACTGAAACTTGATAATATAAACTTTTCTCTAAGTTCAGTCATTGATGATGTTATGGATATGCTTCTGCTTAAATCGAAGGAAAAAGAAATAGAGCTTCTGGTAGATTATTCCCCTGATATACCAGAATATTATATAGGTGACCCGGGACGTTTGAGGCAAATAATCCTTAACCTTGCAGGAAATGCTATCAAATTCACTTCCAAAGGACATGTGTTACTCCGGGTAAGAAGTGAAAGGAAAGAAAATAAGATAAGGTTATTTTTTGAAATAGAGGATACAGGTATTGGTATTCCAGAAGATAAACTTGAATATATTTTCAATAAATTCGCGCAGGCAGAGGAATCTACTACCAGAAAATTCGGCGGCACCGGACTTGGCCTTTCTATAAGCAAAAAACTCGTGGAAATGATGAACGGTAATATCGGAGTAAGAAGTGCTATCAATCAGGGTTCTGCTTTTTATTTGGACATAACTCTAGAAAAAGGTGAAGCTCAGGAGATCACTTCAATTCCCGAGGTTGATTTCTCCAAGATCAGAATAGCAGCTGTAGATGATTATAAACCAAATCGTGAGATACTTACCAATCTCTTTACAAATCTTAAAACCAATTTCGATATATTCGCGGAAGGCGAAGAAGTGTGGAATGCCTTGCAAAAAGCTGCTAGCGACGGCAAGCCTTATGATGTTGCGATAATAGATTATGAACTTTCAGACATGAACGGCTCAAAACTTGCAGAGCTTATAGCATCACAAGAATGGGCAAAAAATTTAATAATGATATTATTTACCTCAACACTTTCATCTGAAAAATACAGGTCTTACAGTGATATGGAAAAAGCAGGGTTTAAGGGATTCCTGTTAAAGCCTTTGCAACCGGTACATTTAAAAGATATGATCTCACTTCTGGTAGATTCAAGAAAAAATAATTGCAAAATAAGATTTCTTACCAGACAACATATAGAAGATATAAGGCGTAATAATAAACGCAGCAATATAACAAAAAATAATACTGATATAGATTACTCCAGATACCGCATATTAGTGGTCGAAGACATGAAAGTTAACCTCATGCTGATAATGAACTTCCTAAAGACACTTGGGTGCAGAGCAGATTCAGCCGCAAATGGTATCGAGGCAATAGATATGTTCAATAAATTTAATTATGATCTCATTCTTATGGATTGCCAGATGCCCGAAATGGATGGCTTTGAAGCAACGGAAAAAATACGGCAAATAGAGGAAAATAGAGGTAACAAAAAACACATACCTATTATTGCTATAACCGCTGATGCCATGCAGGGTGACAAGGAGAAATGCCTGAAATCTGCCATGGATGATTATCTGAATAAACCCGTCAAAAAAGAAAACGTTATAGAGAAAATAAATTACTGGCTAACCAAAACTGAAATGACATGATATTTAATTTTGATCAAAACAGGTTCAGCAGATAATATTTCGTAGCTTAAATTCAGTTGCAATTAGTAAGGCCCTAGTAAGGTTGCGGTTTAAAAAAGGGCTAGTATTGTATAAAACAAGATTTGGAGATTTTTTGGTTTAAACTCCGTTTGGAGTTACAGTTTAAAAAGACCATATAAGCTTTTAAAATCAGAGGCTTGGCTTTCCTAAACCGTAGGCCGGATGTTCGAATCATCTCGTTCCCACCAAATAATCTATGTAAAATTTACTCTCAAGCGTTTTGCTATTTCTCTAAATGCAATTTCGCCACCTTCAAGTATCAGGCATACCTCTTTTCGTATTATAGGGTTTTCAAGGCCACCACTAATATAATTTATTATTGGCAATTGTTCCGGCCTATGTTTTTCACATGTCTTAACAGAAATTGCCCATATTGATAAAGCCTATGGTTATTCTCTTTTAGGAGTTAATGCTGAGATTACTATAGTTAAGCTGCTTGTTGGGATATTACTGGTAGCCTTTGCCATAGCAGAGTTCATGTTGGTTCAGAATAAGTTTGTTATCCACAAGATAATGGCTTCCTGCTGGTGGTGCATTAAGTGGTTTCTTCTGAGGGTTATCAGGACATCAGGGAGCCTTTAGAAGTATATTCCTGGTTCATCTGAATCTTGATAAAAATGCTTTTGTAGCAACCAATTCTGCTATTGCCGCACTGGTTGATATAGCCAGAATAATAATATACGGGCTGAGCTTTTCAGTAATTGCGGAGAAGGGAAATAGTTTATTAATCACACTTGTCTGTATCTCAGCATTTGCTGGAGCGATTATGGGTAAGTATTACCTGAAGAAAATTACCATACCATCAATTCAGAGGATAATTGCTGTTCTCTTGCTGGCCATTGGTTTGCTGTTGGTGGTGGGGATGATATAATATCATCAGGCAATTCGTTATAATAACAAACTATCAATGCAAAAGACTGTTAAGTAATTTTATTATTTCTGCAGATAACCACATAGATAATTTATATAAATATAATTAGGCATTTTGTGATTATAGGGGTTAACTAATCTGAGAGGATATATGAAAATTAAATTTATAGCTTTAGCCTTAGCTGTTACTACAGCGCTAACTTCCTTTGATGCGGCAATTGCTGCTGATAAAAGTACTAGTGCCACTTCAACAACTAACACGACAACTGGTGTAAATACGGGCGTTGATACCAGGTTAAATAGTGGAGTTACTACAGGTGACAATATACGTATCAATGGCGGTATTAGGACAGGCTCAAATACAGCCCGTACCGGTGTAAACACCAACGTTGGAACGGATGTTAATTCGACAACAGGTGCGAGTAGCGCTAAAGGTGACTCAACTAGCGGTGACACCGGAACATCATCCAGCACTTCTGCACGTGCGACTCTAGCTGACGATGATGATATGGATAGCTCTTCCAGAGTTAAAAATAATAAAGAGCATTCTGATAACCGCAACCATGACAAGGTTAATGATAGAAATAATGAAAAAGGCCGCTTCTAATACGCACAAATAGCAGAGCGTTCCTCAACGCTCTGCTATTTATTATAGCGATCCATAAGCAAAATCTTTCTTCATATTTATTTAATCGGTAGTGTAACAGTTTCTTAATTTCTATTAATAATGGAATCTTTATATAATACGTGCGCATTTATGTTTAATAATTAACATTAAAGGCGTCCCACATGATCCGTATTTCATCAATTACACTCTCAGCCATTATATGCTCAGGTATATTGGCCTCATGCCAACAAGGGCCGGGATACCAACAAAACCAGAAAACATATAAAGGTGCAGGGCTGGGTGCTTTAATAGGTGGTGCGGCAGGAGCCCTTACTGGAGAAGATTCCAAAGACAGGCTTGAGCGTGGTGCAATAGGCGCTGGAATTGGGGCCTTAGCAGGAGGTGGTATAGGACAATATATGGATCGCCAGGAAAATGCAATGCGCCAGGAATTAGCAGGATCGGGAGTTGATGTTCGCCGAGACGGCAATGATATTCTATTAAACATGCCTAACAGTATAACATTCGGGTTTGACAGCAGTTCAGTTCGCCCTGAATTTAATGGCACCCTAAGTGATATAGCTCATATTTTAAACCAATATCCACAAACTAATGTAGAAGTTTTAGGGCATACGGATAATGTAGGAAATGATTCTTATAATAAAACGTTATCCGAAAAGCGTGCTCAGGCAGTTACATCCATGTTGATAAGCAATGGTGTTGATTCTAATCGTTTATATGTAAATGGTAGGGGTGAAAGTGAGCCTATAGCAAGTAATAACACAGAATCCGGACGTGCCCAGAACAGACGTGTTGAAGTAAAAATAAGCCCTATAAACTAATTTATCTTAGTATTAATCACTACAGTCAAAGTAAACATATGAAAAATCTTAGTATAAAAATGATCGCAGCCGTTGCTTTGGCTACATTATCTTTTAACCCTGCATATAGTAAGAATGAAAAGCACGGGAATAATGGCAAGAATAAGCATTCCCATGAAAAACATCACGCTGACAGACCGGCAAAATTCAGTTCCCATGACCGGGATATAATAGTAACTTACCTGAATAATAATAATGTTCAGGTTAAAAAATGCCCTCCTGGATTAGCGAAGAAAAATCCATTATGCATGCCTCCCGGGCAATATAAGAAATTAGTAGTGGGCCAGCCACTCACCTCAGATATAACCTGGGGAAGGTTACCTAATGGATTATTAGCCCAGCTCCCACCTCCGCCCGCAAACGCATATTATGGAATGGTGGGTAATGACGTTCTGTTATTATCAGATAAAACCAGGATTATCCTGGATATAATATCGCTTATTGCCAGATGATATCTATATCATTCTAGTGACAAGAGTATGAAAAAAATAAGGCCCTAGTAAGGTTGAGGTTAAAAAGGACTGGAGCAATATAGAAGTGCTAACCAATCACCGTCCGGCAAAAAGCACTGTTACTGCCGGATACATAAAGCAAGACCTTAAGCACCTGAGCGTACAGCAACAGAAAGTTGCCGATTATTTGAAAGAGAGAACTAAAATATAAGCTCATAATTGAACATAAAACTCATGCCAAGAGGGATTATCCCGCAGTTGAGGCTATAGATGATGCTGATATTCCGATTCGGATCAACCGGCAATATTCAGCGTCGGTTTCCTAATTAAAAGTTATTACAACCTAAGGTTGTGTTGAAATCATAAAATAACGCTTGAAGTCCAAAGGTTAGGTGGTATCTTTGCAAAAATGCAACAGGGTGTCTTATGGAAAAATATTTTAATGAAATCAGAAAAAAGGATTTTACAGATCCATCTACAACAACTGCAGATATATTAAGGCTGCAATATGTATTAAATACTTTCGGTTATAAAGGAAAAAAAGGTGGTGCTATTGAGCAGGATGGAAAATTTGATGATGATGCTCAATTTGCTTTAAACCAGTTAAAAAAAGATTTTAAAGCCTACAAGGAAATAAAAAAATCTTACCAAATACTTAACGCAAACCAGCTTATTGAGCTGACGAATTCAAATGGTGCAGACATGCAAAAGTATGCAAGTCTTAATATTGATCCAGAGTTCTGGCCAAGTATTGATTATTTTAGTACCTTAATGAATGATGATAAATCAGCTTATGACACAAAGCCGCTTAACGAGCTTTATTCATTAATAACCGCTAATTCGTCTAAAATTTTCTTTATCAAAAAATACGATGATAAATTAAATAAATATCCTTATGTTCCAGAAATACACGTATTTAGTCCTGGAGGCAATTATATTGGGAGACCCTTTGAGTCGGATGTTCTTGACAAAAATTCAATTATTTATACACCAACTCCCGAGGCTTATATTGTGGATGCTGGTGATGCGGGATTTAACTATTCAGTTACATTCAATAAAATTGGCATAAGTGATGACCCGAAAATATTTAAGATGTTAAAATTTGATAAAGTAAAAATTCCACCTTTAAAAAAATTTGAAAAGAAAGAAGAGGTGGTAGAAGTAAAAACTCCTGAAAAGACTAAAGATAAAGTGCCAATAACTCTTGTAGATATATACGATGATAAAAAGCCCACAGAAGTTCAACCTACTCAAGAAACTAGGCCTGCTGAAATAATTACAGATAAAAAAATACCAAAAATAAAAATTCCTGAAGAAAATCCTGAAAAAGCACCTAAAAATGAAAGTGATATTCGTGAAGCGATGCAAGGTATGCAAATGATGAATGATAACCTTAATTATATACTTCAGGGAAGACCCCTTGATGGAGAAGCGCAGGCTACTTTTAACAAAAATCTCAGATTGTTCAACCAGTTTACCAAGGAGTTGCGTTCCGCAGATGAAAGAACTTTTAATGAAGTTAGCAGTAAATTAAAAAAAATTATGGGTAATGGATTAAG
Source organism: Alphaproteobacteria bacterium (assembly GCA_031426355.1). Classification (GTDB taxonomy): domain Bacteria; phylum Pseudomonadota; class Alphaproteobacteria; order Rickettsiales; family UBA8987; genus JANPLD01. Next base: position 34,253 of record JANPLD010000045.1, on the reverse strand, counting down.
TGAACCAGAGCCAACTAATGACAGAATTGGAGATCTAACACCTACGTCCAGTCCGGTAGTGCAATATAGAGCTGGTTTAACTACTCAGTTATCTTGAACTAGTCCAAGTTGCTACATAATTAGTGGCTAATAAGGGATACATACACTACTGATGCCAACAGCGCAGGGTTATCACCTACGATATTGAGGTGCTAGCAAATCAGCCCCCAGCAAAAAAGTACCGTTACTGCTAGGTATATTAAACAAGACCTTAAGCACCTGAGCGTTCAGCAACAGAAAGTTGCAGATTATCTGAAAGAAGGAATTAAGTTATAATCAGCTTGAAGCTCTAACTTTAAGTGTGCATAAATTGCTATCATTTGTAAGATTGTATACACCAGTGGTGGTATGGCAATCAGTAACTGCGGTGCCGCCTGTTACAGGGGTAAATAATCCGTATGGAGGATTCTCATTCCATCTATATACTGTTTGTACTACACCTGTTTTTGCAGCCCCGTCATCCAATTTCGAATCAAATGCGAATGCTTCGTCAGGGGTAAGGTCATCAGTGACAAGAGTTCCAGGTGAACCAGATGCTGCAGCAAAAGCAACAGTAGTATAGTTACCTGAGGTTCCAAGCACATAATATATTCGACCACCTTCCGTTAGAGCTATCATACCTTTACCTACTGCAGCAGGTGGGAAGTTTATTTCTGGGGATACGCCGCAGGTTACACAATCATCAGTTTGCGTAAAACCACCTTTTATTAATAAGGTATTGGAAAGATGCACCCAGAAATTTGCTATTTCACCAGAATAATAAGAAAATCTTGCATTACTAGTCGCAGCATTATTAGATGTTTCCAAGCTTCCATCTGCATCACCGTTACCTTGAGAGCCATCTGGAATCAAAGGGAAATCACTTACAAAAGCTGACATGTTTTCAGTTCCTGCCGTACATGGTGCACCAATGTCGGGACAATTAAGACCATAAGCGGCCGCACGATTTATATCTCCGGGCATCTGTTGATATTTTGCACGGAAGGTATTTACCGCAGTGTCATATTCCGACATCTGAGAAATAACGCTTCTGATCTGCGCCTGCTTTATCAATTCCTGACCTTGGAGTACGCCACCTACAAGCAAACCAATTATAACCAGTACTATTGCTAATTCTACGAGAGTAAAACCTTTTTTTGTATTGTAGTTATGTATTTTTCCTGTTTTCATATATAACATATATTATTAGTACATGTAAGCGTAGCAAGCAATAAATACTAGGACTGTTAAGTTGCATGGAAAAATAGGAATTTTAACTTTATTTACATCATTCAGAGTGGTCTTTAATTAAGTAGAGCTTTAGTAGGTTGCAGAGTATTTGAAGGAAAAATTGGAATATAGCTAAATTTAACTTCATTAACTTTTATAATTCATATTTTAGGTATGCATGCTGCATTGCAATCTAACAATTTGAGCCTGGCTGGCTTTAATTACCAATGTAAATTAAATTATTTACTAGGCCCTAACCCTAAAGATTGCTCTAAAATTTTAGTTTGTGAATAATGTTGATTTAGTAAATTTCCATCAACAACATCTGCAAGTTTTATTTTATTTTTTTTAATATCTTTAGTAATCTCTAGGAGAAATCCCATCTCATCTTTAAGAGATTCTGCCATTTTAGGATTATCCTTTTTTAATCTTTCATAAGCATATATAGCTTCATTCAAACTTGAGTTCATTTTTTCAAGTTCAAAATTTTTTATCAGCATATCAGGATCTTCAACTTTATAATTAGGATCTTTTAAAGTCCCATTGTTTATATAGTTACCAAACGCACAGTTTGCATAGATTTTCTGAGCTCTATTTATTAACAATACATCATTACCTAAAGTTCCTGCTTTATCGCCAATTTTACTTTGGAAATATTCTCTTCCAGCCTTAATTGATAATTGATCATCTGTTGAATCTAATTCTTTATTGTTACGAAACCCATCATAATTGGAACCAATATAAATAGCTCCATCCCCAATCCTAAGACCTGAGTTGCTCCTCCCCATAAGAAGTTTCCAAAATTAGTTGGATTATGAGCCAATTTATATTTATCACTTATCGTTACATATAGTTTTGGCGAATTAAAATCTTCGTTTACATCTTCTTTTCTATCAAAAACATCTTTTGATAAGTTTGTATATTTTTCAGAATTAATAAAATCCATTTCCCCTGATCTGGACTCTTTACTGGCATAATTTGCTTTATGATAATATTTTTCTCTGGATTCTTGATAGATCCCCGTATTACCTAGTCCTTGATTTATATACATAGCATCTACTAATTCAGGCGTAACAACTTCTATTTTTGTATAAAAGACATGCTCCAATTTATCATAATCTAATTCTATTTTTGGAAAGGTTTCATTAAAGGATTTTATTCCTTGCGAATAATAAGGCTCTTCTTTGTTTTGAATTTCTTCAGTAGTTAAAATAAGTAGCCTATCATTAGGATAAGCAAAATTAAACCAGGTTATTTCAGATCCATCTTTTGTATTACTATAGACCCATAGCTCTTTTCTCCTTCTTTTAAAGGAATTCTAATTCTGGTAAACTTTCCCGAGTCATCAAAAATATATTTATACTCTTCTGGCATAATGATTAATTGCATTAATATATTGTATATAATTATGTTAGCACACAATCATTAATTAAAGGTTAATATTTAACCTTGGTGCCTTAATATATTGAAACGTAGTGATTTTTGTGCTATAAAAACGATGGCTTAGCTATCGGTATAACATATTATTACTCCAGATTTATCAATGAGTGGCTTTTGCGTGTTAAAGGAAATTTTGCAAGAATTATGTCATAATAATCTGCTTATAGAGTTAAGCTCTAATTTGAAATCTTATCTCAAAAGTTACTATAGAGTTACTAATTGAAAAATTGCCTAATATGGTGATGATGATGTGAAGGATAAGCCTTTATTATTATTGGATAATCCAAAAATCCTAACTTTCTGGACTCACTGATTAGGAAACCGCCGCTCTATCCGGCTGAGCTACGACCCCGAATTGACATTAGCTTTTCAAGATAGCTAATAATCCTCGCCTTCATTCCATAATTTCTGCCAATTTTCAAGGTATCTTTTAGCCAGATTCGCATTATTTCTTATCACTATTACATTCTCGGCGTTACGTTTCTCCGCATTTGCGCTATAATTGAAGCTTCCTGTTTCAACGGTATGGCCATCTATAACCAGAAATTTATTATGCATTATTGAATATTTTCGATTGATGCGGATAGGAATTCCAGCATCATCCATTAGCCGCTGAAATGGATGAGATAAATAACGACAACGTTTCTGATGCTATTACAAAATTAATAGCTACTGAGTTGGTGCCTAAAATGCGCGAGTATCAAAATGAAATGGTTAGCGCCCGCGATACCTTATTTGGAGAATTAATAAAGGGCGTAACAGTTTGGGAGTTTCCTGCATTAACCCTAGCGCATTTTACAAATCTAGGCATAACGGAAGGGATTGCGGCATTTGTAGCTGGACTTATTGTCGTGGAATAACTCCTGCTTCCCCTGATATTTAATTCCATCAACAAACTTCTTTGTAATATGTGCTACCGGCATAATTTATAATAATTCCTTATAGCCACCAGATATTGCATCCAGAGGCAAAAACAAGGGAATATTACTACGTTTCAGTGGGTTATGATACAGCAGGCTATGTGGTGATAAATAAAGAAATTATAACCTAATTGGCATGATCAATTTGAATAACATATACAAATAAACCTTAAGATTAACTGCATATTAACCTTTTTGTGGTAAACTTACATTCCAATATAATATTTGAATTATGCCGGATAAAATAAACTGGGAAGATGTAATAACTATAAATTGCGCTATACCAGAAGTAAGAGATGCTTTGGAAGCATGGTTATGCACCATTGAAAATAGCGATAAAGGTCAAGATGTATTTAAGTACATTAAGGACAATGCATTATTTAATGATGGTACAGGCAGGAATGAAAAATTGGAAGTTTTTGGATTCAATGAAAGTGTCCAGGCCAGCCCGGAAATAAGGAACCGCTTTGATTTCATACCAGTTGGAATAACGCCATTTGCACGGGAGGAAATAGCTGAAAAGCATGGAATAGGAATTTTGCGCCCACAAGATATTGGACACAAAAATATACGTTATGTAGTAGTAAATTTTAATCAGGAGGTTGCTCAAAATACCTCTGACCCTGAAGTTAGTTATTCACCATCTATAGAGCGTTTTTTTCATGAGCTTACTCATGCTTCCGGCATATTTGGAGACTATGAAAACTACGCAAAGCAGTTCAGCGTTGATAAAGATAGTGCGGAAAAAATCCTTAGAGAAACTACTGCTAGTTTTCAGAGAATTGAAGAAAATGTTACAGATTTTACCGATGGCTTTGCAAAGGAATTAGGGCTGCCGAATAGAGGCGGCTATAAAAATATGGATCGTAAACCCAAAATAGAAAATGCAATTTTAGATCCAAAAAAACAGCTAAGCTGCGATGAATATACTGAAATCGCTAATACCATAAAGAAATTAAAAGATTTTGATAATGAAGGCTTAACTCCTGAAGAAATAAAATTTTTAAAAGGATTTAAAGCAGAGAATCAAGAAATAGTAGGGTTTTCAAGCATTATGACGGATAATCCTGCAGTAAACTGGACACCTGAAATAGCAAAAAATATCAACACTATTTTAGATACCTTAAAGCAGGATGGAGATAATTTATCTGAGTTAGTAACCAATGACGCTTTACTACCTTCTTTGGTAAATAAATTATATAGCCCTGTTATGAAAGGCAAAATAAATAACCTAACTGATGGCTTGGGATTATAATATATTAGTATTTAGTAACTTTTCTCCGGTTAGTAACTTTACATTAGTAACTGGGTAACTCCTATGCCAGAAAAGCCAGAAGCAAGTGGATATGCTAACGGAGAAAAAGATCCTGCATACTTAAAGGCTTTATTTCAATTTTATGAATTATATTCTTTCAAGATAATCTTTTATAAAGGTATAAATATTGAGCCACCCGAGATATCCTTAACTAGTGAGGAAGTTGCAATAAGAGGAAAGGATATAGCAAAAAGAGTGGCAGAAGGTACTTATCAGGAACCACTTAGACCAAAAGCAATAGAAATAGATAACACTAGAATTAGAAATTAATCTTAAGATTTGCCTAAAAAGTAAGTAGATAAGTACAATTAGTAACTTTTCTCCGGTTAGTAACTTTGCATTAGTAACTGTATAGTAACTTTTATACAGGGTACTCGGTAAAGACCGAAGAAAACTGGTGCAAAAGATTGGTTTTACATTTCAGTTGCTTATGATAGATTAGGCAAAAGCCTGATAGGTTAGGATAAATGAATTATCTAAATTCCTAAACCGTAGGCCGGAGGTTTGAATCCTCTCGATCCCACCATTGTTAGTAGTATTCCAGTTAATAAATATAAACTAACTTTTCAATAAAATTTCTTTAATTGTTCAAAACCGCATTAATTATCTATCATAATTAATGCCTACAAATACAAGCATACTCAGGATTGTGGCACTCCCCACATATATGGGATAAATATTTTATTCTGAAATTTTTAGGCTTTGCATTTTCCGAAGGTTTTATTTGTATTACCACCTGATAATTTTCTCCTTCAGGTAATGCTGTTTTTGAAACAAATTTATCACCTTGCTTTTCAAATTCCATTTTGGTTTTACCGGATGTTGCTTCTGCAATTGCTGTTATTACTTCACTTGCAGGTGCAACAGGCTTCATTGCGGAATCATAAAATGCTATGCTTATCTTGCGGTCTTTCTCAACAAAAAATTCGGCATTTTTGTCTGGGATTTCCATAATAAGACCTTTACGTGGGCCTGCTTTTACTTCTGCATATGCATCCACCGCTATTAAAGGTGCAATGCCTAAAGCCATTATTACAAATAGTGCATATAGTTTTTTCATGTGATTTCCTTTTTCAGTTGTTTAAGTCGGGAGTTATTCTCGATCCAGTCATAGAGTACAGGTACTATAAGTAAGGTCAGAAATGTCGATGTTATGATACCACCTATTACGACAGTAGCTATAGGTTGCTGAACTTCAGCACCGGCACCGGTTGCAATTGCCATTGGTACGAAACCCAGTGATGCAACCAGTGCTGTCATAAGTTTTGGGCGTAGTCTTGTCAGGGTTCCTTCAACAACAGCTTCACGTACATTTCTTCCTTCACTGCGTAACTGATTGATAAAACTGATAAGCATAATGCCGTTAAGAACAGCAATGCCACTAAGTGCAATAAATCCTACAGCAGCCGATATGGTAAATGGCATCCCCCGTAAATAAAGTGCAAAGATACCGCCAGTTATCGCCAGTGGAACGCATATAAAAATAAGTAATGCCTGTTTGAATGAACGGAAGCTTAAATAGATAAGTCCGAATATAAGCAGTAGTGCCATTGGTACAACAATCACTAGACGCTGCTTTGCTTCTACAAGATTTTTGAACTGTCCGCCAAATTCAAAATAATATCCATCAGGCATTTTAACTTTCTGGTGCAAAATACGGCTTGCCTGTTCAACAAACCCTTGTGTATCCCTATCTTTAACATTTATCAGGATACTTACACGCCTTTGTGTATCTTCCCTTGCGATCTGTACTGGCTGGTCAACCAACTTTACTTCTGCAACTTCGCCAAGCGTAAGCATGTAATCATCTTTAGTGTATATTGGCAGACGTTTGATCGCATCAAGGTCAGTACGCTTTTGCTCAGTGAGCCTTACAACAATGTGTGAGCGACGATTACCCTCTATCATAGTTCCAACTTCCTTGCCTGCTAATGCCGTTTCAACAATACGGTTAAGATCATCAGCATGAACATTTCGCATTCTCATTTCATCACGCTTGGGATGAATTTCAATTGAAGGATTTTTACCAATATTATCAAAACTACTTTCAGAACCACCGTGAATAGATTTTATCACGGCCAGCACTTCCCCTGCCAGTTTTTCAAGCTGCTCGTAATCATCCCCGAATATCTTACATACTAGGTCAGCCCTGCTGCCTGCCATAATTTCATTAAAACGCATCTGTATAGGCTGCGTTACCATTACGCTTTGCCCTGGTACCTGACTCATTAATGTATTACTCATCAGGTCACCAAGTTTTTCCTTGGAAATTATATCCCCATTAATTTTCCGCCATTCTGAACGCGGCCTTAACATAACATATGTATCTGCTACATTGGGGTTCATAGGATCAGTTGCCACTTCCGCAGTGCCGATGCGTGAGAATATATCTTTAATTTCAGGAAAGTTTTTCTTTAACACCTGTTCACTTTTTTCCTGAAGCTCCAGTGATGCAGATAGACCAGCGCTATTACTACGAATAAGCTGTAAGGAGAAATCACCCTCATCAAGTTGCGGTATGAACTCTGCTCCCATCCTGCTGAATAAGAATAAGGAAATGCAGAATAATAATAACATGGGCATTATGACCAATATTTTGTTACGAAGCCCAAACTGCAAGAGTGGTTCATAAAAACTCTTAGTAGCAGTTATTATCCAGTTATCTCTTTCCTGAATCCTGCCACGCAGTAAAAATGAGCAAAGAACAGGCATAAGGAAAAGGGCTAACACCAGTGAGCCACCAAGGGCAAGCATCACAACTATCGCCATTGGCTGGAACATTTTACCTTCAATACCTTGAAGAGCCAATATCGGTAAATATACCATAGTTATTATAAGAACGCCGGAGAACATCGGGTTTGCAACTTCTTTTGCAGAACGCAAAACTTCTCTTCTTCTTTCATCAGGTTTAAGTTCACGCCCAAGCTGATGTTGCCTTTCACCGAGCCTTCGCACAATGTTTTCAACCATAACTACTGCACCGTCTATAATAAGCCCGAAATCTATTGCGCCAAGGCTCATTAAATTTCCACTGAGCTTCCATTTCACCATTCCCGTGATAGCGACAAGCATTGATAATGGTATAACTAACGCCACGATAAATGCAGCGCGCCAGTTCCCAAGTAACATGAATAGCACGACTACAACAAGTATCGCACCTTCAGCAAGGTTCTTTTCAACTGTTTTTATAGTACGATTTACAAGATCGCTGCGATCATAAAGTGTTTTTATTTCCACGCCTTCTGGTAGTTTTTCCTGTATCTCGAAAAGCCGTTGCCTGACCGCTTTTGCAACAAGGCGACTATTCTCATCTGCAAGCATTATGGTTGCACCAACCAATGCTTCCTTGCCATTTTCTGTTGCTGCACCTGTACGGAAATTACTACCTATAACAATTGTCGCTACTTCACTGAGTAATATAGGTTCGGCACTTCCGGCAAACTTCAGCGGCAGGTTTAATATTTCATCAATATTACTTACTTTTGTTGGTGCACGTACGATTAGCTGCTCACCACCTATTTCTACGTAGCCGCCGCCGGAATTATTGGTATTTTCCCGTATTATGTCGGCCAGTTGATCCATTGAAAGACCACGCATTGCAAGCCTTGCCGGGTCAGGCTGGATAACTATCTGCCTTTCATAACCACCGCTGGTATTAACCTCAACAACACCTTTAGTATTTCTGAGGAATGGCTTTACTAGATATTGCTGTATCTGTGATAATGCCATTAATTGTTCTTGCCGCGTAGCAGGCTTATTTTTTGCAGCCCGCGTATAGTCTAAGCTATAATAATATATCTCTCCCAGACCAGTTGCAACAGGTGCAAGTTTAGAACTGACACTTTCAGGAAGTTCATCCATGATACTTTGCAGACGCTCTGTTACAAGCTGCCTTGTACGGTAAATATCAACGCCATCACGGAACACCATTGTAACTTGCGAAAGCCCGTATTTTGAAAGGGAACGTAGTTCAACCATGTCCGGAATACCAGACATTGCCGTTTCTATAGGAAAAGTTACAAGCTGCTCAACTTCTTCCGGCGCAAGTGCGGCAACAGATGTATTTATCTGCACCTGAGGATTGGTAATATCCGGCACTGCATCTATCGGTAGCTTTGATGCAGACCATAAACCAACCACTATAAGCGCCAGCATTGCAATAATTACTGCAATACGATTTTTCATTCCTGTCTCAATAAATTTTTCTAACATAAATTAATGCCCATCCGCGCAAGATTGACCGCCCCGGATCGCCTGAAGCTCTGCCAGCCACAGCTGCATCACGGAGGTTGTTACTACTTCATCACCACTGTAAAGACCGTCCAGTATCTCAATTTTATCATTACTGACATTCCCGGTTTTTACAGGCGTTCTAACATAAAAATCGCCATTTTTAGCGTAAACGAATTTTCCCTCCACCGTTGTTAGCAACGATGATTTGGGAACCACCAGAAGTCCTTTATTTACTGGAATAACAAAAGTTGCATTGACCGGAGTTCCAGATTTTATTTCTTCGCTGGCTTGAACAGTGATCTCATAATCTCCACCTGCGGCATAAGATGATTTTTTAATTTCAGTTACCTTGCCATTAAAGCTTTTTGTACCTGTATTAAGAGTAGTGCTTGTACCTTTCCTGATATGGATAGCTTTATCACTTGTTATCCAGCCGCTTATCTCTTTACCTTTATTATATGATTGCAGCTCTACAAAAAACACTGGGGTTATATTTTCTTCTACCACTTCAGTTGTTTGCAGATCTATTGATTGTGCCATTATTTCGGTAAGAGCCAATCCTTGCCCACTCTTAAATAATGCATCACCTTGAACTTCCTCACTCGCCATTGAAGAACTACTAAAGAAAAGAAAAAATATGGTTGTAATTATAATATATTTCATAAATTATTTTCCCCTTAGCTTTACGATACTACCGGGAGCACCTGTCAACTCCTCTATCATCAGTGCAGCTTCCAGACCGTATATCTTGGCCTTGCTTACAGCCGTAACAGCTTCCAGATATTTATCCTGCATGGTTATGTAAGTTGCTATAGGCAAGCTGCCCAACTGGTAATAATTTTCTGCTTCTGCCGCGGAACTGCTGATAGATGATGTATCTGCCGCATTAAGTCTGCTTTGATTGGAACGGAATATTAAAGCGGCCTGCATCAGTTGTTTTTCAATATTTCGCTGCTGCAAATTCAGATTAGCTTCTGCCTGTACCTGCTGCGCTTTAGCTGAACTTACTTTTGCAGAACCATTATTCCATACCGGAAGTGGAATAGAAAAATTCATGCCAACCACGGTCTGGTCTTCATCTGCATTTTCCTGCGAAATGAACGGCCCTGTGCTAAATGTCGGATAACGCTCATTCTTTGCTAGGTTCACTTTAAAACCCTGCTGCTCCAGTTCTGACCGCTTGATATGGATGTCATAATTATTCTCTGCTGCCATACGGAATAACTCCTTATCAAGAGGAAGCTTACCTAGCTTAAATGATGTTCCAGTTACAGAAATATTCTTATCTATATTCATTCCTGTTATACGTTTAAGCTCCATAATATCCGCCTGCACATTAATATCAGATTCCGTCACTTTTAACTGAGCAGATAAAGTTGCTGCTTCTATTGTACTAAGCTCGATCTGCGGAGCAATGCCAGCAAGCTTTCTTTGATCCATCGCATCCTTAAGTTTGCCATAACGGGCAGCGTTCTGTTTTGACATTTTTGATATATACTGTCCCACAACAATTTTCTGTGCAAGGATCCGTACTTTTGAGGCAAGATTGAATTTGAAATGCTCTAAGCCTAGTTCGGCCAATTCAACATCACGCTTTGCTATAGCCTGCCTGAGGCTCAGCCTACCTGGCCAATCGATCGGCTGGGTAATAGAAGCGGTATAAGCCAGACCATCAGAGTTTCCAGCAGGTGAAGAAACTTTGTTACGCCCGATACCAAACTCAAGTTCAGGGTTTTGTAATCTCCCTGAAACTAAATGATTTGCTTTAGTTGCTTTAATTGCCGCTTCATAAGCAGCGATCTCATGGTTCTTGCTGATCGCTTCATTCACTAGTTGTTTGACCGTATAGTTTTTAGCAAATGCAGCGTTACTGAATATTATAATAGATAAGGATAAAAAGAATTTTAACATATGTATTTCCCATCGGATTAAACTTGAAGTTGCGCGATTTGAAATGCACAAAAGATAAAAAGTTAAGTCTCTTAATTAAGCTGCGATGGAAGGGCCACGTATGGGCGTTACGGATATTATATCTTCAGTAAAGGTACGGATAGAACCAACAGGTGGTTCCTGTGGTTTTCGCAAGATGAATTCTGGCGAAATAAACACTAGTTCTTCAACAATAGTATAATTAAACTCCGTTATATCGTGATGAGAAGAAAATTTGGTCAAGCTAACTGAACTCGCAACATCTTTAGATTGTTCACATGATTTGCAGGCAGTTTCCGATTTGTTCTCATGCCCGTTTTTTTCACAAGGGGCACAATGGATTATATCAGCCGCACATAATGACTGGTAAGATGCCGCTGTAATAAAAGCAAACATCACAAATATCCCAAAAATTCGCCCGAACGGAATCTTCATTCATTTCTATTTTCAATAAGCACTATTATACCTTATAAAGCTTCTCTGGTCAAGGTCGGAAAATTTTCTTGTATGGTTTATACCAATATAATTTAGTATCAGCTGGCTATATAAATATTTCTTTTCTATATTTTAAACCCATTATCGTTTTAATTAAATACATATTGTGCTTTAGGCAACTTCTCACGATCGGCAACTTTATCTAAAGTTATCAAACTGTCATTTCAACTTTATATCAAGAAAATATAATTACTGTTCTTATGGGAAATTTATTTTGGATACTCATATAATTCATATTAACTTTAATAATGAATATTATGTGCGGGATAGCGGGCGAATATATTTTTGGGAAAGATATTGTAGACATAGACAAACTTCGATCCGTTAATGAAAAATTAAAAGCGAGAGGCCCGGATCATTCTGAAATTTATCACGGTGGACACTTTGCGCTAGCGCACAGCCAGTTAAAATTATCTGATGAGCCAACACCTTTCACCCAGCCTTTTTTAGATGAAGAGTTAAAGCTCGTTGTATCCTTCAACGGTGTTATCCACAATTACCAAGAGCTTTATAAACAGTTAGTTCAGATGGGCTATAAATTTAAATCCATAGGTGATACAGAAGTTATAATCAAAGCATATCATGCCTGGGGAGTTGATTGCGCAAAATATTTTAATGGTATGTTTGCTGTTGCAATCGGTGAGCTTGAAACTGGTAATCTTGTAGTGATGCGCGACCGTTTTGGAATTAAACCACTTTTTTACTCGCTTAATAACAAAGGGTTTAAATTTGCTTCCTCATTAGAGGCTATGCTTATGTATAATGATATAGATAAATCAATATCTCCTGAGGCACTTAAATATTATATGGACGGAAAACCTATACCGGAACCATTATCAATAATTTCAGGTATCTTGAAATTTCCTTCTGCAACTGCAATGACCATATTGCCTGATGGAAAAATTAAGCAGAAAAATTACCAGGATTTTAATGATGTCATAGCAAATCCTGTAAAACTTACACGTAAGGAATGGCTTGAAAAAGCAACTAAGACAATCACTGATTCGGTAAACAGTGTAATTAATGTTTCTGCTGTAAGATCAGGCCTAATGCTTTCGCCGGGCGCTGGATCTGCTATTGTTACCGCATTATCAGCGCAAAATTTAAACTATGGGCTGGAAGCTTTTTCAGTCCATCATGAAAACGATGATAAGGAGAATAAAATTCATTCGGAATTGCTCGCAGAACAAAATGGCGTTTTAAATAATAAAATATTTGTCAGTAAAAAAAATATAACAGAATCCCTTGAGAACTATATCAAAGCAATGTCTGAACCGGTTACCGGGATTAAGCCGTTTATATGGCATATGATCTCAAAACAAATATCATCTTCAATGAAGGTTGCCATTTCAGGACATGGAGGGAATGAGATTTTTAGCAGTAATAATAGCCTTATAAAATTTATTAATCAAAGTTCACTTTTACATCTGGATAATCAGTCTATGAGTTGTAGCGTTGAAGCTCACACACCTTTTACAGACAACAGAATAATAGAATTGGCGCTTGCAATGCCAGCTGAATTTAAAACAGAAAATGGAGAGTTTCTGCTTGATCTATATAATAAAATTGTCCCGGGTTCCAAGCTATATGTAAATAGTGATTTTAATTATACTTCCTTGAAACATATAAATTCTGACATGCTGGATATATTAAAAGAACGTATCAACATACCAAAACTTAAGCAACCAAGTATAGAACTTAATGATATAAAAGAAGAACTATCACCTTCCTATATCTGGAAAACAGGGATTTTGCAGCTTTGGCATGAATATGTAGTTAAATAATACAAATAAATTAGAATTTGATTATAAAAACTAATCGGGTTGGTAATTACAGCAATCAGTTGCATGATAATTTACCTTAATTAATATTACTCTATGTTACTCAAGTATTAACCTTCAATAACCTCTCCCAGATTTATGGAGAAAAAACTTAAATGGCAGAAATATCTTGATAGTCTTTTTGATGAGGAAGACCCTTTTGCCGAATATGAGGAAGTTGTTCAGGAAGATCTTAGAAAGGGCCAGTATTATGAAGAATATACAGATGAAGGAAAGCAGGATAGACTTGGGATCATGTATTCCAAGTCATCTGAAGAGCGCATTTCAGTTAAAGACCAATTACTTGAATTATATAACCACTTAAACTCAGAAAATATACCTGACTTTTTGAATAACATAGGTTTAAAAGATAGAATAAGTTTAGCTAAAATAACAAATATTTTAACAGGAGATGAACTACCTGATCATAACCTTGCACAATATTTCAGTTATAGATTAGAAGCCTATGGCATCATAAATGAAAAATCATTTATGAAACTCCACTTCAGAGAAATTCAATTTAATGAAAACGATAGATTAAGAACAAAAAAGTTTCTTGTTCCACTGGATAAAAGTTTTATAGAAAAAGATAGGCAATTTTATTTAAAACTATCATCTCTTCATAAAGGAAAGAATTGTTATCATATGCCAACTTTTGGTATGGTTTTAGACGAATTTCAAAGTAGAAATATTACTAATTACCATAGCTTAATCCCTGCCTTATCCATAGTGTGGGGGCTTGGAAATCGGAGAATTTTTGATTTACTTCCTATAGATCATAGAAGTTTCTGGCGTTCTTTTAATCAAAAATCAGAAGTTATTCAAAGTGTAACAATTAATAAGTTCGCAAATACATTTCCATTAACTGATAATCAAAATATAATTTTAAGAAATATCTTTTACGGAAGAAGTAATTTTAATGTTCATAATTTATTAAAAGAAACATCTATAGAAATAAAAAATAATCTTAAGGAATCAAAAGTTTTTATAGGGGCATTATTAAACTCTATATTTGCGAAAGTTAATATAAGTGAATTTTCGCGCAAATATAATTTTCCCAGTAGAAATTTGGAATTTTATTTAAAAGAAAATAATGTCATTCCAGATAGAGCAAATGCACTTAAATTATCATTAGCTATCAGTCAGGAATTTCAACTAACCAGAGATGATTCAAACCTTTTGCAAGCTTTATTAAGGCAAAGGCATAAATTTTATAGCCCTAATGGACTGGAAAAAGCTTATTTAAACAATCAATTTATGCCGAAAGAATTAATTTTAATTGATATTGAGCAAAGAGCTTTAAATAATGCTGATTATCATACATTAATAAACAACTTTTTAGATAAGGAATTTCATTTTAACCATGTAAATTTCTATATAAACAGAGTTGTGACAGATGGAATTATGTATCACCATCAGGCAGTAAAAAAAATTGGCTTAGCATTTGCTAATGTAATCGGACTTTCGAAAGAAACAGGTGAGATTTTTTCAAATGATTTTTCATTTAAAATCAAAAAAAATATTCAGTCTATTATAAATGATACAGAATCGGGATTAATTACTTCTAAAATTGCGCTTAATTTAATTCTAAAAATTATTGGAAGAAAAAACATTGATATACCTAGTGCAACCTTATCATATTTAGCTAATAATAATTTATTAAAAATTGAAGATGCAGAAAAAATTTTCTTGGCAATTCCGACAGATAATAAAATAGATAAAAAGCAATTCTTAAAAGCTCTTGTACAAAAGCCTGTTTTAAAGCCAATATTAACTAAGGAAAGACCAAAACCTACTGTAAGAGAAAAGGAAAAGAACCTGGTTAAGCTAGTAAAAGAAAAAGTTTCTACTAAAGAACAATATATAAAATTAGATAACCAAGCATCAGATACAGCTAGTGATATAGTTTTTGAAGATTATAAGAAAGCCTTTATAATTTCTGAATTGCAGGAACCTTCAACAGTTCAAAATTTGTTTGCAGCCCTTAAGGAGGCAACTCAGCTTGGATATAAAAAACTTAATCGTGAGCTTAGAGGTCTAAGCTCAGAAAATTATGTTATTACAGGAGCTTTACCGCAACCTAATAATTTAAAAACTATATTAGAAACTTTCGAAAGATTATTAGCAAGAACTGAATATAAAAAACTATTTAACAAAAAATTAATACGGGAATTTATTTATTCTCAATATCCTGTTAATAAGGAAAAACCGTTAAAACAGTTGGATAAACTTCTTAAGGAGAAGGTTGAAGAATCGCAAAATGAGTTCAAATATAATAATCCTGATAATATAGACCGCACCATAGATATAAATAAATATTCAGGTGAAGAAAAAGAGATCGCAAAACTTATTTTGAATTATCAAACTATTATAAGTGATAAAGAAAAAACAGATTTTGGACAAAAATTAAATGAATTTAAAGATCAATTACCAAGGAATTTCCTTACTGAACTTATATCATTAAAAAATATTGAATCACTAAGGGCTTATTCTATAGAATTTCTAAATAGATCGGGAAAAGAATTATCAGATAGCAATATAAGAGCTATAGGAGAAAACCTCTCAAGATATCAAAAGCAAATCTCATTTCCTTTAAATGTGGAGAAAAAATGGGCAACTGTCAGCTATCTTATTTCAGACAAAACCCTTGCCTATCATACGGCATTAATGCTGGAAGCAATACCGGCCATCAGAACACCGGAAGAAATGCTCAATGACATATTGCAAAATAAAACTGCTTTGAAATGGGGCGATATAGTCAGAGAAGCACGCCTAAGGGAAGGCTTGCAATCAGGCTCAAATATTACCCAGGTGGATTTTGCAAAATCATTAGAATTTGAAAGATCAGGAAAAGTAGTTAAAGGAATAAGCGATGTGTCAGTAAGTGGTTGGGAGCGGGGATATAATACTGATGAAACTCTTCTTATACAGGCGGTTTCTAAAAGAATAGGCTTTAAAGGGGAAAGTGCTAAAAACTTTTCTTTATTGGCTTTAGGAAAAAATCCCGATGAAGTAAAAAGAAGTCAAAACCCCAATTTTCATTAAATATATACTGATAATTTTAATCAAATTTTCGGTAATTAGAAAATTTGTGGTCTTTAAACCGCATACTGTATGGTTTTTCCAGTTATAAGCATATAAGTGGTTAGATTTTTGCTTTATTATAATGTATAATGGGTTAAACAGGCTCTCTCTAGCAGGCACTTGCGTCTTCAGAATTTTTGTTTGCTATTGTTTGAATAATCTTAAAAATTACAAAGTTAATTTTATTATGCGCATACAAAAGCTTTTGTTCTCAACTGTTACTTTAATTACGTTCCTCGGTCTTACTTTTATTTCTGAAAGCAGCTTCTCCAAGCAAAGCAATATATATAATTCATTTTACCCTGATAAATACGCTGCACTTGTGGTGGATGCAAATACCGGAGATATACTTCAGCAGACAAATGCTAATGTAAAAAGGTACCCTGCTTCACTTACGAAAATGATGACTTTATACCTGACGTTTGAAGCGCTCAGGGACAAAAGATTAAATATGGAAGAAACAGTAACTGTTTCTCGTCATGCTGCGTCACAACCAAGAATGAACCTTGCTCTCAGAGCTGGCGAGAAAATCAAAGTTGTAGACCTTATCAGAAGCGTTGTTGTACTTTCAGCTAATGATTCTGCTGTTGTGCTTGCAGAAAAGATCAGTGGAAGTGAAAATACTTTCGCGGCAATGATGACGAAAACTGCGCGTTATCTTGGAATGAATAATACTAATTTTTCTAATGCTTCTGGCCTCCCTAATTCTAAACAGGTAACTACTGCGAAAGATATGGCGAGGCTTATGGTAGCACTTAAACGCGACTTCCCTGGCTATTATAATATGCTTTCACTTAAATCATTCTCTTATAAACGCCAAGATTTTGGTGGACATAACCAGCTTATGAAAACATATGCCGGCGCGAAAGCTGGTAAAACCGGTTATATAATGGCATCAGGATTTAACCTAGCCCTTAATGCAGAAAGGAATGGCAAAAGCCTAGTTGGAGTTGTTATGGGCGGCAGGACTGCAAAAACCCGTGATGATTATATGAAAAATATCCTTGATAGTAATTTTGCATTACTAAACGGTGGTTCTTCTGCAATCAATAACGTAGCTGTTAATAACGCTAAAGTAATTAATAAACCGGTTGTTACGCAGGTTGCGCAACAAAATAAAATAATAACAAAACAGGCTATTAATTTTGCACTTAATAACAGCTCAAGGAATTATAATAATAAGCCTGCGCCTGCAAGTTTGGTTCAGGGTTATCAGTCCCAAGCGTTCCAGATCTACGGTAAGTAATTATCTTTTACGAATAAGGAAAATATTTTCTTTCTTATAAAACAATTAGCTCTCTAAACAAAATCAAAACTGCTGTGTCATTCCCGCAACCCGCTGCGCCGGCGCTAGCGCGGCGAGAGGCGGGAATCTAGCTAGCCAAAGGTTTTGCGTTGTTGTTCGCACCTAGATAACTTGCCTTACGCAGGTATTTGATACAGTATCTAATGTATCAATAACTCTGGTTAACTATTTATCCTTGTTATCAATATAGTTAGCGAGAGCGAAGATAACTCTGCTTGAGTATTTTTTATCCTTCTCTTTTAGCAGCATGTCTATAGCAATATCAGGTGACATTTTGCTGCGGTAAGGCCTGTCACTTATCATTGCGATATAGTCGTTTACTACCTTAAGTATCTTGGCGCTTTCAATAATATGGGAATCGCTTAAGTTGCTTGGGCCTGTACCATCTGGCCTTTCAGCTATTTGCGTAAGAGTCTCTATTACAGGAGCATCAAATTCAAGATCCCTAATTATCTCAATGGTTTTATTAGGGAATTCTTCAAACATCCTTCTCTCATCTTCTGAAAGTTTATTCTGTTTATTTATCAGATCTCTTGGGAGAAGGGCCAGATAAAGGTTGCAAAGTTTAGAAGCAATCTCTACAGCACGCCTTATTCTTTCATCAACCTTGAGGGATTCTGCAACTGCAATACTAAGCTCTGAAAGCTGTTGCGAATGATTATGAAAATAAGAACTGCGCTGCTCAATTATCCTTATTAGGGTCTCGATCACATTATTTAAATTCGCTTCATATTTTTGTCTTTCTTTCATCAAAGCGGTGATGTCGTTCTCAGCGAACAGATGGTAAGTTCTGCCTTCATCTGCGATATTATTTACCGGCACGCATTTTCTTTGTATGTAAGAAATATTGCCTTCATCCCCTACCCTTTTTGTAATAATAACAGGGTTTTCATAATCTATTTTTGAGGTTTCAATATACTCCTTAGAAAGGCTTGCACCAACAACGTTCGAAAGAGGTTTATCTAAAACATCTTCTATAGTGAGATGATTTTTATTAAGGAATGTTTTGTTAGCAAAAACTACATTTTCATTATCGGAAAGCAGGAACATTGATTGCAGTTGGTTATCGGTAACAAGCTTTAACAGATTTGTTTGCTTATTAAGCTCAGAAGATATCCTGCGATATTTAACAGAGCTGCTGTGACGCCATACCAGTAGCATTAACAGGCCTATAGATACAACTATTAGGCTGGTTATGAATATAAGGTTTCTATGGAAATCCTTCGCCGTTTTAAGCGCCAGATCTTGATTGATACTGTAAATGATATAAACATTGCCATATATTTTCTTGGCGAGAGAGAAAACCTTTTCTGATTTTCTATTGAATTTCTCAACTATATCACCCTTTTGTTTTATGGCTTCCAGCTCAGCTATAGATTGTTGCTGGTTACTATATGAAAGCCTTTCATAGGCATTACCAATTTTACTGTTTAGTAGAACTAGCCCATCTTTTTCCTTAACTACTATATCTGTTCTTGAGAATTTTGTGCTATCAGGCGGAAAGTTTGCTATGTCAAAAAATTCATCATCAAGCTTTTTTATACCCATTACATAACCAACCTTTCCATCAGACTGGATGTGCTTTATAGATTTAAGGAAAATTACGTATGATTTCTGATTATCACCTGAGAACAATACCTTGAAGTAACTACTGTATGAGGAGGGTTTACTTATCGTTTTATATATTCCGTCAGTATTTTTCTGCATTCCAAGTGCAATAACCTGTGATTCATCAGCATTAAATATTGCAAGTGCGGAATCAGAATCACTGGTAACATTTGCTTTTATATTATTATTGGCAGGGTTGGAAAAACCTGTTTTTCGGGCTTCTGACACAAGGTAATTCCTGATGAACTGTTCCTGGGCAAGTTTTTCATCTAATGGAGATTCTTCATTATTCTCAGAAAGATACATTCTTACGGAAAGATTATCACTCACAGATTCAATGGAATCACGCTTTGAAACAATCCATTTTTTCAGATTGTTTAATTTTATCTCACTATTGGTGGAAATCTCAGTTTGAAGCCTTGCTATCTCTTTTTCAAAATTATTCTTGGAGTAAAAATACACCGTGATTATAATAAGAGATGCAACCGCAATATATACAAGCGATAATACTAGAAAACTTTTATTGATTTTATTAGTTTCCGACATAGGCGTTTATTTATAATTTATGTGAACAGGGATGAGATTAATAGCCTACAATATTTTTGCACTAATAATCTTCCTTAACGTAATTTTTCTTTGCGCCAATTGTTACGCAAATCCCAAACTTTTCAATAAAAATGAGACTGAGAATGACGGTATAAGTGAATTTCCCAAATGGGTTGATGCGCTGAAAAAACACTCTGAAGAGAAAGATGTTTACGAAAAGAAATGTTTAAAGAATAAAAAGGACTTTTACTGTAATATAAAATCATGGCAGGATTTTGTCAGTTCCCTTTCGAAAAATAAGAAGATGACGCAGTTAAAGAAGATCAACAGTTACATTAATAAAAAGAAATATACTATTGATATGGACAATTGGGGACTCGAAGATTACTGGGAATCGCCGGGGGAATTTCTGTTTAAGACAGGTGATTGCGAAGATTATGCAATAATAAAATATCTATCACTTAAAGCGCTTGGATTTTCCGCAGATGATATGAGGGTACTTATATTATATGATAATAACCTTGGAGCTTATCATTCGGTTCTGGCGGTCTATAGCGGAGATGACATATTTATACTGGATAACCAGATCAGCAGCGTGATACGTGATAAGAAGATATATCATTACAGCCCGATATTCTCACTAAATGAAGAACATTGGTGGAGATATCTTTAAAATTTTTTATTCACTAATATCTTAAATACATCTTCAAGGTCTGATTCTTCCGAAGTTATATCTTTTATGATAAGGCCTGAGTTAGTAAAGCCTGAGATTATCTTATCTAAAGAATCTTCCTTATTATAAGTTATCTTAATGGCGTAATTATTATCAGTTTTCTCGTAAGAAGTATTTTTCAGGAAGTCAGGTTCAGAAGATATCTGGTTTGAGAATTTGAATATTATCTTTTTTACACCAAGGGTGGATTTAAGATTCTGCGTTGTATCATTGGCGATGATCTTGCCATGGTTTATTACGGCTATCTTATCGCATAACTGCTCGGCTTCTTCGAGGTAATGGGTAGTTAACAAAATGGTTGTACCCCGCCTGTTAAGTTCTTTCACATAATCCCATAATTGCTGGCGGAGTTCAACATCTACCCCGGCTGTTGGTTCATCCAGTATTATTATCGGTGGAGTATGAACAAGGGCTTTAGCGATAAGCAGGCGGCGCTTCATACCACCTGATAATCTGCGCGGGTTAAAATCTTTTTTATCTATAAGGTTCAATGCTTTTAATATTTCATCAGTTTTTCTCTGGCCTTTTGGGATACCATAATATCCCGCATAATATTCCAGCGTATCATAAACATTGAAGAATGGGTCTATCACAACTTCCTGCGGCACTATGCCAACCGAAGCACGAACTTTTTCCGGTTCTTTATCAAGATCAATACCGTTTATCTCAACATTGCCGGAGGTTTTGATCACAAGCCCGGCTATAATATTTATCAGGGTTGATTTCCCCGCGCCGTTTGGCCCGAGCAACCCGAAGAACGATCCCTGTGGTATTTCAAGTGAGATATTATCAAGCGCAGTTTTATTCTGCTTCAAGAATTTCGAAGTATAGGTTTTATTAAGATTTTTTATATTAAGGGCTAAATTCATTCTAATAAATAATCGTAGGTTTTAAAATACTCATCTATAGCACTAACCATAGATAATACAATCTTCTGGCGGTGCTGAGAAGTTGCCAGCAGCCTTTCTTCATAAGTGTTGGAAAGATATCCAAGTTCTACCAATACTGATGGTAAATCGGCCGCGGTTAAGACTGCGAGGGAAGCTTCGCGGTTTGATTTAGGAAGTGGCTTTGCTTTACGGCCGAGGTTTTTTGCGAATATTCTGGATAATTCATCTGAAACGTCTTTGGTCTGTACCTGCGCAAAATCAATGATAGCCTGCTTAACATCGTTTGACTGGCCTTTTAGCTGAATACCACGCACGACCTCTTCATAATCAGATTGGGCGAGGAGTTTTTTTGCTTCCCTGTCAACTCGGTTCTTTGAGATAGTATAGATTGAGAACCCACGCGTTTCCTTATTAGGATTTGAATCGGCATGGATCGATATAAGAATGTCGCCGCCAAATTTACGCGCCATTTTTACCCTGTTCGGAAGCGGTACGAAAGTATCATTATCACGGGACATGCGAACGATGTACCTGCCTGTTTTATTAAGTTCATCACGAAGGGCGCGGCTATATGCAAGAACTACGTTCTTTTCTTTATTGCCAAGTTTACCAGTAGCGCCAGGATCTTTACCACCATGGCCGGGATCAATAACCACTACTGCCTTGCGGAGTTTTTTTACGTAAGCTTTGGCAATTGCCGGTGCTATTATTGGTATAGCTTTAGGTGCATATTTTGGAGCAACTTTTGCAAGTTGCGCTTTCTGAGCAATAGGTTTTTGTAAACCAGCTTTATTATTTTCTTCGGCGTTACTTCTTTCGATAAAATCAAAAACAGTATCACCGTGCTGCTGTACCTGGATATTTGTTTTTGGTTTTTCCTTCTCTGCTATTGCAGCAGTTTTTTCCTGATGTTTTTTTACCTGAACTATCTGCTTTACCTGATTATAACCCTGATTCAAACTTGCAGGTTTTGGAATATTAAGTTGCGCTTCAACTTTTTTCGCTTGAGTTACTACAGGCCTTTTGATAACTTTTTGCGTTACACCTGATTGCCCGATCGCAAATGGTGTTTTCGTCGTTTTATATTGCTGGTTCTGTGACTGCGGCCTACTTTCCGCAAGGGAAACGGTAGTATATAATAAAGCCGATAATAAAAACGCAGTTTTTATAAATCTCATTTTTCCAAAATATTTCTTACTAACTCTTCTATATCCTTCGCGTTAAGTTTTGCAATATTATACATATTGTAAGGTTCATCATGATTGATAAAAATATCAGGAAGTACCATTTGCCTGAATTTTGTTACATTATTTATCAGGTCATTATCGGTCAGAAGTTTTGCCACGAAAGACCCGAAGCCACCCACCGAACCTTCTTCAACTGTAACCACGAGTTTTGATCTTTCAGCGAAATCTTTTATCAATTGCTCATCTAAGGGTTTTGCGAATCTTGCATCAATCACAGCTACGCTGATATTATTTTTTTGAAGATTTTCTATGGCGATAAGAACTTCCTGCAATCTCGTTCCGTAGGAAATTATCGTTACATCAGGTTTTTCATTATTAATGACAATTCTACCCTTTCCTATCTCTAAAACTTTTAGATCTTCTGGAATTTCTATACCAACACCCTCACCTCTTGGGAACCTAAAGGCTATTGGCCCATCATTATAATCTGCGGCAGTTGCTATCATATTGGCAAATTCGGCTTCATCAGAAGGGCTCATCAAAACCATATTTGGTAAACAACCCAGATACGCGACATCAAAACTACCGGCATGGGTTGGGCCATCTGCACCGACCAATCCTGCCCTGTCTAACGCGAACCTTACCGGGAGGTTTTGTACGGCGACATCATGCACTACCTGATCATAAGCGCGCTGAAGGAATGTTGAATATATTGCGCAGAAAGGTTTGAATCCCTCACAAGCAAGGCCTGCTGCAAAAGTTACGGCGTGCTGCTCTGCAATACCAACGTCATAAGTTCTCTCAGGGAATTCTTTTGCAAATTTATTGATACCAGTTCCGCTAGGCATTGCCGCAGTTATGGCAATTATTTTTTCATCTTGTTTTGCAAGTTTGATCAAAACTTCAGCAAATATATCAGTATAGTTTTTTGCTTTAGCGGTAGCTTTTGACTGAACTTTAGTTTCAACGTCAAACTTTCTCACCGCGTGGAATTTTTCTGCCGAGGCTTCAGGTGATTCAAAACCATAACCTTTTTCCGTTACTACATGAATAAGATAAGGTCTTTTATCTCTTGATTTTTTAATATTACGGAATACCGGAAGCAGGTGATCAAGATTATGGCCATCAAGCGGGCCGATATAATCAAAGCCCATTTCCTCAAAAAAATTGCCACCAACCACTACATCTTTTGCGATCTGCTCAGTCTTTTTTACCGCCCTTTCAAAATAATCAGGCAGATGTTTAACCGCCTTCATAGCAAAATTCCTGACAGCATTATAAGTTCTGCCGGAAATTAATTTTGCAAGATAGGCACGCATCGCTCCGGTTGGGGGAGCAATGGACATATCATTGTCATTTAATATAACTATCAGTTTACTATCTATATCGCCGGCATTATTCAGGGCTTCAAATGCCATTCCGGCGCTCATAGCACCATCCCCTATAACGGCGATAACTTCATTATTATTTTCAAGCTTGTCCCTTGCAACAGCCATTCCTAACGCTGCGGAAATTGATGTAGAGCTATGCCCGGCGCCGAATGAATCATAATCGCTTTCATCGCGCTTAGTGAAACCTGAAAGGCCGCCACCCTTACGCAGGGTTTCCATCTGGTTCTTTCTTCCGGTGAGTATCTTATGCGGATAGGCTTGATGGCCAACATCCCATATTAATCTGTCATCGGGGGTATCAAATACATGGTGAAGAGCGACAGTGAGTTCTACCACCCCAAGGCCCGCGCCAAGGTGCCCGCCTGTTTTTGAAACTGCGGAAATGGTCTCCTGACGCAGCTCATCGGCGAGCTGCTTCAACTCTTCATCAGAAAAGTTTTTTATATCAGTAGGATAATTTACCTTGTTTAGTAATTTTGTCATAATTTTTGCTGAAACCCGCTGAAAAATAGATTAATCCCAAGGTTTTTCAAGAATTATAAATTATTCATATTTTTCAACGACTTCTATAACATCTTGATATTTATAGTAATTGCAAAAATTTAAAAATTAGATTGTAAATATTATAGTCTTCTTTATTATGCGAACCGACCAAATTGAAGAAATAAAACTCAGCGGGAAAGCTTAACAAACAATAGCTTCCCTTAATTTTGAGGCGGTTTCTTGGTATATAATGGGTGGCTATACCCAACGAAATTTTAAAAAACATGATATTCTCTCGGAGTAAAATAAATGACAAAAAGATTATTAGTGGATGCTGTGCATCCCGAGGAAGTTCGCGTAGTACTTGCGGACGAATCAAAACTTATAGAATTTGAATTTGAATCTGCACAAAAGAAACAAATCAAAAGTAACATCTATCTCGGTAAAATAACAAGGGTTGAGCCTTCTTTGCAGGCGGCTTTTGTTGAGTATGGCGGAAATCGCCAAGGCTTCCTGCCGTTCTCTGAGATCCATTATGATTACTTCCAGATACCGATGGAAGATAAAGAGAAGATCAAAAGGATAATTGAAGCTGAATCACCTGACCTTGATGATGAGGAAGATGATATTGATGACCAGAACAATGGCCAGAACCAGCAACCTATAAGCGAAGGTCAGCAGGATAGTTTCCCTACTCCTGCTCAAGACCCGCAATCTACAATTTCTGCTCCGAATGAAGAAAAAAAGGAGTTCAGAAGAGAAGAAAGATCAGAAGACCGCAGGGATAATAGAAGAGGCGGTAAAGGAAGAAGAGATAACAGAAGGGATAGAGATAGAGGCGGTAACAGGGACAATACCAGAAATGCCGACAGTAATATCAATACTGAAGCAGCTGTTGAAAAAACTATTGAAAGAACCATCGACAGGGCGCCAGATAGAAGCGCTGAAAAAAGAGATGACAGAGGCCCTAAAAATGTAGAAGGCAAAAGGGCAAGGATTGAGATACCTTTCCCATTTACCCAAGCCGACTTAAGGGATCTTCTACGCGCTGAAGAATTAGCAAAAGTTTTTGCCCTTGAATATGCATCAGAGATCATTGAAACTTATCCGGTTGAGGCTGAAAAGATTATTGCACCTGCGGTAATTGAAAGCCCTGCGGCTGAAAATAATATACCTATTGATAATACTACTACTCCGGCAAGAAGCATCAGACCAGATAGAGGAAATAACAGAAGGAATGACAGGAACAGATCAGAAAACAGGAATTCAGATAACAGACCGGCTAAAGTTCAGCAGGAAGATAATTTCCGCAACAATTCTGATAATGAAAACGCCCAGAATAATATAATTGATATTAACGATAATATTGAAGAGATACAATATATCTCCCCGGAAGAAAGTTTTGATGAAGAACCTATTAGCCTAAATGAAGACAGGGATCCAAGATCAACAATGAGCAGAATGGATTTTTATCGTCAGTATAAGATCCAGGAAGTTATAAAAAGAAACCAGGTTGTTTTAATTCAGGTTGTTAAGGAAGAAAGAGGCAGCAAAGGCGCGTCCCTTACAACTTACCTTGCACTTGCGGGAAGA
Organism: Alphaproteobacteria bacterium; assembly: GCA_031426355.1. Taxonomy (GTDB): domain Bacteria; phylum Pseudomonadota; class Alphaproteobacteria; order Rickettsiales; family UBA8987; genus JANPLD01. Next base: position 8,032 of record JANPLD010000045.1, on the reverse strand, counting down.
TATTGCGTATTCATGCCTAACACTGAAAAGGGCGGCGGGGTTTCCCGCAGGATATCAAGCTTCTCTGAAAGAAGAAGGATACGAACTATAGTCAAAGGTCTGGAACTTCCAAAAGGCTCAAGCATCATCGTCAGAACTGCCGGAATGGAAAGGGATGAGACCGATATTAAAAATGATTACGCTTACCTAATCAACCTTTGGAATACTATCACTACGCAAACTCTTGGTTCAACTGCTCCGGCAGCTATCTATGAGGAAAGCGATATAGTTAAACGCTCTATCAGGGATCTATTCAAAGGTGATGTTGAGGAAGTTATAATACAGGGTAAAGAGGCGTACCAATCTGCCGCGACTTTTGTACAGCTTACTTCCCCAAGCCAGACTAGCGCAATTAAATTACATCAGGGGCAGATACCGCTTTTCCAAAAATATAAGATAGAAGAAAGACTTGATGAACTTTATGAAAGGGAAGTAAAACTCAGTTCAGGCGGCTCAATAGTTATATCACCAACTGAAGCGCTAGTTTCAATAGACGTAAACTCAGGCAGAGCAACTAAAGAACGGAATGTTGAAGATACCGCTTATAAAACCAATATCGAAGCGGCTCGCGAGATAGCAAGGCAGCTACGCCTAAGGGATCTTGCAGGGCTTGTGGTTATTGACTTTATCGACATGCGCGAACTTCGCAACCGCAAGAATGTTGAGAGAGAATTGAAAGATGCACTTCGTGCTGACAGGGCTAGGATACAAATAGGCAGGATAAGTATGTTCGGCCTTCTTGAAATGTCACGCCAGAGGATCCATTCAAGTATAGTGGAATCAACCTCCATCTGCTGCCCGATGTGTAACGGAACGGGAGCGGTCCGCTCTACGGAATCAATGGGGCTTAAAGCTATCAGGGCTATTGAGGCAGAATCAGGCAGGAAAACAGTCGCTGAGATCGTGGTGCATGTTTCGCCGTCCATATTCCGCGAGATAAACGAGAAGAGAAAAGCTGATATCCAGACCGTTGAGACCAATGACAATGTTAAAATAAAGCTCGTTGAAGATATAAATCTACTTCCTAACCAGTTTGAGATCCAGTCACAAAAAGGCCAGAAGAGAAAAGAGAAAACTGAGAAAGGTCTCTCCTTAGAAGAGTTTGAATCCCTTACGCCACCGCATGATGCAGCTGGACAGTCAGGAAAGAAAGCTAACGGTGATGAAGTTGAATTAAGCCAATATCCGGAAGACCGCAATTTCGAAAAACGGAATAACAATAATCGTAATAACCGGAATAGAAGGCCTGATAACAGAAACAGGAATAATGACCGCAATAATAATGGCGCCCCTAGAGAAGATAATAGGGATGTTAATAATCGTTTTGGCGGCGCTAATGATAACCGTAACCGCAATAACAATAATAACCGCAGGAATTACGATAACAGCAGACAGCCTAACCATAGGAATCAGAATATTGAAAATCCCGGCAATTATAATGATAGCCCATCACAAGACAGGCAGGAATATAATAACGTCCAGAAACTTCCTGAACCTAACCAGCAGTCACAAGAGAAGAAACCACCTTCAAATAAACTGATGGGATTGTGGAAAAAGATAACCAGCTAGTTTTTACAACCTTGTTTCATATAAATTAATTTGTATGGAACAAGGCACTAACCTATATCTCACTCTGGCAACATGAAAACAGCAAAAGAAATTATTTATAATTTAAGTTATTCCCCTTATTTCCTTTTTTTATGTGGGGCTGTTCCTTTAGCTGCGGCATATATCTCCCAGTATTTTTATGAGCTACATCCCTGCCCGCTTTGTATGTATCAGAGATATCCTTTCGCCCTTCTGATGGTGCTTGGATTTTTGGCGATGTTCATAAAAAACAGAAAGTTTAGATTATCAGCTATTTTCCTCGGAATATTAACATTGCTTGTAAATTGCGGTATAGGATTTTTTCATGTCGGTGTTGAGCAGAAATGGTGGAGCTCTGGGGATTGTTCAGCCGACCTTGATATGACATCTATCGAATCCCTTAAGGCCTCTTTATTCAATGCGCCGATCGTCAGGTGTGATGAGATACAGTTCCAGTTCCTTAATATTTCCATGGCTGGCTGGAATGTTATTTACTGCTTCTGTGCAGCAATTTTCTTCCTGCGTTATTTTAACGACAAATATTTTCTGGTAAAAAAATAAAAAGAACGGATTTCTAAGGTTTTCCTTGTAGAAATTACAAAAACCTTGTTTTATAAGCAGGCCTAAATTTTGATACAATTTACTACAGATGCCTGACTTCAAAACCATAAATGACCTGCTAAAACAAGACCTCAAAAACAAAAAGGTTCTGGTTCGTGCTGACCTGAACGTTCCAATGAAGCAAAGCGGCGTTGCCGATGCCACAAGAATAAGATCGGTCATACCAACAATTTTAAAGCTGCATAAAGCAGGTGCAACTGTACTTATCATATCCCATTTCGGCAGACCAGAAGGTAAGTTTGATTCAAGCTCTTCATTAAGTCCAATAGTTGACGCCTTATCTGAAGAACTCAGCCTTGAAGCCGGAAAGAAAGTAGAAGTAAAATTTGCAGTGGACTGTCGAGGTTTAACTGCACAGCATGCCGTAGAAGCTTTAAGCCAAGGCGATATACTACTTCTTGAAAACCTTCGCTTCCACGCAGAAGAGGAAAAGAATGACAGCAATTTTGCAAGAGAACTTGCTTCACTTGCTGATTATTATGTTAATGATGCGTTCTCATGTTCGCACCGTTCACATGCATCCATTACAGGAATTACAGAATTTTTACCGGCATATGCAGGTATCTCATTAGAAAGGGAAATATTATCAGTTACTAAGACTCTCGAAAAGCCGGAAAGGCCAATGGCGGCAATTGTTGGCGGATCAAAAATTTCTACCAAGATCGCTATGCTTAACTCCCTTTCAGAAAAAGCCGATTATCTTTTTATTGGTGGCGGTATGGCCAATACTTTCCTCTATGCCAAGGGTTACGATATAGGAAAATCCCTATGTGAGAAAAACCTAAAAGCAAAGGCACTTGAAATAATAGCGAACGCTGAAAAAAGAGGCTGTAAAATAATACTTCCGGAAGATGCTACCTGCGCTAAGGAATTTGCTGCTGGGGTTGAAACAAAGATACGCAACTTGGATACTATCCAGAAAGATGAAATGATATTGGATGCGGGAAGCAAAACAATAATCAAATGGTATGATATACTTTCAAAATGCAAATCTGTTATATGGAATGGCCCTCTGGGAGCTTTCGAGACCCAGCCTTTTGACAATACCAGCGTTGCGATTGCCAGAATAGTTGCAAACCTTACCTTAGAGAAAGATGTTATCTCAGTTGCAGGCGGAGGTGATACGGTATCACTTCTTGCAACAGCAGGTGTTCGCGAAAGCTTTTCTTATGTCTCTACGGCGGGTGGCGCGTTCCTTGAATGGTTAGAAGGTAAAGGCTTACCGGGTATTGATGCACTTGTCAAATCAAGCGCTAAGAGGGAAGCTGCTTAGATAACTTTTCTTACTGATCTTACAAAATCCAAAATTTCTTTTTCTGCTTTTTTGGGATTAGCCAAATTATCCTCGATCATTTTGATGAGGGCTGAACCAACAACTATCCCATCAGCATGCTTCACTAGTTCCCTTGCCTGCTCAGGGGTTTTAATTCCGAACCCGGCACATACCGGAAGCTTAGTATGTTTTTTAATGTTATTGATTGAAGTTTTAACATCATTGGCGATAGCAGATTTCTGCCCTGTTACACCCGCAACCGTGATATGATACACAAAACCTTTTGCGGTTTTCAAAATCTTTTTTGCGCGCGCGTCATCAGTAGTTGGGGTTGTGAGGCGGATAAGAGGAAGATCAAATTTATCTGAGTGAATTTTAAATTCATTTTCCTCTTCAAAAGGCAGATCAACTATTATGAAGCCGTCAGCTCCCGAGGTTTTTGCGGATTTTAAGAATTTCTCAATTCCGAATTTTAATATAGGGTTATAATAACCCATTAAAATTATTGGGGTTCCATTATCGGTTTTACGGAAATCCTTAACTATATCCAAAATCTTCTTAATATCACAATTGTTTTTCAATGCCCTTTTGGTAGCGTTTTGAATTGTAATACCTTCTGCCATAGGGTCTGAAAATGGCATTCCAACCTCAATTATATCGCAACCCGCAGATGGCAATTTGCTTAGAATATCTTTTGTAAAACCCTCGTTAGGGTCGCACGCCATGAGATAGCATATGAATGCTTTTCTATTTTGCTTTTTAAGCTCAGCAAATTTTTTATCTATTCTTGTCATTATGGGAATACCGGGGCAAAGTTCAAGCCTTCAGCCTCATCAAAGCCAAATATTATATTAAAATTCTGGACTGCTTGGCCTGAAGCGCCTTTAGTTAGATTATCAATTGTTGAAACTATTATGGATTTACCTTCGATCCTGTCGGCAAATACATTCATGTAACAAAGGTTAGTAGAATAAACATCCCTGATAGTAGGTATTATTTTATCTTTTGCGATCTTTACAAAGGCTTCGCCTTGGTATTTTTTTTCTAAAGCGGCTTTCAGATCTTCGGCGGTAACGCCCTTTTTGTTCTTCACGTAAATGTTAGAAAGTATTCCCCTGTTAATTGGCAGAACCTGAGGCGTAAAAGTTATCATTACATCTTTTTTGGAGGAGACTGACAATTCCTGCTCGATCTCCGATAAATGCCTGTGTCCCGTTATACCGTAAGGTTTAAAGTTCTCATTCATCTCGGTAAACAGATTACCAGTAACGGCCTTTCTGCCTGCTCCTGAAATGCCTGATTTGGAATCAGCTATTATATCATCTTTTTCTATAAGGCCCGCTTCAAATAAAGGAATTAGAGGAAGCAAGATAGAGGTTGGGTAACAACCCGGGCAAGCTATAAGATTAGATTGTTTTATTTTATTTCTATATATCTCACTTAAACCATAAACCGCCTTCTTCTGAAGAGCAGGCGCCTTATGGGTTCCATGATACCATTTTTCATAATTTGCCGTATCGTAAAGCCTGAAATCCGCTGAAAGATCTATGATCTTTATATTATCAGGAATTTTAAGAGCGACCTCCTGAGTAGTGCCATGGGGTAGACATAGGAATACGCAATCCAAACCTTTAAAGTCAATTTCTTCAATTTTTATTAGTGATGGCAGATCATAGTTGGCAAAATGCGGGTATATCTCTGCTATATCTTTGCCTGCGTTTGATTCAGCAACGAGGGATTTTATCTCAACTTTTGGATGGCTGAGTAAAATCCTGATAAGTTCTGCGCCGGTATAACCGCTTGCACCTATAACCGATATGTTAATTTTCTTGGACATAATTTTTAATTATATGAATTTTTATCATTTGGAAATTTAAAATGAAAATTTACAAACAAAAAACCCCGCAACTCGCGGGGTTTTGAAATAAAATGTAACTCTGCGAATTAACGTTTGGAGAACTGGAAGCTACGACGAGCTTTCTTATGGCCGAATTTCTTACGCTCAACAACCCTAGGATCACGAGTTAAGAAACCACCAGTACGAAGAACTTTGTGATTGCTTTCAGGATTATAATTATCAAGAGCGCGACTTATGCCATGTCTGATTGCGCCGGCCTGGCCTGATAATCCACCACCCTCAACAGTCGCGAATACGTCAAACTTACCAACAGAATTTGTAGATTCAAAAGGCTGGTTCACGATCATCTGAAGCACAGGGCGTTTCAGGTAAACTTTTAACTCTTCCTTATTGATTATGAATTTGCCTGTACCAGGTTTGATCCACACACGAGCAGATGCAACTTTCCTTCTACCTGTACCATAAGCTCTACCTTGTTTATCAAGTTTCGCTATTTTAACTTCAGCCGGAGCTTCTACTGCTTCAACAGTTTCAACTGCTGCTTTTTTCTTTGCAGATTTTTTAACTTCTGTAGGAATATTGATCATGTTGTATTACTTCTTAGTTCTGATTTTTGTATTTTTAGCGCTGAATGAAGATATGTTAAGAGCTTCTGGGTTCTGAGCCTGATGTGGGTGGTTTGGACCCGCATAAACATAAAGTTTATTGAATTGAGCACGACCAAGAACATCTTCCCTAGGGATCATTCTCTGAACAGCTTTTTCAACAACAAAACCTTGTCTTTTACCGCTGAATACCTTGAAAGGAGTAGTTTCCTTTATACCGCCGGCATAACCAGTGTGGTGATAATATTTTTTGTCCCTGAGCTTATTGTTACCTTTAAGGCAAACTTTCTCAGCGTTGACAACTATAACATAGTCTCCTGAATCCTGGTTAGGAGTGTACATTGGTTTAGTTTTGCCACGCAAAACTTTTGCTATTTCAACAGCCATACGACCAAGCACTAGATCAGTCGCATCAACTAAATACCATTTTCTTTGAATTTCAGCAGGTTTTAGCGATTTTGTAAATTTGTTTTTCATTATGAAATCAGTAATTTTGAGGGCGTTCTAATCGCAGATAATAACCCTTGTGTCAAGGGAAAAAATTGATAGTTTTCGTGGGGCGTTCATCAGTAACCAATAAAATCATATGAAAATAGCGTTTATAGGGGCAGGATATGTGGGTTTGGTGTCAGGCACCTGCCTTGCAGAACTTGGCAATAATGTAGTATGCCTGGATCAGAACAGGGAGAAAATCGACCTTTTAAATCAAGGCATTAGCCCAATATTTGAAGATGGACTATCAGATCTTACAAAAAGCAATAAAGAGGCTGGCAGGCTTAAATTTTCAACAGATATTGCGCTTGAATTAAAAGATTCAGATATAATATTCATAGCGGTTGGCACCCCATCAGCAAATGATGGCTCGGCTGATCTTTCCTATGTTTTTGCAGCCGCTGAGATGATAGGTAAAAATGCCAAGAATAATGTAATAATAGTTACCAAATCAACTGTTCCTGTCGGTACAGGGGATAAGATAAGTGAGGCCATAAAAAAAGCAAATCCTGAGTTAAAGTTCCATATAGCATCAAATCCCGAATTTTTGAGGGAAGGTTCTGCAGTAAAGGATTTCATGAACCCTGACAGGATATTAATAGGTGTTAATGATAATGCAGTATTTGAGAAATTATCTACATTATATAAGAAGCAGATAGAGCAAGGCTTTAAGATAATAAAAACTGATATACACTCTGCAGAGCTGGCAAAATATGCGGCGAATGCATATCTTGCAATGAGGATAGGTTTTATAAATCAGGTAGCAGACCTATGCGAAAAGTCCGGCGCAGATATAAAGCAGGTTACCAATGCAATAGGTTTGGATAAACGTATCGGCTCACATTTTTTAAACCCCGGGCCTGGATATGGTGGCTCATGCTTTCCAAAAGATACCCGCGCGATATTAAATATTGCGAAGAATTTTCATTGTGATTTCAAGATAATAGATGCAGTTGTGAAAGCAAACGATGAACGTCAGATAAATATGGCAGAAAAAGTAATTGCTGTAAATGATGGTGATGTTAAAGGAAAGAATATTGCTATACTAGGAGTAGCCTTTAAAGCTAACACAGATGATATCCGTGAATCACCCGCCCTCAAAATAATTGAAGTTTTAGCAGATCGAGGAGCAATACTACATATATATGATCCTCAGGGGCTGGAGAATGCAAAAGAGTATTTCAGTAAATCAGCAGGTCAGATAAATTTTTGTACACTAGTTGCCGATGCACTTCTTAAATCTGAAACGGCAGTTATAATTACAGAATGGGAGCAGTTCAAAAATATAAATTATTCCCTTTATAAGAAGTTAACTACAATAGTTGATCTTAGGAATATTATTGATGGCAGTAAATTTCCTGAGAAAAAATATGTGGGTATAGGGAAACAGGCTAATTAAAGAATTGCTCTACTATTCTTTCTCTTTCTATAATTTTGTTACCGTCACCAGCTTCATACATATCTGCTACTTTTGCATTTACCAAACTAATTAGGCCTTGCTGGAAAAGTTCATTATATTTTTTTATATATTTTGATGAAGAATCCCCAAGAGCCATA
>JANPLD010000044.1:0-6998 GCA_031426355.1 Alphaproteobacteria bacterium | reverse complement strand
GGTTGGAATAGGGCTTGTTCTGCACTATGAAGATGGTTGATCAAAAATTAATTTGTATAATATTTTTTAAATGAAACTGAATTCAAATAATTTTCTGCATATAACCGGTGTACTCCTTTGTACAACCATACTCACCTCTATGTTCGTTGGTGTAGTATATGCGGAAGACAGTAAAAAAGTAAAAACCAAGTCAAAAACAGAAAAGCAGAAAGATAACCAAATATCCGAAAGTAAGAAGGGTGTTAACATAAAAAATCTTAATGTCGCGCCTTCTAAAATGGCAAGTCTTGAAGCAGGCAATTTATATTACGATACCAAAACTAAAGTTCTCACTGCAACTAATAAAGTTGATGTACGCTATAACGATAAGCAGTTACAGGCAGAGAAAATCGTTTATGACCGTGATGCTAAGGAAATAACCGCAGAAACAGGCGTGGTTTTCAAAAGCGCTGAAGGCACAAGTTTTAAAGCTTCTGAAATAGTTACAAATGACACATTCACCCATGGCGTTCTTAAGGATGTTGATGGTAAGCTTGATGACGACTCTATATTCCATGCTGAAAGGGTAAGGATACTTGGCCCAAGAAAATATAATTTGTCTAACGCCTATTATTCCCCATGTAAATTATGTGAAGGTAAATACCTTTGGAAAGTAAAATCAGATAAAATAGTCTATGATGAGGAAGATGGCAGGGTTTACTACCGCGATGCAACAATAGATTTCCTTGATATACCTGTGGGATACACACCTTATATCTCGCACCCGACACCTTTTGCGCAAAGTAAAAGTGGGTTTTTGACCCCATCATTTGGTAGCTCGTCAGAATATGGTAACTTTTTAGAGGTTCCATATTACTACCAACCGCAATCAAATCTGGATTTCACTTTCCGCCCGAAATTCACAACAATAGATGGGCCTTTAGTGCAAACGGAAATGCGTCATTTACTTTATGATGGATATTATGAATTGAAAGTTTCCGGTGTCTATCCTGAAGAGCAGGACGAATTCGGCACGCCAATAGCAGGCCACGGCCGGAAGTTCCGTGGACATATTGAAGGGTTTGGTAATTATGACCTTGGTGATGATTGGAAAGCCGCTTTCGATGCAAAAAGAACTACCGATGATACATATTTAAGAAGATACGGTCTTGGATTCAGTGATATCCTCACTTCGGAGATCAGGGCAGAAAGGTTCAAAGATAAAGACAGAAATTACTTCGTTGCCAAAGCTCTTTCATTCCAAGGGCTAAGACAAAGTGACGATCCGGATAAGTCTCCTTATGTATTACCTTTGATTGAAACCGGAAAAACTTATCTTCTCGGCGGTAAATATAATCAGATGATAAATTTGGACCTTAACACAATGGTGTTAAAGCGCTCTGAAGGTTCTGAAAGCAACCGCGTTATAGGAAATTTAGGCTGGAACGCTAACCATACCTCAATGGGTGGGCACATGTTCAACCTCGACCTGCTTTCCCGTTTTGATTATTATAACGTGGATGAAGTTCCTCAGCCAAACGGTCAGATATACCAAGGTAGTTTCGTGCGCGCTATTCCTGAAGCATCTCTCTCTTGGGAATATCCACTTATGAACCAGTTTGAAGATTATAACCTGATAGTATCTCCGGTAGTAATGGCAGTTGTTTCGCCGAACGGTAATAATGACAGCCGTATTCCGAATGAAGATAGCCAGAACATTGAATTATACGAATATAATCTTTTCCAAGACAACCACATTTCAGGCTTCGATATAGTGGAAAGTGGTACGCGCTTTAACTATGGTCTACGAAGTGTAATAAACGGCGCAAGCTTTGGTGACATCGGTATTCTTTTTGGCCAGAATTACAGACTTCAGGAAGATCCGGAAGTGCTTTCCGCGCAAACCGGTATGAGCGATAAATTCTCCGACTATGTAGGTAGGTTCAGTATCTATAATAATGAACATTTCTTCACTAATTACCGTTTCCGCCTGGATAAAGATAATCTGAAATTTAAAAGAAATGAAGCTGGTTTTGCCTTGAATTATAGCCCTGTATATATTGATACCGGCTATACTTTCCTTGATAGTTTAGCAACAAATGGTGACAGGCAGGAAGTATACACTAACGCTACTTTTAACGTTACCAATCAATGGTCGGTCCTTTCAAGGGCGCGTAGGAATCTAGATAACGATCAGGATTCCGGCTGGGTAATGATAGGCGGCGGTCTATCTTATACTCAGGATTGTATCACTGGAACTTTTGAAGTTAATAGGAACTTCACCCGTGATAGGGATGTAGAACCTACTACGGAATTCCTGTTTAAAATAAACTTAGCAAATATTGGTTCTTAAAATGTTAAATAAAATATTAACAGTTTTTTTGATCCTATTTTCAATGCAGAACGTTTCCGCTCAAGAAAATATTAACCCGCAAAACCTTACCGCAACCAGGGTAAATTCAGAAATAAACAGGCAGAATAACTGTAATATTATTTATGAGAAGCTCACGAAATATAATTGCAGCGGCTTTCTGTCAGTACCTCTTTCAGCCCTTGATAAAAAAGACAACGCATATTGCCTAAGGCTTTTCGAAATATACATGACAAGAAACTGTGACTCACAAGCAAGAGTTATTATCAGTGAGCAGCCTAAAAATGCTGGTTCAATATTATCTAATGATAATACTAATGTGAATAAAGACCTTAGTTTTGACTCTCAAACCTGCCAGAGAGATAAATTTTCTGAACTGGTTGGCCAGCTTATCAGTCAGGTAGATCTTTCCACGATTCCAAAGCCTTACCGTGTTATCTGTAATACTTGTCCCGTAACGCTTGATTACAGCCCGACAAGATTAAACATCAAGCTTGATGAAACCGGTAAAATATCTGAGATCACCTGCGGATAAAAGATCATATAATTTATTCAGGATAATTTTGTTTATTTAAAAATAATTTTGGGTTAATCATTTCATAACCAAAATTCTCTTTTAAAATGAAAAATATTTTTTCTTTATTATTCCTGCTGGTTCTTATTCTCTCTGCACCAACCTATTCAACTGCATACTCCTATAAAATAGTCGCAATTGTGAATGGAGAATCCATTTCCAATATCCAGCTAAAAGACAGGGTCAATCTTATAATCAGCTCCAGTGGTATCAGCAATACCCCTGAAACTAAATTAAAAGTTACCAAGGAAGCAATGGAAGTTCTGATAAATGAAACTTTGCAGAATCAGGAAGCAAAAGCAAAGGGCGTTGAAGTTACCGAGGTTGATATACAGAATGCTATGTCTGATCTTGAAAAGCGTAACCAGATAGCTCCCGGTACTTTCAAAACTTTTATCGCTGCCAAAGGCCTTTCATATGAAGCAACTATGGATCAGGTAAAAGCCGGTATCCAGTGGAAAAAAACCGTTTCAAGGTTTTTCCGTTCTCAGGTTATGATCACTGATGCTGAAGTTAACGCAAAAAAGAAAGAGCTGTCTAAATTAATGGCTAAAAGCTCAGCCAGTATCTCTGAAATAATAATCCCTGAATCTTTCGAAGATAAAGCCCCGACCACTGAGCTTATAAAAAAGATCATAACTGATACAAGGGCAGGGGCTGATTTCGCCGCTACCGCAAAAAAATATTCCGTTGGCAGAACTGCTTCAAAAGGCGGCTTTGTAGGTTGGGTTGATGAGGGTAAGATAATTGATCCGCTGGCAAGCGCAGTACGTAAAACTAAAACTGGCGGCATAAGTGACCCTATACATACCGAAGGGCTTTATGTGATTGTGAGAGTAAATGACAGGAAAGTATTTGATCCTATTAATGATGAGAAATCCATCCGTGAAGCTGTCATGATGGAAAAGCTTGATGGCCAGTCTAAGCGCTACATAAAAGAACTCCGCCAAAAAGCCCTCATCGAAAGAAAATATACCGATATAAAAGAGCTTATATAATCTTATTTCTTTCCAAGATTCATAAAGTCATTAACCACCACAATCGTCTTTGCGAGTGAGCTATAGAGAACAATCTGCTGCGATAGCGCTAATACGGTGAGAGCATCAAGGAGTATTAAGCGTGTTGCCACTTCCCCAATTACTATTCCAGGCTGATAGTTTTCGCACTTAATAAACTATCAAAGTAAAAGTTTCCATTAGACAAAAAAAGAGGCTCCGAAAAGAGCCTCTAAAATATTTGTAATCTATAATTTAGATTACGCCGCCTGTTCCTTAACAAGTTTATTACGCGCGATCCATGGCATCATGTCACGGAGTTTTTTACCTACAACTTCAATAGGGTGCTTCGTAGTATTCTCTCTCCATTGCTTCATCTGAGGGAAACCAGCTTTTGCATCAGCAATATATTTCTTAGTGAACTCACCAGACTGGATTTCTTTGAGCGCTGCTTTCATTCTATCTTTTGTAGCGGCATCAACGATTTTTGGACCAGTATAATAATCACCCCATTCAGCTGTGTTAGAAATAGAGTATCTCATGTTAGCCAAGCCGCCTTCATAGATAAGGTCAACAATAAGTTTAAGTTCATGCAGACATTCAAAATATGCCATTTCAGCAGGGTAACCAGCTTCAACCAGAGTTTCAAAACCAGCTTGGATAAGCGCAGTAGCACCACCACAAAGAACAGCCTGCTCACCGAAAAGATCAGTTTCACACTCATCACGGAAGTTAGTTTCAATTATTCCACTTCTGCCACCGCCAACGCCTGAAGCATAAGCGAGGGCGATCTTTTTAGTATCACCTGAAGCATCCTGAGCAACCGCATAAAGGCATGGTACGCCGCCACCTTTAACATATTCGCTGCGAACAGTATGTCCCGGGCCTTTAGGTGCGACCATGAATACGTTGAGGTCACCACGTGGTTTGATTAAACCGAAGTGAATATTTAAGCCATGTGCAAATGCAAGGTAAGCGCCTTGTTTAATATTAGGCTCAACTTCATTAGCATAAATATCACCTTGATGTTCATCAGGTGCAAGAAGCATAACTATGTCAGCGCCTTTAGTTGCTTCAGCCGGGGTTTTAACAGTAAAGCCCGCCTGCTTAGCGCGAGTTGCGGTATTTGATCCATCACGAAGGCCGATAACGACATTAGGCACACCGCTATCTTTAAGATTTTGCGCGTGTGCATGGCCTTGTGAGCCATATCCGATTATTGCTATGGTTTTGTTCTTAATAGCTGAAAAATCGCAGTCATTATCGTAAAAAACTTTCATTGAGGTCTCCTTAGGTTTAAATAATTATTGATTTTATTTAGAAAATTGAGGGTGTTAATAGCCTGAAAACGAATGTTTTTCAACTAATATTCCACCACTTCTTTGCCTTTTGCCATGCCGGTAACACCTGTTTTGCACACTTCTGCAACTCCAAGCGGCTTCATGAGGCCAATAAATTTATCAATTTTATGTGGCAGGTCTGAAAGTTCAAAGATGAAAGATTCTGGTGTGGAATCAATGGTTTTTGCGCCGAATCTGTCAGCTAGAGCCTGTGCGGCAGCTCTTTTTTCCGGTTCGTCAGTTATTACTTTTACCAAAGCTAAAGCGCGTTCTAAGTGAGGGCTATCATAGCTTAAATCTTTTACTGAATATACCGGGATAAGCCTGTTAAGAAGCGCCATTATCTGCTCAATAACAACATAACTACCTTTGGTAACAATAGTTATACGCGATATTTTTTTCTCATCATCAACCGAGCTAACCGTTAATGAATCAATATTATATCCGCGGCTGGTGAAAACACCTATAACACGTGAAAGAGCGCCCGGTTCATCGTCAAGTATAACAGAAAGCGTATGTGAAACCTGCTCATCTTTCTGCTCAATAATTTCGTAAACTGATAATTTTGTGTTCATACTATTTGTCAGTTGCCAGTTTTTTTTAATTGTTAGTTAAATAAACTAAAAGCTTATACCTTACAACTAAAGAATAAGGTTAGAAAAGTTAATTTAATGAAGGTCTGCCGTGCTTTTCTTGGACGTCTTTAACCACTTGGCGTAATTTAGTAATTTTTTTCATATTCTCTAATCTGGGATCTGCTATAAGATCACCGCTTAATTTGGATTTTTCTTCCAATATTTTATCCAAAAATATCTGTAAATCCCATTTTTGTGGCATTTTATGTTTACCTATTTCATTAAGCATAAAATGATACGAATCAGAAAAATTTCGGAAAACATCTTTATATTTACTAAGTTTTTTTATCGAAAGTGGTTTTAGAAATCTTTCTAACGTTTCATGGCTCTCTTTAAATTTTTCATAACTTTTATTTCCTATTTTGAATTCCGCTTTATTATTTTCTACATATTCAATAAATGCCTTTGTAGAAGTTATCATACCCTTTGATAATTCTCTTAGAACATCTCTAGGTATGGAATGCTCTTCTTTTTCTTCTTCCCAATCCATAATTATTTAATTTTAATCAGTAATAAATTTTATATTAAGCTGCCGCTCTCTTTTTATGTTTTTCAAGTAAGCGTTTAAGGTATTTTCCCGTCTGGCTTTCAGGTATTTTCGCAATATCTTCTGGTACACCAGCGCCAACAATCTTGCCACCTTTTGAACCGCCACCCGGGCCAACATCTACCACGTAATCCGCAGTTTTGATAACATCAAGGTTATGCTCAATAACGATCATGGTATTTCCAACGTCAACCAATCTATGCAGCACTTCAAGAAGTTTCGCAATATCATGTGAGTGTAAACCTGTTGTCGGTTCATCAAGTATGTATAATGTTCTTCCAGTGGATTTACGTGAAAGCTCACGTGCAAGTTTAATCCTCTGCGCCTCACCGCCAGAAAGAGTGGTAGCGCTCTGACCAAGCTTCACATAACCAAGCCCCACATCAAGAAGTGATTTTAATTTTTCATGAATGAGAGGTTGGCTCTTGAAGAATATTTCTGCTTCTTCAACCGTCATTTCCAGAACTTCTGAAATTGATTTGCCCTTATATTTGATCTCTAGTGTTTCCCTATTGTAACGCGCTCCTTTGCACGAATCGCATGTTACATAAACATCA
>JANPLD010000043.1:0-3301 GCA_031426355.1 Alphaproteobacteria bacterium | reverse complement strand
GTAGTTGTCAATCGCCGTTTGCAAATCACCTGCGGTCCAGACGCCATTAGCGAGTTCGTTTTTCACGACCGTGATCAACCCGTCCACCGGCACGCTCGTCGCCGCCTCGACGGCGCGGCCTAGCAGCTTGTCCGCCTCGTCGCTGAGAGTGTTGCCAAATTCATCGACGCCGTTTTCCAATGCGCCGAAAACCTCGTCACCTGCGGCGGAGATCAGCGCTGATGAAACGCCGGTAGCGTCGTCCACGGCGTTGAAGACGAAGTTGCTGAGGGAAATTTCCGGCAGGCCGTCGTAGCGCGCGCCGAAGGTAATTTCAGCGTTTTCTGCATCGAGAAATTCCAGCTCATGCTGAGTGCGGACAACAAGGAAATCGTTCTCCACCGGGCCGCGCGAGAGGAAGTTGAACGACGTGTTAAACCACTTCAGTGGGTAGTCGAAATCGATCACGCTGAGCCAGAGCTTCTGCGCTCTTGGCAGATGGAGATCGCTGCCGTCGTCGGTGACTTTACGGTAGGCGTCGAGCGTGGCGGTGGATGGAAAACCGTTGTGGGCGGTGTCGAAGATCGAGACTTCAAAGGGCGTAAGCGAAGCCGCGTCGGTCCACCCTTGCGCCGGCCAGCCGCCCATGAAATACAGCGGCGACAGCGTGTCATCCGGCGTGGCGCTAGTGTGGAGCTGCACTTCCATGTCCTCGAAAAACGGCACGTCGAGCGTGCCGAAAATGCTCCAGAACCCCGCTCCCGAAACCGCGTCATTCAAATACGTGCCCTGGCCGGGGAACAATGTGTAGGTTTCGCCGGTGGTGCCGGTAACAGCAAGGGCGGCGGGCAGCGTGAGCCGCGTGGGGATGGTGTCGGCGACATTTTCCTCGGTGGCGAAGCGGCCGTTAGACAGAATTCCCAACGAGCCTGCGAAGGGTGCTTCAAAGTGTGAGGCATGGGCGCTGAAGCCTAAAACGAGTGTGGTGCCGGCCGCTGAATTGCAGACATCCGTGGCGGCGAAATTGACGGTGAATGGCGTGAACGGCGCGTTCCATAACTCAAATGATTTCGAGTCCACCGCACCTGCTCCGGTGACATCAAGGGTTTCGAGCGCACCGACGCAGGAGAGCTGAAGCTCGGTGAAAGGCAGCGTGAAATCGACTGGGTCGGGCAAGTCGATGTCGCCTGTGGTTAGGGAATCCTCAAGGTCGCTGGAGAGAAACGAGAAGCCGTATTTCGTGAAGTGGAAGAGATAGCCTGCCAGCGTGGCGGTGCCTGCGAAGCCGGATTCGGTGGCTTCGTGGATGCCCGTCACGCCCGAGCGGCGGGCGTAATATTTCGAGCGGTCGGTGAGCGGGTATGCACCGTAAGGCGTGCCCTGCAGTGTGCTTTGGCCGGCGTATCCGCCAGCCGTGCAGCGGAAATTCACGCCCGCGTAATCGGCGAGTCCGGCCTTGTAGGCGGCTGTTAGCGGGCGCTCGGCCAGCGCGAGATTGCTCGGCGAGAAGCCGCTGAGCAGCATGAATGCCGCGCCGTCTTCATCGCTGAGGGCATTTTGGTCTCCGCGCAGGAAGGTTCCGGCCATCAGGAAATTTCCGGAAGTGAAAGTCGTCGCCACCTGATGGGCATATTGGGCTGCGTTAGAGTTCCAGCCCCACGAAAGCGGACCCGGCAGGGTAACTGTTCCTCCCGCCTGCAGGCCACCATCTGCGGTGAACATCAGCGTGCTGGAAGTCGGGGTAAAAGTGATGGATTCTGTTTTCACGATGCCGCAACCTGCTTCGACCGATTCCTGACAATGCTGCCAGTAGGTTGCCACTAACGGGTCAACTCCGGCGAGGTTGCTGGGCGCGACGTTGATCAAATCACCGGCGAGGTGAATCGAGCTGGCGGTGTTCCACTCGACAGTGGAGTCGTAAGGGAAATGGGTGGTGAATTTTCCGGGGCCGCTGCCGATGGTGCCGGACATTTCGCCGCCGCCGCTGGCACCCTTTTTCACGGAAATGTCGGTGGCTGCGATGACGGCATTGTAAAGATGGTCGTTTGATCGTTTTGTCCCCATCGCCGGATCCGGATATTGCGGGCCGAAGCTTGCGAGACGGTCGAGCAACGGCTTGCGGATGGAATGCGGAGATTCGCCGCCACAGGAAAAGGTGCCCGAGCTGAAATCCCAGGTGAGCGATGTGGCCTCGATGAAAACGGGCTTCGTCTCCTCGCACAGGAAAAAGTTGTTTGCTGCAAACGTCGTCACCGCGTTCTGACCGAATGGTTCGAGGTTTTGATCGAGTCTTAGCCCGGCGAAATCCAACTGCGATCGCAGCAGGCCAGTGGAGCGATTGCTGGTCCAACCAACGCCGGTGGGCAGGGTGGCCGTTACGTCGGCATGAGCCCCCGAAGTGTCGAGAATCACATCGCTGCCACGTGAGAAATCGACGCCGTTAATCGAGCCGGACCGCGCGGCAAAATTGTCCGGGGTGAGGCTAACGGGCGCACCGCCCTGATAGATCGCGTCTCCATTCAGCTCAAGGGAGACATTGAGAGGTGTGCCAACGCCGTAATGATAGTCATTCCTTCCATCAATGGTGCCGCTGTTGTTGTCCGGCGCAATGGTCCGCAAAACCGGCGGCTGTGGGAACGGACTCGGAGGCGGCACGTAAACCGACGGCGCACCCGCGATGTGGCTGAAATGGGTGGAAATGTCGCGGAAAATGAGTTTCCCGCTGAAGTGGTCCAACTGGCTGGCCGCCGACGAACCCTTGCTGCCCGTGCGGGTCACCAGAACAGGCGGCGTTTCCAGCAATCTCTGTGGATTCTCAATGTGGACGATGGTCGCGAGAAACCGATAGATATCCGGCGCAAGCACGGAGGTCGGGTCCACCAGCATCGTGGCGCTGCCCGTGACCACGGCCGGCGTTTTGGGGGATCCAACCACGTGGCTCGCGATCACGGGTGATAGAAATCCGGTATCGACTCCCGATGCGGGTTGGACCGTGCCGTCGCTGTTGCGCACGATGGACGGGACCGTGTCTCCCACGACCATCTTGTTCACGCTGGCGCCG
The DNA here is from genome assembly GCA_031426355.1 of Alphaproteobacteria bacterium. GTDB lineage: Bacteria > Pseudomonadota > Alphaproteobacteria > Rickettsiales > UBA8987 > JANPLD01. Next base: position 261 of record JANPLD010000043.1, on the reverse strand, counting down.
AGCCAATCATCGTAGCGGTGGAGCTTATAAAAAACCGTCACGGGCACCTTGCTGTTTCCGGGATCAGTATCGAGCAGCCAAGTCTGGCCGATGGTGACAGCGGTCACCTCGCCCACCACGTTGATTTCATCCGAAGCCGAATCGGTGCCCGTGAAATGAATGTAGGAGCGTCCGCCGATTTCCGTTGTGCTGGCCAGCGGCGCACCCGAGGGCACATCGACCACGGTGGTTTTAATCCGATAGAGGGAATCCGGCGCAAGT
>JANPLD010000042.1:0-11313 GCA_031426355.1 Alphaproteobacteria bacterium | reverse complement strand
AGCATTATATACCACAAAGGTTAATAAAGAGTTAACAACTATTTGAATTAAATTAGAAATAAAATTTATTGCCTTTTAAAAAACAGTTGTTTTTCATACGGTTGGTTTAAATATCATTTTGAGAAAGTGGATTTAAATATTTTAAGAAAATACCAAATCCGAACTTGACAAGCAACCATTAGGTTGCATAATAGCTTATGGTTATTGACGAAGACAAAATATTCAAAGCTCTTGCTGATAACAGCCGACGTAAACTGCTCGACAGGTTGCGTAATAAAGGCGGTCTATCGTTGGGAGAGCTATGTGAAAAGCATGATATGAGTCGTCAGGCAGTAACCAAGCATCTTACTTTGCTGGAGGCGGCCAATCTGGTTGTCATTAAAAAGCAAGGGCGCGAGAAACTGCATTACCTCAACCCTGCCCCGATAAATGATATTTACACGCGTTGGATCGGCAAGTTTGAGCAATCAAAAGTTGCAGCGCTACATAATCTTAAACAAGCATTAGAGGAGAATAACCATGACCAATGATTTTATTTACACTACCTACATCAAGACAACGCCGGAGAAAGTTTGGGAAGCACTTACCAATCCGGAATTTACCCATCAATATTGGGGGCATAATAATATTTCTGACTGGAAGAAAGGATCTGAATGGAAACATGTTAGCGCTGACGGAAGCGATGTTAAAATGGTTGGCAAAGTGCTGGAAAGTAACCCACCTAAAAAACTTGTCATCAGTTGGTGCAGCAAAGCAAACCCGGCAGATGAATCACAAGTAGCGTTTGATATTTCTACTATGGATAATGATATGATCCGCCTTGATGTTGTCCACAGCAATTTAAGTGTTGAGATGGGACGAGGTGTTTCCGCTGGATGGCCACGCGTACTTTCCAGTATGAAATCTTTCCTTGAAACCGGAAAGCCGCTTAATACATGGGCTGGACAAGAATCAAAATGTGCTTAAGTTTTATAAGTGATGATTATAAATTTATCGGTATCTGAATGAAGGTGCCGATGAATTTTCTGGTACGAACTAAAGAAGTTGTTTAATTATTTAAATATAGATTACTTCGGATCAACTTCACCGAACCAATAAGCAGCTGTTACTCCACCATCCATAAGAAAATCACTGCCAGTAATAAATACGCCATCCTGTCCCATAAGAAGTGCGCCAACAGAACCTACTTCATCTGGGGTTCCGGGCCCTCCCGGCTGATGAAACTTCAATCATATGTCGATAGCCATCTCCACGCGGGCCATTTAACTCATCCTTAGCAAGCGGCGTAATTATAATGCCGGGGCTTATAGTATTTATGCGAGCGCCACGTTTACTTTGCCAAATTCTTCTAACACTAAAGCTGTTCCGTAAAGATCAACTTTTAAAATTACTTCAGGTGCTGCTTGGCTAGGAGAAACACCTGCAGCATGAATGACGCCAAAAATTTCACCAAAAGAAGTTGCTGTTTTAACGAGTGCCTTTACCGAGTTACGAGATGATATGTCAACGATTGTAGTGCTTACATCAAAACCAGCTTCACTTAAAGTTTTTGAGGCTGCTCCCGCATTTTCTTTAAGTAGATCAGCAAAAAAATTATATGTTTACCTGCACCTATTCGACGTGCAATCGCCTGCCCTATTGATCCCGCTCCAATAACCACGATAGCATTTTTCATAGATTTTAAATTTAGTGCTGCTTTGCGATTAATTAATTAATTAGCCCTTTATAGCTGCCTTGATTTTAGCAACATCTATCTTCTGCATATCCATCATTGCTTCGAATGCGCGCTTTGCAATATCACCACCTTTGGTCATCGCTTCAGTCAAGACACGCGGTGTAATTTGCCATGATAGGCCCCATTTATCCTTACACCAGCCACATTGGCTTTCTGCGCCATCATTGCCGACTATTGCATTCCAATAACGGTCTGTTTCCGCCTGGTCTTCAGTTGCTATCTGGAAGGAGAACGCTTCACTATGTTTAAATGTGTCTCCACCGTTAAGTCCTATACATGGTACATCGCATACTGTGAACTCAACTGTAAGAACATCCCCTTTTTTGCCACTCGGGAAATCAGATGGTGCAAGGTGTACTGCTCCTACTTTGCTATCAGGAAAAGTTTTTGCATAAAAGTGTGCGGCTTCTTCCGCATCGTGATCATACCATAGGCAGATCGTATTTTTCTTAATCATTAGCTACCTCTCTTTTTTGTTTTTTAGTAACTGCGTAGAATGGATAATATTAAATCGAAGTAATAGCTTATCAAGATTTTACAAGGGATGGTAAAATATTCAGCTTATGAATTTTGTTTTTCACCTAAACAACATTTTCCGGCGCTAATGAACATTCACCGCTATCACCAACCTCAATCTGAATGGTAGTATGGCCAATGCGGAAATCATGCTCAAGATCATGTGCTACTTTTTTAAGAAACTTATCACCGGGATGATCGCCAGATAACAATATATGTGCAGAAAGCGCAGTTTCATTAGTACTCATGGCCCAGATATGAAGATCATGAATTTCTTTCACTTCTTTTAATGATGATAGATAATCCCTTACTTTAGCGGTGTTAATATGTTTCGGTGCAGCATGAAGGGCAAGATCAAAGGAATCTTTAAGAAGCCCCCATGTACTTATAATGATAACAATGGAAATTATAAGACTCACCATTGGATCAAGCCATATCCAACCTGTCCACATAATAACCAGGCCAGCGATCACAACCCCAAGTGATACAAGTGCATCTGCCGTCATATGCAGGAATGCGCCGCGGATATTCAGATCATCTTTACTGCCTGACATGAATAACCATGCGGTAATGCCATTTATAAAAATACCGATGGCAGCGACAACTATAACTGTGGTACTACCAACGGCCTCAGGATGAAAAAACCGCTGAACTGCTTCCCAACCTATGCCGCCGCAAGCAACCAGTAATAATACGGCATTAGCTAAGGCAGCAAGAATAGAAGAACTTTGCAGACCATATGTATAACGCTCACTTGGTTTACGTTTTGCAAGTATAACCGCACCCCAAGCCATAAACAGACCAAGCACATCGCCCACATTATGGCCGGCATCTGCAAGCAAAGCGAGTGAGTTGGCGTGCAACCCATAAATAATCTCAGCAACTATAAAGCCTGTATTTAATAAAATACCAATGAAAAACGCTCTACCAAAATTAGCTGGAGTATGGCTGTGGCCTGAGTGATCATGGCTGTGATGTGAATGTTCTGAACTCATCTCCGCCTTTTTCAATTTCAATACATAGTAATAAATATCAAATATAACTGATTTAGTGAATCTTTATTACTAATTGCATATGCTTTGTTATTTAAAAAACTTGCACTGGTGCGCGGAAGCTGAGTAATCTTAAATAAAATAGTTGGAGTTAAGAATCAAATTTGTTTAAGTTAAAATTATGGATAATAAGTTGAAGTGCCAACTCTAAGGCTCTAGTTTTTCCAACTCGATAAGTCGTGCTTTGTCTTTGACAATATTAGCTGATCTTCCGGATTCGAGCATAGTTTGAGGTCAGCAAGCACTAGTGAAAAGCCTTCTGTTGCGTTTAAGGCAGCCTTGATTACTTCATTGGTCTTTCCCTGAAAAACCAGCATTAATTAATGTTATTGCTGCAGCTCCATCAAGTTCTTTAATGGTTACATTAACATTAGTTCCATCTGACCAGTTCCATGCTAATTCGCTTCCAGGTTCTAACTTCGTAGCAGTAGTATCAACTTTTAGCACCTGGTACCATAAATTCCCAGTGTACAGCTTTACCAATAACAAGTTCGCCGTTGCTCAATGATAGCCAGAAACGCACTAATTGCTTTAGGTCAATAAAAGCGGAAAAAATTTCTGCAGGTGAAGACTTAATAATAAAAGATACTCTTGCTTCCGGTGATTCGATTATGCTCATAGTTACTCCAAAGTGGTGCCGTGGCCTCACTCACATTTTTAATGTATCTATTTGATAAATATATAATACAGGTAATGTGGCGATATGCGATACCCCCAAAAGTACCCCCAATAGAAACTTTTGAAGACAAAAAGAGAATTTACCAAATTTCGGCAACATCTATGCCAACAGGTATAACCTATCTTTTAATTCATCGAAGTTAAAAGGCTTGGATATATAATCGTCCATGCCCGCAGAAATACATCTATCACGGTCACCAGCTAGTGCGTGTGCTGTCATTCCAATAATGTGAATAGGTTTTTTACCTTTCTGCTTTTCATATGTCCTAATATGTTGGGTAGTTTCAAAACCATTCATTCCAGGCATTTGAACATCCATTAATATTGCAAAGTAGTAATTATTCTTAACTTTCTCAATTGCATCTACTCCATTGACCGCAACATCATATCTAAATCCCAAATTGTCTAAATAATTGCTTGCTACTAAAACGTTTGGAGGATAATCTTCAACTATCAAAATCCTTTGTTTTGAAGGATTTGCCTGATCAACAATATTCTCAGTTTCTTTTGTTTGAGTATTAGGTGCAGTGCTATCGCTTTCAGCAACTACTAAAGGCAAGCATATCTTAAATGTTGAACCTACGCCTTCTTCACTTTCAACAGTAATAGTACCCTTCATTATTTCAGTTAAAGTTTTGGTTATTGCAAGGCCTAAGCCTGTGCCACCATATCTGCGGTTGATTGAAGAATCTGCCTGTATAAATTTATTAAAGATAGTTTCAATTTTTTCCTGTGGAATTCCTATGCCTGTATCAGTAACGGCTATACAGATATCTTCAATACCTGGTGTTTCATTATCAGAACAGGTAATTGAAATATCAATATTTCCCTTTTCAGTAAACTTAACAGCATTACTGCAAAGATTAAGTATCATTTGACGTATTCTTGTAGGGTCTCCAATAAAATGTTTATCCCTTACGCACTCCCCTTCCATTGTAAAATTTAATCCTTTTTCTCTGGCACGCACTGTCACCATACTGATCACTTCATTAGTGAGTTGTGTAAGATTAAATGGAATTTCTTCTAACTGAACCGTGTTTGCCTCAATTTTACTTATATCAAGTAAATCATTAATCAGCGCTAATAATGAATCTGCAGACATTTGAAGGGTTTTTATGAATTCCTTTTGCTTTTGAGTAAGCGGTGAAGACATATTAAGAATATTGGATAAACCAATAATAGCATTCATTGGCGTTCGTATTTCATGGCTCATATTTGCTAAGAATTCATTTTTGGCCATGTTGGCTGTTTCAGCCTTATCTCTTGCTTCCTCTGCGGATTTCAAAGCTTGGGTTAATTGACTATCTATAAGCTTCTTCTCAGTAATATCACGGATAAAAGCCGTAAAAAACACTTTGTTATCTTTCTCAACAAAAGCGACAGTTAGTTCTATTGGGAAAACTTTAAGATCGCGGTTAATGGCAGTTATTTCTATTCGTCTGTTCAAGATTTTTGCTTCGCGTGTAGCAAGAAACCTTTCCATCCCTTTACGATGTGCTTCCCTATATTCTTCTGGGATTATCATAGTACTCATGGGTTGGCCGATAGCCTCTAAATTAGACCAACCAAATATGTTCTCGGCCTGCTTATTCCATTCAGTAATTATTCCATCTTGATCCGTTACGACCACAGCATCTAAAGCAGCATCAATAACAGCTTTTGTAAGTTGTTTACCCTCCTGAAGCCTCTGCAACACCTCCACCTCACGCGTTACATCTCTTGTGAAACAGCGAGTATGAACAAAATTGCCATCTTTAATAAGAACATTAGAATTTATTAAAACATGTTTAATAGACCCATCTTTACTACGCAGTCTTGCTCTATAATTTTGTAAAGTTTCATTTTGCTTTAATCTTTTAAGAATATCTTCAATTACAGCTTCATCTGCATGAAAATCCATTATCGATTTCCCTATATATTCTTCAGGTTTATAACCCAGTAAATCAAACTCAGCTTGATTAGCCCAAATTATCTTCCCATCGGCACCCACCCAATGTAAAGGTACAGCAGCATTTTCTATAAAATCCTCTATTTCCCAATGTTTTTGCTTTAATTCCGTTTCCATTTGGTGCCTTTTCATAAAAAGCCCCATTTGAATAGCTATCGAAGACATTACCTCGTTTAGATCTTCATCGATTATTAGAGGTTCATAGCTAAAAAACTCGCATATACCTAAAACTTCATTTTTATACAGCAAAGGGAAACCTACCGCACCTTTGATCCCTGCAGCGGATAAAACGGATAACCTAAGTACTCTTTTATCACCTTTAATGTCAGTTAAAAGAAATGGCTTACCTTCTTTTAATATCAATCCAGCTAAGCCTTCACCTTTTTTAAATACTCTGTTCACGGTAGCTTTATCAACTTCTTTTAATTTATCATCCTTAAACCAGGTGTATTTACAACTTATGGTTTCTGCGTCATTACTACTTTCCCAGTACGCGCCAAAAGGAAAATCTAAGGAAATGCAAGTATTCTTTATTATTGTTGAGAGTGCATCAGAAAGCAATTCGGATTCACTCAAAGCTTTTGTTGCTGAGCTAAAGATATCAATAAATAATTTTGCTTTGTTGGACATAATTTAAATATATTTCGAGACGTAATATAATCAATATACACTTATGTAATTCATTTTTGAAAAAATATAGATTTTTATCTTTTTAGTCAAATTTTCCATAATGTGAGTTAACAATTCCTTCCTATTGCCTTATCATTTTCTTCTACTATATTTCTCTTAATTCAAGAATAACATTTAGCTGGTGCTGACATCACTCATTCTTTCTAAATTACTCAACTTTCCTTAGTAGTTAGATTTTTAACCAGAAAATTATTAAAGCTTATAAAATATTACGACTTAGCTGTTTTGACTCAGAAACTAGCATTTTTATATTAGCTAATATTTCTTTATTTTCCTTCGAATAAAACCCATGCTTATGAGCATTTCTATTACCTTTTGGTGCACCGGTGGATTTGCCACCATGCATCCGGCATCTGCCATTGGGCATTGCCGGTGACTGACAACAGCCACCTTTTCTGGTTTTAAGGTGCATGATGTTCTGGTGATAATCGGGGCATTGGTAATGTCGGGCGTAATTCTGGCGGTTGTAATGCTGACGGCATGCGGGATATTTAATTTATTTAATAACTAAAAGGAGACAGTATGTCATTACTAACTAAACCATCTGATCTTGTAGGTCAGAAAACATTTAAAGGGCTTATCTATGGTCAGCCCGGTATCGGTAAATCAACATTATCATTATCTGCACCTAATCCAGTGTGCATAGATTTTGATAAAGGCATGAGAAGGGTTCAACCGCAATTTAGGGCACCTTCCCTGCAAGTTGATACTTACAACCAAGTATTAGAGCTTTTAAACTCTGAGGAAATGAACAGCTTTGATACTATTATAATTGATACGCTTGGAAAGCTTGTTGATCGTATTGGTGATTATGTAGCCAGTAAAAACCCGAAAGCTCGCCAAGGTGACGGCACTATGTCAATGAAAGGCTGGGGCGAAGTTAAACAGGCTTTCCTTAATCTCTTAAAGCTTCTGGAAGCTAAAAACAAATCTGTGATTTTCGTTGCACATGAGAGCGAAGAAAAGAATGGTGATGTAACTATCAAGCGCCCTGATTGTTCCGGCTCCGCTCGTAAGGATATTGTCAAAGAGCTAGACTTCATGGGATATATCTGCGAACGACTCTCTCCAGTGCGATCTATAACTTTTGGTAGGCGGATAATTTTCTTACCTTTACCCTTTGATAAATTATCAGTTTTGAACATTATTAACTCCATTAGTTGTTATTAATGTTCGGAGTATGATTAATATCAGAATTGGTAGGGAATAAGAAATTTTAGATTTTTTTATCTTATGATAACAAATTGTTTTACAAAGATATTATGCATAACCTCATTAATATCATGATAATGTTACTAATAGTGTTACCAATTGATATTGATTTTATTTTCACGAGCTTGTCTGTAAAAAGATGATTTGAAAGAATCAAATTTTGCACCCAACTTTAGATTATTGCTTAACTTGTTGTAAACTTCTTCCAATACCTTATTACGCGCTACTTTACCTTTTGTCTTACCACCCCGATTACTTTTGTTTATGTATTGTGGGTTTTTATTAACTGTAGCTACTTTTTCATTAACTAATTTTGCGATCTCTTTCCACCTATCATTCTCACTATCTTCTTGTTTATTACTAACTCTGAAAACCTTAAACCCATATACGCTTTGATCATGAAGGCTATTATTATCCCAATTAATCATTTTGCTAACTATCCAGCCTTCTATTTGTTCAGCTGGTACAACTTTCAGCTTAGAACTATTGTCATTAGTATAAAAAGCCTTAACAATAAGTCTCCCATGTTTAAAATGATTTACTAAATACTTTGTAACTTTAGAATAACCTGTTTTTATAGTATAATCATACTCATAATCTTCCCAAGTTAACCCTCCTATATATCTAGATTTTGCATCTAAAGACTTGTCTGAAAGAAAATCTTTATATTCGCTCCATAAATGCGGGTCACAGTAATATTTCTTTGCTTCAGGTAGAGTTAAACCATCTGAATCATCCACCTTAAAGCTCCAAGATTGTGGATGTCCCTCCCATTCATCCCCCCAAAAACCATTGTATTTAATAGTGCTTTTATTGGGAATAGAGTAAATTTCCTTTTTGTTGAGACCTAGCCTTAGCCAATGAAAAAATAAATTTCTGCTCATGTGCAAGCTATTAGCTAAATAGAATTCCATTTCTTCAATTTCAGAATAAGCATTAATCATTCCTTGAAATGAGGTTTTTTCTAACTTTTCAGTACGAATATCTGTTATTTTTTCTACTTCCTCTGCCCCCTCAAATTTAAAAATTTGCTTCTTAATTTCTGGAAAAATTTGATCTAAAAAATATTTAGTATAATTATATGTAAACGGCACCTTAGCCCGCGATCCCCTACTTAATATTTCATCATATTTAACTTTTAATTCTTTTTTATTTCTATACTCCCAGTCACATTTTATTTTTATTAACCTTCTCAACTGAGACAAAATTATTGATATACAATCACTATCAATTAATATTTCATCTCCAAAATATATATATTCTGTTGAATAAAATATTGAATCCTCTTCTGGTAAAGAAAAATTAAATTCTCCCTTGTCTACTCTATTAAAAAAATTAATTATTAACTCATTAAACTTAATATCCCTTGTACAAGAATTTAAACAAATTATTTGCCATATCGAAGCCTTATCTTTCCAGTTACCGTTTTCATCTTTTAGATATTTTACCTGAGCGTTTTCACTCTCTTTTACTGCCTGTTGCATACGACACTCCCATGATGTGTTACCCCATGAAAGCGGGAATGTGGCAATCTGTTCATGGGAGTTCAGACTTTCGGGGATCAGCCTAGCCACATCGTGGCCTCAATTATAACTAAAATATAAAAACCTTCAATTAAACTTGGCTTTTATAATGTTGCTGGAATCTTCTGCTGTTCCATCAATATAATCAGCCCACCATTGCATCATTTTCCTTCTTTCCGGTAAATATTGAGCGTGGTTATAAGCGCGGCGCACATTATCCCTTTCCGCATGGGAAAGCTGTCTTTCAATAGCATCAAGGTTAAAACCCTTTTCGTTTAGGATTGTGCTCGCAAGTTGCCTGAATCCATGAACAGTCATTCTCTTATGGTATCCCATATCATATAGGGCATATAACAGCGTATTTTCGCTCATAACCTTTCTTAGGTTTCTATCGTTCGGAAAAATATATTCACTGTCATGGGATAAAGTTTGAGCCACCCTCAATATTTCAATAGATTGCTTGGATAATGGAACTAAATGCAATTCTTTCATTTTCATTCTTTCTGCCGGAATACGCCATTCAGCATTATCAAAGTTGATTTCACTCCATTTTGCCTCCCTAAGTTCAGATGATCTTACAAAGGTTAGGGTTACAAGCTTTAATGCCAATTTAGTCAGGGGTTTACACTCATGTTTTTCCATATCCTTTAGCAATTGCGGAAACTCCTCAACACATATGCACTTAAAGTTTTCCCTCTTCCTGACCTCAAGGGTTTTTCCTATCCCTACCGTTACATCATAATTACACTTACCAAGGGGCATAGCATAACGGAATATCTGGCTACAGATGCTTAATACCCTTCTGGCAACATCAAGCGCACCCCGCGATTCAATTCCCTTTATAACCCTCAAAATATCGGGAGACTTAACTTCAGCTATATCCATATCACCAATTACAGGAATAATATCATTGGTTATCCAGCCTATTAGCTTCTCTGCATGTTCCGGTGTCCACTTCTTAATATTTTTACTATGCCATTCTAAGGCAACATTAGAGAAAGAGTTTTCCACCTTTGCTATCTGAACACTTCTATCTTCCCGCTTTTTAATGTTTGGATTGATACCGGACTTTACCTGCTTTCTTATTACAAACCTTTCTTCTCTGGCTTCCGCTAATGAAATACTAGGATATTCCCCGATAGAATAAACATTCTCTTTTCCATTATGACGGTATTTTAATCTCCATAGCTTTGAGCCATTAGGCTTTACTAATAGGTATAAGCCCTCACTATCAGCAACCTTATATTGCTTATCCTTTGGTTTAAGATTTCTTATTTTTACCTCATTAAGTGCCATAATGCCTCCGGTTAGTTTTGATATATGGGGGTATCGTCTTAAGGTGGTTTTTAAAATACCCCCAATGATACCCCCACTTTAGGCCTGATGCCATAAAATATCTTAGGACATTACAGAACATAGAATCGGGGAGAAGTCAAGATTAGAAGGGGTTTTTGGGATATTATGGAATCTTATAAAACAAAGATGTGGTGCTCGTGGCCGGAGTCGAACCGGCACGGGGGGTGAGCCCCGAGGGATTTTAAGTCCCTTGCGTCTACCAATTCCGCCACACGAGCATAAAGAAAAATCAATTGGATTTAGTAGGTGCTTGGTAATAACTAATTAAATTAGATTTTCAAGGTAAAAAGCTTAAGCGCTTTCATGCGAGAAGATATCATGTTCAGGCCAGCCGAGAATATCGAGTTCAGCGCGGTATGGTAAAAATTCAAAACAGCGTTTGGCTATCTCTTCCCTCGCTTCAGTTTTTAGCAGGATATTTAATTTCTCTCTCATTTTATGAAGGTGGAGAACATCATTTGCCGCGTAATCTATCTGCTTTTCTGAAAGCGGGCCGGACCAATCAGAGCATTGCGCCTGCTTGTTAAGCTCAACACCTAAAAGTTCCCTTACCAGGTCTTTCAAACCGTGTTTATCAGTGAAAGTGCGAACCAGTTTGCTGGC
>JANPLD010000041.1:0-35173 GCA_031426355.1 Alphaproteobacteria bacterium | reverse complement strand
CTTATAAGCCCATTTACCTGATTCAGTTTTTATAAGTTCATTTTTATAATTTGGCGCAATGTATTTTAGATATTTATCTTCATATATAAAGGTTGTTTTATTTTCTTTTACCTCTTTAATGGTCAGGCCTTTTTCTGCGGCTATTTCTGTAGCTTCCGTGCTTCTTGCCCTTGATGTGTTAAACCATATTGTCCAGTGACTTTCTTCAGGGAGTAAAATAGATTTTAAGAAAAAGGTCGGTGCATTAAATTCCTTTATACTGGATACAGCATTTTCTCCCGGTGTTTTTGCGGGAGCAATAATTGAAGTTACACTTGCGCCTTCAACAATTTTAGTTTCAGAAAAACCTCCAGACCGCTTGAATTCGTTTAGTGTGTTATATAGAATCTCTTTTTCTTCAGGTGAGAATAGAACTGATTCTATATCACTGTTATTTTTATAAAAATCCTCTCCGGAGAATACCGTGTAACCTTTATCAGCCACATTTACTGGTTGTGGTAACGGGATTAGAGCTTCAGCGGCTGCGGGAGTTGCAGGTTCTTCAGCTGTTAATTCTGTAACCGTATCATTTTGAGTAACATTAGTTCCAGTATCAGTTAAAGTTGGCTGAGGCAACGGGCCAATATTTGCATTAGGTGATTCAGGTGAAGGTTGTACTGGCTGCGAATTTGCTGCTGATTCAGGTGCTGATTCACCGGTAATTTCAAGAGTAACTTCTTCTGCATAAGCAATTTTAGAAGTAGTACTAAGCAATAATATTAATATTGCCGTTTTAAGTGAATTTATAAAAAATCTATGTTCTCTGAAATTATTCATTAATATTTATAGTGGTTGTTGCTGTGGATTCTCAACTACCGGCTTTTGCAGAATTATCCACTTAATCTCAATTTTGCCATTAACAAAAGAGAAGTCCTGTCTTGTAAGATAATTATTGGCATTAAGTTCATCAACGGGTAAAATTTTTATTACTTCAAGGGAATCCAGTAAAACATATCCCGGCAGGATCTTTTTAAGATCATTTATCAGAGAGAATACCATTTCATCAGTTGCACCTGAAAAATTTATAAGAATATTATTCTCATAGGCTTCCATATCCGCACCATTAAAAAGAGGGTTCGGCTTTATATCAAGAACCATATAATCAAGAGACTTAAACATATAGGCGGATTTTAGTTTATCAATTTCCGGCACTAAAGTTCTAAGCCTCACGAAACCCATGTTATATTTTTCTTTAGAGGGAATTCTGGTGGCAGGTATATCTAAATATTTTTTTAAATTCTTTTCGGCTTCGTCATATGTAAGTATTTTATTTGTAAGGGAGTTATCAAGACCGGTAAAACCATTCTGAATGTTGGTAAGGTTTTCCGTTGAAGAGGTACTGTAATAATGTGCCCCCCATAAAATGACCAAAAGTATAGCTGCAATTATACCTTTTGTAATAGCTGTTTTTTTAATCTCCTGTTTTAAGACTTCTATTTTCATTGAGGAGCTATTGGAACTAGGTTTGGGTTGTTAGGATCTACAGCGTTTTTAAGTGTCGCCATTAATCCTTTAGTGCCTTTTATAGTAACGCCAATTACAGAATCAGCTTTCTGTGTCTCATTGTTACCAAGTTTAATATTATTTTCTGAGGGCAGGTTTAATAATTCAACTTGGGTACCGTTAAATTCTTTGTTCACAAGGGTTTTAAAATCATTAGCCTTAAAATAGATATCAGATACATCATTTTTATTGTAGAGTATTATCCCTCTTATGCTTACTTCAAAGCTATTTGTGGCAGCATCATTTCTAGTGTTGAAAGAAATTATCTTGAACTTATCGGAACTTACAGAATAGAATTTTTTTAATACATCTAGGTAGTCTTTCCCTTCAGATTCAAGAATAGTTGAATCTAATCTAATAACATCTGAAAGAAAACCTGGGTTTATTTTATACTCCTGTTCGAAATCTTTAGCGGCATTAACTTTAGACTGAAGCGTGATTATATCTGCATTAAGTTGGTCAGCCTTGGAAGAATTCTGATACCCTTCGAACAGCAGATAAAAAGTTAAGATAGGCGCAAAAATTATAATCGATGTCAGAACAAAATTTATTGCTCTTTTTATAAAAAGAAAGCTTCTGACCTTTTTGGAAGAGCCGGTCTCTAATTTTAAAACTTTTTTTGAGTTGATGAAATTACTGGCGAAAACCACGTCGCCAAACTTATCATTCTCAAGTGCTGCATTTTTTATAGATTGTGTCTGCGCAATATCATAAGGGGACAGATGATGTATATCTGTTTTATTTACGGAAGGTATATCAATATAGGGCAAAGAATCTTTTGAGGAGATGATGAACAGCGATATTGGCTGGTCGTTATATCCTATTCTGCGAATATATTCCAAAGTGTTTAAAGCTTCCTGGCTTATGTTAAGCCCAACTGAATCAGGACTTTGGATGGAAAGTGATTGCGATATTCTAGTGAATATAAGCTTTCCGCCTTTAAAAACTATCTGCCTGAAACCGCCAACCCTACTTTGGGTAATGAGTATATCCCAATCTTCATTAGATTTTTTACTTATCTTTTTGATAGCTTTTACTTTCGTAATAAATTCTTCACCCTCAACTGGCGCAAGATAGATACCATTAAATAAATTTGGTAATGCAGCAGTAAATTCAAGCCATTCTGAAAGTGGCGGCGCATTCCTTACGGAAATAAATACATATTTAAGGTCTTTTCTGGCTTTACTTTCTTCCTTCCCTAGGAACATATAAGCGTTAAAGTCATTCTTATCAAACTCAGTATTAAGTTTCCTTTGTATTATTTTGTTGAGATTCTTTGAGCCGACGGGTGGAAGACTTGAGAACACAAAGTTCTGATCAATAGTATCAAGCAGGATGCTGACTATATAATTTTCTTTACCTTTGAAAAAATCGGCAACCTCATTGGAAAAGGCTGAGGCAGTGAATATCCTGTTCTCAAGCCTGTCACCAGAAAAGCAGGTAAGTATTGCTCCTTCATCACCTAAGGAAATAACTATGTGCCCGGACTTTTTTAAGAAACTTTTCATTGATTGATTTTATTTTACCATTACGTAAGTGCAAGTTGTTAGTGCAAGTGCAAGTAGTTAATAGTAAAACTTGCACTTTTGACTTGCACTTTTGCACTACTTAGAACTTCATTTTGCTGAAACTTCCATAAACTGGGCCAAATACTGCGGCAATTACCCACATCAATGTTCCACCCATAACTATTAATAGTGCCGGCTGTATCATTGCAACCATTGTTTCTACTGCATCGTCAATTTCCCTTTCATAAAAATAATTTACGTTTGCGAGAGACCTTTCCATATTACCACTATCTTCCCCAACCTTGAACATTCTTAAAACTAAACTTGGAAATGCGCCGCTATCAGCAAGTGCCTGAGTTATTCTTATACCTTCGGAGATACTTTTCTTTGTGACCTCAACAGATTCTTTAATTATTCTGTTGGTAACAACTTTACCCGCAATATCCATTGCCTCAAGGACACCAAGGCCACTATTAAATGTTATAGCAAAGAATTTTACGAACCTTGCAAGATTGATTTTCTGTACAACGGGGCCAATACCTGGAGCTTTAAGGATATGCCCATCGGCAAAACGTCTGAAAGGTTCATGTCTTTTATAAAGTATTACTATAGTTACAAAGACAATTGGCAGCCCGAAAATTACTGTCCACCAGTAATCCACGAAAAAAGCTGAAACTGCTATTAATGCCCTGGTATGAATTGGCAGGTCAAAGCCCTGTTTTTGCAGGAAGTCTACCAGCTGAGGAACAACAAATAACATCATCAATGTTATAACTATTACCATTACAACAATTAGCACTATAGGGTATGACAATGCTTTTTTGATCTTTCTTTTGAAATCGTTAGTCCATTTTATATGTCTTGAAAGATGCCCAAAAACCTCTGCCAAATTACCTGTTTCTTCACCTGCGTTTATTAACCCTATGAATAGTTCATCAAATACGTCCTTTCTTTTCATGAGGGCTGTGGAAAGCTTGTCACCACCTTTTATATATTGGCAAAGATCAGAAAGAAGATCCCTCATTTTTGGGTTTTCCGTAGTATCCCTCAAATCAACCAGTGAATCTAATATAGGAACACCTGCGCGCTCAAGTTCTTCCATATGAACGCAAAGCATTACCATGTCCTTTGGTTTTATTTTACTGCCAAGGCCTGCTTTTTTTTCTTTTACGACCTTGTAATCGACCAGGTCGCCATCCATTTCCTTAATGCGTGATTCAAGGTCAATAACGTTGTTCGCGGTCATTTTCCCGCGGATCTCTTTACCTTCCTTATTGATAGCGTAGTAGGTGTATAGTGCCATATTGGTAGTTTGAAGTTGGTAGTTTAAAGTTGGAAGAAAAA
Source organism: Alphaproteobacteria bacterium (assembly GCA_031426355.1). Lineage (GTDB taxonomy): Bacteria > Pseudomonadota > Alphaproteobacteria > Rickettsiales > UBA8987 > JANPLD01. The sequence goes on along the minus strand of JANPLD010000041.1, from coordinate 30,779 downwards.
TACTTCAAACTTCAAACTTCTAACTTAGAACTTTTTAGTCATATCAATAGTTCCGATCAGTTCTTCCATATCGGTAACGCCTTTCAGTACTTTTATTATTCCGTCATCTGCCATTGGTACAAATTCGGTTCTGCCGGCGGCTTCATAAAATTTTACTTTACTTGCACCGGAATACATAAGTTCATCAATCTCATCATTGATAAGCAGTATTTCTGATATTGCGATACGGCCTTTATATCCGGTATGTTCGCATTTTTCACATCCATCAGCATCCCAAACCATTGGTCTTTTTTCAATATTAAGACCTAATACTTTGCATTCGAATTCGTCTGCGGGGCGTTCTTTTTTACAGAAGCCGCATAGCTTTCTTGCTAGTCTTTGCGCTACGATAGCGATAATATTACCTGCTAATATTCTTGGGTTCACGCCAATATCAATCAGCCTTGGAATGGCGCCGATAGCATCGTTAGTATGGAGTGATGTATAAACCTGGTGACCAGTCATCGCGGCTCGGATCGCCATTGTAGCAGTCTCTTCATCCCTGATCTCACCCACGAAAATTATATCCGGATCTTGCCTGAGTAGTGATTTTACACCTGATGCAAAATCCATTCCGCTATTTTCCTTGATGTTTGATTGCCTGATTATAGGGAGTGAATATTCTACCGGATCTTCCAGTGTCATTATATTCACGTCCATTTTATTTATGAAACTTAGTATGGAATATAGCGTTGTTGATTTTCCTGAACCTGTTGGACCGGTAACAATAATTACGCCTTCCGGCCTTTTAAGTGCTTTGTGTAAGATCCTGACGTTAGTATCGTTAAAGCCAAGCTGTTCAAGTGGCAGAAGAGCTTTCTGTTTGTCTAGGATACGAAGAACTATATTTTCCCCGTGAATAGTTGGCTGTGATGCTACACGAAATGAAACTTCCCTTCCAAGAACATTCATCATGATACGTCCATCTTGCGGATTACGCGTTTCGGTTATGTTCATCTCTGACATGATTTTTATACGCACAACAATCGCTGGCCAATATTCCCTGTGGAATGAACGTATCAATCTCAATACGCCATCAACTCTATATCTCAGGCGGATGAACTGCCCTTCAGGTTCAAAGTGAAGATCGGATGCACCGCGCTGTATCGCATCAACTAAAAGCGCATCAACCAAGCGTACTGTCGGGTTGATATAGCCATCCTGCTGGTTAGCACTGCTTACCAGCGTTTTTGCATCTTCGCTGCTTAATGCTTCAACCTCGCGTAAAATACCATCTATTGAAAGTTCATAATCGTAATAATTGTTTATAAGATCGTTAAGATCTTTCTCACTTGAGTGAGTAGGGGTAAGTTTGAATCTTTTTGGGAAATATCTGCGTATCCTGTCGAGTGCCAGAACGTTGAAAACGTCTGTCATTGCAACGTAGATAACGTTATCTTCCATCAGTACCGGAACAGCTTTATATCTGACCGCAATTTCTTTTGGTACCTGTTTTACTAGGGCCGGGTCAATGATGGATTTTCTTATGTCGAATCTGCGTACGCCTGACTCTTCTGCCAGAATTTCTGCTAAAGTGTTTTCGGTTATAAGACCCATCTCAACCAGTATCTGGCCAAGCATTACAGTTTTTTTCTGCTCTCTTTGTATCTTAAGGGATATCTCAAGCTGATCAGGTGTAATGAGGTTCTTATCAATCAGTTTTTGCCCTATAGGCTTTCTCTGGGTGCGTTCCCTTGCTTCAAGATCATCTGTTACATCAGTAGTGTCAGGCCTTATAACCTCTCGCGAATCTGAAAGATTTATATTTTCTATGGGTCTGCGTTCGATAGTTTGCTTTTCCTGAAGCAGTTTCTTCTGCTCCTCAAGCATCGCCTGAATCGAATCTTTTAAATTAATTTCCTGCATTTCTGAATATTACGAACCTAGATATTGGAACGATTCAGATTATAGCACAGATTTGATATTAATAGAAAAAATTCTATTACTCCCACTCTATTGTTCCCGGGGGTTTGCCTGTTATGTCATAAACGACACGGTTAATGCCTTTTACTTTGTTCACAATAGCATTTGAAACTTTGCCGAGAAACTCATGTTCAAAGGGGTAGTAATCTGCCGTCATGCCATCTGACGAAGTTACTGCACGGAGTGCGAGTACAAATTCGTAAGTTCTGCCATCGCCCATTACGCCAACTGATTGCACTGGAAGAAGAACCGCAAATGCCTGCCATATCTTATCATATAATCCGGCTTTTTTTATTTCTTCGATATAAACTGCGTCAGCTTCCTGAAGTATTTTTATTTTTTCACGAGTAATAGCGCCGGGAATCCTTATGGCAAGGCCGGGGCCGGGGAAGGGGTGGCGTTTTATCATGTCTGTTTTTAGCCCAAGTTCTAGTCCGAGTTTTCTTACTTCATCTTTGAATAATTCGCGAAGTGGTTCAACCAGTTTCATATTCATTTTTTCCGGCAATCCGCCAACATTATGATGTGATTTTATTGTAACTGCCGCATCACCATGAACGGAAACAGATTCTATGACGTCAGGATATAAAGTTCCCTGCGCCAGGAAGTCTGCTCCTCCTAATTTTTTTGCTTCTTCTTCAAAAATTTCAATGAATGAACTTCCGATAATTTTTCTTTTCTTTTCCGGGTCGGTTACGCCGTCTAATTTTCCTAAGAATAATTCTGATGCATCAACGGTTTTAACTTTGATATGAAAGCCATCAAATAAATTTTTTACTTGGGCAGCTTCATTTTTGCGTAGTAGTCCGTGATCTATGAAAACGCATGTTAACTGATCGCCGATCGCTTTATGTATAATCGCTGCTGTCACAGTTGAATCAACGCCGCCGCTTACAGCGCAGAGGACTTTTTTATCGCCAACCTGTTTACGTATCTTTTCAACTTCAACATCAATGAAGTTATGCATGTTCCAGCTAGGTATACATTCGCAGATATTCAGGCAGAAATTTTTGAGGAGAGCCGCCCCATCAGGGGTGTGGGCAACTTCAGGGTGGAATTGCACGCCGTAGAATTTTTTATTCTCATTAGCATAAACCGCAAAAGGCGCGCCGTCACTTTCGGCGATAGCCTCAAAACCTTGCGGCAGGGCAGATACCTTATCACCGTGGCTCATCCATACTTCGTATGATTTATTTATATCCCATACGCCTTCGGTGAGTTTACTTTCTTTGCTGATTTTTACAAAAGCGCGACCAAATTCACGGTGATCAGAAGGTTCAACCTTGCCGCCGAGAATTGAGCTCATAAGCTGCTGACCGTAGCAAATACCAAGCACCGGAAGCCCCAGTTCGAATATCTCTTTGCCGACCTTTGGGCTTTTATCAAACCCCACACTTGCCGGACCGCCGGATAATATGATACCTTTCGCATCATAATTTTTGACAAAATCCAAAGAGGTATTATAAGGCTTTATCTCACAGAATATCCCGATCTCCCGCACCCTGCGGGCTATTAATTGGGTAACCTGCGAACCGAAATCGAGTATGAGAATTTTGTGCATGAATGATATTGATATTTATCAATTGAATTTTGTGTTTTTTATATAGTTAAAAGATAAATTATAAAGGAATTATTCATATTTTATATGCAGAACCATAGAAAAATAGAACATGAGCAGTCAGGTAAGAAGTCAGATGTGAGTTATCATATCCGCGCTTATTACCGATTTGTTGAGGTTCCTGATCATGAAGCGTTGAAAGAGCCGTTCCTTGATTTTTGTAAGTCAATAGGACTCAAAGGTACTATATTGCTTTCACGCGAGGGTATAAATTCTACTGTTTCGGGGCAGAAAGATGTTATGGAGAAGTTTTGGGAATATCTGAATCAAATTCCCCAATTCAAAGATATTCCATTTAAAGAAAGCTATGCTGAATACCAGCCGTTTGAGCGTATGAAAGTCCGACTCAAAAAAGAGATAGTGCGTCTTGGTGTTGAGGGGTTGGATATTTCCAAGCGTGGCGAGTATGTTCGTGGGGAAGACTGGGATAAATTAATTTCTGACCCGGAAGTTATTACTATTGATACGCGGAATGATTATGAGTGTTATATGGGCAGTTTTGAAAATGCGTTGAACCCCAATACAGAAGATTTTCGCAGTTTTCCTAAATGGGTAGAAGAGAACCTTGACCCTGCTAAGCATAAGAAGGTTGCAATGTTCTGCACAGGCGGTATTCGCTGTGAGAAGTCAACTTCACTTCTGAAGAATATGGGTTTTGATGAGGTTTATCACCTTGAAGGCGGCATTTTGCAATATCTTGAAGACACCAATAACAAGAACGGTAAATGGAAAGGGCATTGTTTCGTATTTGATGACCGTGTTGCCGTTGATGAATTTTTGAAGCCCGTTGAAGGTGTTGTTCTCTGCAAGCGCTGTTCCCGCGAATTAAAAATTGATCATGAGATCAAAAACAAAAATAATAAGGGCGTTGATTGTTATTCTCTTGGGCTGGAGTGCTTGCCTTCTGGTAACTAATTACTTTTTTTACCTGATTCTAGAACGTACATTATAAGGCTTTCGGTAATGAATCTGGTACCGAGTTTCCTTGCGGTTTCTAAGGTCTGCTCAGTAATAAAAGTTACGTTGGATGGTTTTGCGGCTCCATCAAGTTTGATGATAAGGTTTTTTACCATATCGTAAGTTTCATATTTTTCTGCATCGCTGAAATCAGAGTTATTTTCTGCTTCTTTTGAAACGTGGTTTTTTATCAGGTAGTCTTCATAAGAATTATATGCTCCGACCTTTGCGATCTTATCTAATGTGGCAGTTGAGAGCCTTGGAAAGTCATCTTTGCTGACAAACCTTGTTAATGTGGAATCTGCAATGTTGGCCGCATGGGCTATAGCGGTTATGCTAAGCGCGGTTTTTTCTTTCAAGTGCTCAATAAAACATAAGTGTTTTTTTCTTAAACTATTCATACTTGTATTATACCATGCATTTATGCATTGACAACATGCAAAAATGCAACTATAAGAGTAGTACGCCAGAATGGCTTTAAATAAGGCTCTTAAGCACATATAGTGCAAAAATGCATATTATATAGAGGTATTTATGCGCAAACATTTCAACCCTGAGTTTAGAGTAGGCGATAATGTTATTGAGATAACTGATGGAAATAACGTCATTTATAACAGTAGGTATCCCCTGAAAATGATAATAAACAGCAATCTGCCCTTCGAACCAATAATAATTCACCTGAAACAGCGCTCTGGCAAGCAGTAATAATTCAAGCCCTTGAGGATGCAACTTCAGGTTCAGTAAAAAAGAAGCAGAAATTATATAAAAGACGTGCAAAGGAGTGGCTTGCAGATTCAAATGAGGAGCTTCATAAGGTATGCACTCTTGCGGGTGTCAGGTATAACAGTCTCCTAAAATTAATGAGTCAGTTATGGTAATTGTTTGGGCAGAGGTGCAAATAGTGGTTGTATATTAAAAATAAAACGAAATATTGGTCTGATAACTAAACCAAGGGAAAATATGAAAAATACACTATTAATATCTGGTATGATCTTACTGGTATCAAGCTGCGCAACCATTTTTGGTAAAACAGATTATCCTGTTAATTTAACCAGTAGCCCAAAAGGTGCTAAAGTTTCTATCGTTAATGAAGAAGGAACTAAAATATTTGAAGGGGTTACGCCGACTCAGGTAGTTTTAAGGTCAGGCGAATCATATTTTGATAAAAAAGATTATACGCTGACTTTTGATAAAAAAGGTTTTGCTCCAAGAACGCTATATGTTACTGGCGAGCTTAATCCATGGTATTTCGGTAATATCTTACTTGGGGGTTTGATTGGTATGCTAATTGTTGATCCTATCACTGGTGCAATGTTCAAGATCAAACAGGAAAATATCAATGCTGATCTGGAGTCAAAAATGGCCGGCCTTTCTAACAATAAGATTATTGCTCTTTCAGAAGTTCCTGAATCAGTAAGGCCTTATCTGGTTAAAGTTAATTAAATTTACTTAAATACATAATTTTATAAAGCCCCGTTCTGCGGGGCTTTTTTTTGTTTAAATATTTTTGAATGCCGCCAGAGGCTTCAGGTAGGAAAAATCTTGATTAAAACTTCATTTGCAGTATTTAGGTGATGTTTGCTTTAAGGGCGCGTTTATAGCCTTAAACCTTAACCCCTAATCCTTGAATTATGTCATCTGAAAATCTCAAGAAGAGCACTTATGAATATGGCGCAAATGCAGTTTACATCGCGGAATTATACGAGAAATATTTAAATAACCCAACTTCAGTATCGCAAGACTGGCAGCAATATTTTGCCCAGATCGGTGATTCTGTCGCTCAGGTAAATGATGATTTCCTTTCAAACCATTGGGGTAAGGAGCGTTCGCAAATCGTTGGTTATGAAAAGAAACCATATTCTTATGAAAGAAGAACTGGCAAAACAGGTCGTCGTAATCAGGATAAATTTAAAGGCGGTGTTTCTCAGGAAGTTCTGGATTCTATCAATGCGCAGATGCTTATTTCTGCATATCGTTCACGTGGTCATTTAATCGCTAATCTTGATCCGCTCGGTTTAACTGTTCACCATGCCCATCCGGAACTTGACCCGGCGCGTTATGGTTTTACTGAAGGTGATTATACCCGCCAGATAGCTGTCGGTGGATGGCTCGGATATGATAAGTTAACGCTTAACCAGATTCTTGATATATTAAAGCAAACCTATTGTTCTACATTTGCAATTGAATATGTTCATATTCAAAGTGAAGAGAAGAAAAAATGGCTGGAGCAGAGGATTGAAACTTCCCTCGGAAAACCAAATCTAAGCAAAGAACAGAAGAAAAATATCCTCCAGATACTTCTGGAAACTTCTGGCTTCGAAGAATTTTTACATAAGAAATACCCAGGTACAAAACGTTTCTCCGCTGAAGGTGGGGATGGTTTGATGCCGGCACTTGATGCGGTTGTTAAAAGAGCTGCTGAACTTGGCGTAGATGAGGTGGTAATAGGTATGCCTCACCGTGGCCGTTTGAATGTTCTTACCGGTTTCATGGGCAAACCTTATGTTGCGATGCTTTCTGAATTCAATGGTAACCTCGCGATACCTGATAATATCAACTCTTCAGGTGACGTGAAATATCACCAAGGGTTCTCTTCTGATAAGAATTTCGGTGGTAATAATGTGCATTTATCGCTTAGCTCCAACCCTTCACATCTTGAAGCTGTGAACCCGGTTGTTGCGGGTCGTGTGCGCGCGAAGCAGGACCAGAAGCAGGATAAGAACCGCGAGAAGGTTCTTGGTATATTACTTCATGGTGATGCTGCATTCTGCGGTCAGGGTGTTGTTGCTGAAAGTTTGGCGATGTCTGACCTTGATGGTTATGCATGCGGCGGGATAGTACATGTTGTGGTGAATAATCAGGTTGGTTTTACTACTTCACCTACATACGCGCATAAATCTCCTTATCCGACAGATATTGCGATGATGCTGCAAACTCCCATCTTCCACGTTAATGGTGATGACCCTGAGGCGATCGTCCATGCGGCTCATATCGCTGCTGAATACCGCGCAAAATTCAAGCAGGATGTCGTCCTTGATATATGGTGTTTCCGTAAGCACGGACACAATGAAGGTGATGAGCCACGTTGGACTCAACCTAAAATGTATAAAGTTATCGATGCGAAAGAAGCACCGAGCGAAGTTTACGCAAAAAGGCTCGCTGCTGAAAATGCCGTTTCTTCTGATGAATTCGCAGGAATGAAACAGGCTTTCTATGATAGATTAGAAACAGCTTTCCAGGGCGCAAATTCTTACAAGCCTGAAAAAGCCGACATGTTAGAAGGTAAATGGACGGGTTTTAAACAGGCTTTCGGTGGTGAGAAACCAAAAGTTGAGACTGCTGTCGATATAGAAAAGCTCAAGAAAATTGGTCTGAAAATCTCTGAAGCGCCAGGTGTTGATATACATAAAGGTGTCGAGAAAGTTCTCCAGAACCGCCGCCAGATGGTTGAGACCGGAGCCGGTATCGACTGGGCAATGGCAGAAGCCCTTGCATTTGGTTCACTGCTTCTTGAAGGCAAACCAATACGTTTTACCGGTCAGGACGTTATCCGCGGTACATTCTCCCACCGCCATGCAGGCGTATGGGATATGCAGACCGAAGCAATAACTTTCCCGCTCAATAATATTGATGCCAGCCAGAAAAAACTTGAGATCGTTAACAGTAATCTTTCAGAATATGCGGTTGTTGGTTTTGAATATGGTTATTCACTTGCAGAGCCTAACGCGCTTGTTCTGTGGGAAGCTCAATTCGGTGATTTCGTGAATGGTTCACAGATCATAATCGATCAGTTCATTACGTCTGCTGAAACAAAATGGCTTCGTATGAGCGGTCTTGTTATGCTTCTCCCTCATGCTTACGAAGGGCAGGGGCCTGAACATTCTTCAGCCCGTTTAGAAAGGTTCTTACAGCAATGTGCCGAAGATAATATCATTGTTGCAAACTGTACGACCCCGGCGAATTACTTCCACATATTACGTCGTCAGATGTGCCGTGATTACCGTAAGCCATTAATAATAATGTCCCCTAAATCGCTGCTCCGTAACAAGGCTGCCGTTTCAAACCTTGATGAATTTGGTAAAGGCACAAGCTTTAAACGTGTGCTCCCTGAAACTGATAAACTTAAGGAAGATAAAAAAATCCGCAAGCTTCTCCTTTGTTCAGGTAAAGTTTATTATGATCTTGTTGAGGAACGTCGTAACCGCAAGATAGATGATGTTGCTATTGTTCGTCTGGAACAGTTATATCCTTTCCCGGCTGAGTCGCTTGCTACTGAAGTTTCTAAATATAAAGGTGCTGATGTAGTATGGGTTCAGGAAGAGCCTGAGAATATGGGCGCATGGACATTCGTTGACAGAAGAATTGAGAAAGTTCTTGTTGAAGCAAGGTCTAAATCTACAAGGCCTGTATATGTTGGTCGACCTGAATCTGCTGCTACTTCTTGCGGTTATATGAAGGTTCATAAATACCAGCAGGAAAAACTCATTAATGAGGCTTTGGGTTAGAAATTTTATTTGTGTTTGAAAGAAAAAGTTTAATTGCCTCTTTTAATAGATGGTTTGAGCTTAACACTTATATCGCCTGTAATTTCATTGATATTATCTAAATTTATTGGGGTGCCTTTCTGTTTGATTTCAAGATCGGCACAACCTGATATTCCTGAATCATTAAACGCTTTCTGAATCTCTTTTAACTCATCTAAAGTATATTGGCTTACAATTTGCCCAGCCACTTTTACTGTATCATTTCTACCTTTGTTAGTTGTTAGATTATATAAAAGACTTTCCAATTTTTGTAACTCCTCACCTATATCGCAATCTTGCGTTGCTAATGATTGCTGAGAATTTTCTTGGTTTCCAATAGGAGTGAAATTTTTGAGTATTTGTTTTTTATCAGGATATTTTATGTCATCAAACTTTTCTATTCTTCTTATATGAATATCATCAGTTATATTTATATAAGAATTTTGAGTGTTTCTGGCATATTTATCTGAGGCTACATAATACTTGTCACTTTCTGTTGGTGTGAAATTAATATGCCATTTTTGTAGAATATCATCAGAGCTATTGCCACCACAAATATTACTGAAATGTTCTTTTGTATTTGCATCAACCGTATAAATGAAAATCTTGTTCCAATTATCTGTAACTAATTTATATCCCGGCTCTATATAAACTTCCCGTTGAAAGTCTGCTGTTAAACGCATGTCAAGTTTTGGTGGTTCTAATTGTCCTTCATTGAATAGGCAATTTACTTCTTCTTGGTTCTTTTCAATATTGTCATATAATTTTTTTGTCTCTTTAATAAGGAATTTAGTATAATCAGGAGCTTTTATCACAACCGTATTAGAATTATCTAGTTCCTGAAAAAGCTTAAAATCTTTTTTCAATTCATTGAAAGCAAATTGCGTATTCTCATCAAATAAACCATTTTGTATAATTGGTTTATTGTCCTTTCCTTTATAGCCCGCTTGATTGAGTATGTATTGCAATACATAAATATCCTCTGGGGAGGATTTAAAATCTTTACCATTCATTATTTCTTTTAGATATTTTTCCATATTTCCTTTTTAGGGAAATAATAACATACAGAGATTAACAAATGATTAAGCTTGTTAACCATTTGAAATAAATGCCTATTTATAATAATCCACCACAGTCCAAACTCCAAGCAGAAGAAATCCAATTCCTGCAATTAGTTTAAGGGGAATGGCTTTTAAGTGCTCTTGAGCAAGAGTTCCTGCAAGTACCGCAATTGCAGTTGATAATACCAGTGCCAGGGATGATGCGATGAAAACTCCCCATGGGTTTACATCTCCTTTTGAGGAGAATAGTAACGTTGCAAGCTGTGTCTTATCCCCGAGTTCCGCTAGGAATACGCTTATAAAAATGCTGAGCAGTATCTGGTAGTTCATATGGTTTATTATAATTTGTAACGCTTTAATAAAACGAACAGCTGGAGCTTGCAAATTTTTTCTTAATTGCACTTCCGCACATTATTTTTCATCAGTAGCTTAAGTAATAGGCAGAAGTAAGGGAAAAGGGGTAAGGCCTAAGGGATAAGTTTTTTCTTCCCCTTAACTCTTTTCTCTTAAGTCTTAACCCTATTTTTAAAGTTATGCAGGAAGCAGTTGAAATAAAGGTCGCGCGTATTGAGGAAAAGGTTGATGCGATCGAGAAGAACCTAGAGAGGTTACGTAACCATCTTGATACTATCGGGGAGAATTATGTGAGGGCTGATGATTGTGACAGAACATTCAGTTCTATCACGAAGGAACTGGTCAAGCTTTCAAAGCAACAGACTATATTCCGCGCTTTTACGGCAGGAATTGGTTTTGCCTTTTCAATGCTAGGTGCTGGTGCTACCACTATGGTCCGCAAATTCTTTGAAGGTAATTAATAGTTTGAAGTTGGAAGTTTAATGTTTGAAGCATTTTCTTCCAACTTCAATTTTCAAACTAAAAACTAATTTTTTGCTTACATTACTCGGCTCATTACTAGGATTTATCTCCTCCCTTATACCTGACATGCTGAAACAGTTTCAGGACAGGCGGGATAAATCACACGAAATTGAAGTTATGAAACTTCAGATGGAAAATGCTCGCGTTGGCCACAAGGAAAAGCTTGAAAGCATAAATATCAGCGCGGATATTTTTGAATCACTTAATATCTATAAAACTTATAATGTTGGGATTGCATGGGTGGATGCGTTGAATGGTACGGTGCGCCCAGTTATCGCTTACAGTTTCTTTTTCCTTTATGCGTTGGTGAAGTTAATGCAGTTCAATATAGGTTTAAACTGGCAGTTATGGATGGAAGAAGATCAAGCTATTTTCGCAGGTGTTATCTCTTTTTATTTTGGCTCGCGTGCAATGAGTAAATTAAGAAAATGAAATACATAACTTTGATAAAACAATTCGAAGGATTTTCTTCACAAAAATATATTTGTCCAGCAGGATACGCAACTATTGGTTATGGTCACCTGATAAAACAAAATGAAAAATTCCCTGATGAGATTTCTTTTGAGGAAGCAGAAAAATTACTTATTTCAGATTGTAAAAGATTTGAACATTCAGTTTCAAAACTTATTACAGTACCGCTTAATGATAACCAGTTTTCGGCTCTTATCTCCTTTGTTTTTAACTTAGGAGCAGGGGCTTTACAAAGTTCAACTCTTCGCCAGAAACTAAACCGCTTAGAATATATCTCCGCAGCTTCTGAATTCCCGCGTTGGGTTTATGCGGGTGGCGGTCAGTTAAAAGGTCTACTTATCAGAAGGTTAGCGGAGCAAAAATTATTTTTAAATCCTTAATAAAAATTTAACCTTTTTGTGCTATGATGTTTTTATGACCATAGACGCAATTACAGAACAGCAGAGAAAAGCCGCAATTATGAGTGTCGCCAGTGAAACTGGTTGCAGCTTGGAAGATGCCTCAAGAGCTGTTGGTGAAAATATGGGGCTGATTATTGTCGATAAGAACGAACTTGAAAGAATTAAAAGGGAGCAGGAAGCAAAAGCCGAAGCTGCTAAAGCTATTCAGGAAATGTTAGGTAAAACTTTGCTGGGATGTACAAGTGCATGTCTTTTAAATGCGGATAAAGATCATGATTTTGCATCTAAAAATTCCGGTTTTTCTAATATTGTGGCTGGATTTTTATCGGGCGATAAATCTAGAGTTTAAAATTTTCTTGTCACTCTATCCCTTAACAAACTATCCGCCAGAACAATTGCCATCATTGCTTCACCAACTGGGACCGCTCTTATACCAACACATGGGTCGTGCCTGCCTTTGGTTACCAGTTCGCAATTTTCACCATTGATATCTATACCCTTCATCGGTGTTAATATTGAGCTTGTCGGTTTTACTGCGAATCTTACTACAATATCCTGACCACTTGATATCCCGCCCAAGATACCGCCAGCATTGTTAGAAAGGAATTCAACTCCGTTTGGTGAATCAGGGTTTTTACGCATCTGGTCACCGTTTATTTCCCCGCGAGTTTCTGCGGATTGCATGCCAAGGCCGATCTCAACGCCTTTTACTGCGTTTATGCTCATCATTGCTGATGTAAGTTCTGCATCCAGTTTGCCGTAGATAGGTTCGCCCAGCCCTACGGGAACTCCGCTCGCAACTACTTCAATTATGGCGCCAACCGATGAACCTTGTTTGCGTATATCCATCAGATAATCTTCCATCCTGTCAGAAGCAGTTTTATCAGGACAGAAAAACGGGTTGTTACGTGTTTCTTCCCAGCTCCAGTTATTGCGGTTTATCTTTACTTCACCCAGCTGCACAAGGGCGCCGCGAATAATTATCTTATCGCCAAGTATCTTGCGAGCTATACCGCCTGCTGCAACGCGCATGGCCGTTTCGCGGGCAGATGACCTGCCACCACCTCTGTGGTCACGAATGCCATATTTTTCCTGGTAAGTGTAATCTGCATGCCCCGGGCGGAATTGCTGCGCTATATCGCCGTAATCCTTACTGCGTTGATCTTGGTTCCATATTATCATGGAGATCGGTGTGCCAGTGGTTTTACCCTCAAAAACACCTGATAATATCTCAACTTTATCTTCCTCATTCCTCTGGGTAGTGAATTTGCTTTGGCCGGGCTTGCGTTCATCAAGATAAGGCTGAATATCAGCTTCGCTAAGAGGGATAAGGGAAGGGCAGCCATCCACCACGCAGCCTATAGCTTTACCGTGGCTCTCACCCCATGTGGTGAATTTAAATATATTTCCGAATGTATTGGTCATTTAGTGAATAGTTTTTATTTTTTTAATTAGTGACTTAGGATTTTTTCTATCAGAAGAGATTAATGAGATAATTATTTCATTATCATAAGTAACTCTGAAATAAATTGAAACAGCAAACCTATGTATAATTGCTTTTCTGAAGTCTTTATAGAAAGTTTGGTATAAGAAAGGATTTTCAATAATCAAAGAAATCTTTTTGTAAAACTCTTCTGAAACTTCGTCACCCAAAAAATTTTGTTTGAATTCGTACCAACTGATAATTTCCTTCAAGCTTTCTCTGGCTTGATGTAAGAAGGTGATCTTATATCGCATAACATATTTTTTATTTCTTTTTTTACTGTATTGTAAGGAATTAATTTTGCTGTTCCATTTTCTATTTCTTCCAGACGTTTGTCTAATTCTTTTTTCTGTTCAAGTGTCAAATTGAAATCATCTGTTTTTTCCAATGCAAATTCAACAAATTGTTCCTGAAGTTCAGGAGAGAGGGTTAAAAATGATTTTTTAAGATTTTCTAACTCTATGTTTTGTAAAGACATTTGGCAAATATTGATCTGTTTGTGGGTTATTATAGCATATAATCCAAAATCCCATAATAAAAAACAGCTTTTTAACTAACTTCTTGTTTTTTTTGAGTATTTGGTAGAATTAAGAAAATTAAATGAAGATGGATTATGTTAAAATAAATAGGTATTCAAAATAGTTTAATAAAGGTTTTAGGTGGTGGAAGAATTGAAGGTGACGTTAAGTTGGAAGATGGCGTAGGTAATGATGATGATAAATTTGATCCTGCTGTTTCTAGAACTCTTGCAGATGTAACTGAGATGACAGAAAAATCTGGTGGTGGACCTTCTGCAAAATTAACTGATGGTAAGGCAAGACCAGCTCAATATAATGAAGATATGCAAAGGTTAGGATTTAGTGTAGGAGATTAGTAATCTATTTAAGTTCCTTCTTTAATATCTTCCCAATAGGTGATTTTGGCAGTGAATCTCGGAATTCAATTTCTTTTGGCATTTCGTGTTTTGCAACTTTGTCTTTAAGGTAAGTGTGGATGTCTTCTTTGCTTAGGGAATGGCCTTTTTTAGTTACAATAACCGCCTTAACTTTCTGGCCACTGTAATCGTCGTGAATACCTATAACGGCGCATTCTAGAACATCTGGGTGCTGGTAAATAATTTCTTCTACATGACGCGGGTAAACTTTAAATCCGGCGCAGATTATCATTTCCTTTAATCGGTCAGTTATGAATATGTAGCCGTCCTCATCAATCTTGGCGATGTCGCCGGTGCGTAAAATCCCATCAAATATAACTTCATCAGTTGCTTCCTTGCGTTTGTAATAACCCTTCATAACCTGAGGGCCTTTAACGCAAAGTTCACCAGTTTCATTGGCACCTAAAAAATTACCGCGGTTTTCAATATCTTCTATCACAACTTCCGTTTGTGGCAGAGGCATACCGATAGAGCCTTCTTTATTTGTTCCCTCGTAAGGGTTTGCAGATACAACAGGTGAAGCTTCAGTCAGGCCGTAACCTTCAATAACAGTGCAGCCTGTCAAATTCTCGAACTTACGTTTTATTTCCACAGGTAATGGGCCACCGCCTGAGATGCATGCTTTTAAACTGCCAAGGTCATAATTCCCAACTTCTGAATAGTTATTAATGGCATTATACATAGTGGCAACGCCGGGCATGGCGGTCGGTAATTTCTTATCGATATCTTTCAGAACTTTTTTTAGTTCAAAGCGCGGGTGTAAAATCAGTTTTGCAGCGGTAAGTATCCCGAAATTCATACAGGTTGTCATTGCGAATACATGGAATAATGGAAGTACTGTTAGTATAGAGCCATCGCCATCGGGCACGTGTTTGCACCATAATTTACTTTGTACCGTGTTAGTGTAAACGTTGGAGTGGCTAAGCTCTGCACCTTTAGGAACGCCTGTAGTGCCGCCGGTATATTGAATTATCGCAGTATCATTCAAATTCACTTCTTTCGCATAATTCTTTGGAGCTTCGCTACCTTTACTTAGAAATTTACTCCAGCATATAATATTCTCATCGTGGCTTGCCTTGGCAAGGTCTTTCCCCTTGAAAAGTTTGAATAATATGTTTTTAGGGAAGGGTAGAAATTCACAGAACCTTGAAACTACTATCTTTTTGAGTTTACCGTTTTTGTTAAGCAGTTCCTTGGCTTTTGGATAAAGCAGTTTAAGGTCTAAGGTTATGAGTATCTCTGTATCAGAATCTTCAATCTGGTATTCAAGTTCTTTTATGGAATAAAGCGGGCTGTAATTTACAACGGTACATCCGGCTTTGAGGATACCAAAATAAGCGATGACAAATTGCGGGCAATTAGGCATATAAATGCCTATTTTTGTGCCACTATAAATGCCCATATTCTCAAGAGCGAACGCGAATTTATCGGCCAGCCTGCCAAGTTCCTCATAATTTGTGATATGCCCGATGAAATCAATTGCCGGGTTATGAGGAAATTTATCGACCGCATAATTCAGCATCTCATAAATTGGTTTTGGCTCAATTGCCTCTTCCCAGTTGATCTCTTCCGGGTAAGATTTTAGCCATGGATGTTCTATGGTTTGCATAATTCAGGGTTGCGTAGTTTATGATTTCCATTATTACCATGCTGTTATTACCATGCAATACTGAACCAGTACAATGCCAGGAAAAGTTAAACTCGGTGTTAATATTGACCATATAGCTACACTTCGCAATGCGCGTGGTGAGCATCATCCGTCTGTTTTACGTGCAGCGCAACTGGTTGAAGAGTGCGACGGAGATGGTATTACCGTTCATTTACGTGAAGACAGAAGGCATATTAAGGACAAAGACGTTTTTGAGATAAAGAAGCGTGTTAAACTTCCGCTTAATTTTGAGTGCGCCGCAACTGATGAGATGCTTGAGGTCGCTCTTGAGGTGCTACCTGCTTCATGTTGTTTGGTTCCTGAGAAACGTGCTGAGCTTACCACTGAAGGTGGCTTGAATGTTATTAAAAATTTTAAAGTGCTCAAAGAATTCTCAAGGGAGATACTCAGAAAAAATATTGCGCCATCATTCTTTATTGATGCTGATATTGAGCAGTTGAATGCCTCTAAGGAAGCAGGCGCAAAGATAGTTGAGTTTCATACCGGTTCATACTGCAATAAGAAGGGCAGGGAGCAGAAATCTGAGCTTGAAAAGATACGCAGAGCCTGCCTTGAAGCAGAAAAACTCGGGATAATATGCCATGCGGGGCATGGGCTTAATTATGATACCATACCTGCTATTGTGAAAATACCACAGATAATGGAACTGAATATTGGCCATTTCATAGTGGGAGAGGCCGTGTTTGAAGGGCTGGAAAACGTTATTAAGAAAATGAAAAAACTGATGGTCAGATGATATCAGGCATAGGCACAGATGTAGTTTCGATAAAAAGGATTGCTGAATTGCATAAAGAATTTGGTGATAAATTCGTCCAAAGGATCTTATCTGAAGAAGAGATTGAAAAATTCAGATCGCTAAATCCGGATAAAGCCATAAGTTATCTTGCGAAACGCTTTGCAGGAAAGGAAGCTGTTGCAAAAGCATTTGGAACGGGCATCGGGAAAATATCTTTCACTGATATCTCTATTTTAAATAACAGTGCGGGTAAGCCTTATGTAGTTATTAGTGATAAGGCTCTAGGCGCTAGTAAAGATATGCATATTTCACTTAGTGATGAAAAAGAAGGGTATGCTATAGCTTTTGTTGTGATAACACTATAACCTTTTGCGCGTCATATCGAGCATAAGCGAGATATCTCACTTACGTTCGATATGACATAATATGTTTTGAGTAAACTACATTCATATTGCTTACTTCTTCAAACTTTTCGCAACTTCAGGCGGCATATATTTTTCATCGTGTTTAGTGATGAGTTTTGATGCTTTGAACTGGTATATGGTTGATCTGGCGGTTTTGTTAATATCTTTTATGCCGAGGGTTTTTTCAACAACCTTAACTTTTCCAATAATATTTCCTTCTGCAACTACGCCTTGGCCTTCACGGAACATTGGCGGTAATATGCCTTGGTAATAGATTTTTATATCATAGTTGTTGTCAGTAACGATAAAATCAAATTTATCTTCCTCTTTATTCAGAGTTTTATCCTTTATAAGACCGCCTATGCGAATTTTTGCATTTTTCAGGTTTTTGAATTTATCTTTATTTTCTGATTCCATTTTTTTTAGATCCGAAGGCGAGTAGTAATAAACCAGATTGTCACTGAAGGTTTTTAGCAGAGTAAATGCGCCTATAGCCATTATGATAAGCAGTATAGTTACCTGTAAAAGCCTTTTATATTTTAGTTTCATTGGAT
Organism: Alphaproteobacteria bacterium; assembly: GCA_031426355.1. GTDB lineage: Bacteria > Pseudomonadota > Alphaproteobacteria > Rickettsiales > UBA8987 > JANPLD01. The sequence goes on along the minus strand of JANPLD010000041.1, from coordinate 13,130 downwards.
TACTATTTTTTATTTCTATTTTTACTTTTATTATATGAAATGATAGTAAATGCTAAAAGCGCTGACAGTATAATAAAGGTCGCTATGTAAGCGCTTAATATATATGGGAAATTTTCGTCTATCTGCATGGCTAGAGCTGTCAGGTTAGTTTAATTGTTTCTTACTCTTCAAACTTCGAACTGACAATAGATAACTGAAAGCCGATAGCAATTGACATATATTATTTGATTATCTATAAGCCGTTTCCGGTCCGGGATAAATGACCCCGGCACAATGGGGCTATAGCTCAGGTGGTTAGAGCGCACGCCTGATAAGCGTGAGGTCGTAGGTTCAACTCTTACTAGCCCCACCATTTAACTTATTGATTTAGATGGTTATTTTTTTTAAGATGTCATCGGCGCAGTTCCGGCAGTACACGGCAGACAGATAATTTTTCATTAGTATCACGACCTTAATTCTGTGAAACTTCTGATGAAATTTTAGCAATTTAATCAGCCGTAATTTCGCGGTGACCCTAGCGGCAGAATTGGTTATTTCTATGATAAAATAATGTGAAATCCTACCAATCCTGGATCCTACCAATCCTGGTAAGGGCACTTTTTAATTAATAGCTTAACTTATCACAACCTCCACACTTAGGTATATCATAAAACCCTCATTCTTGTTAATTGAAACTTATACTATACCCCCTCACTTACTTACTTTACCTATGTAAATTAGCAATGCTCTGCCCTTCTTAACATTTATTTAACCTTTTGCTGTTATTATCATGAAATCCGGGGGGTTTTCTTATAACCCAAAAAATAAGACCCATGACAGATTGGAAAAAATTCGAAACTGAATATGCCACACTCCTTGCAACCCTTGATGGGGTTAATCCACTAGATCCAAAAAACGAAGAGAAAATAAATATCTTCAGAACCAAGTTTGATGGCTTGGTAAAAAGATACGGCCCTATTCCGGTTACACTTTACAACTCGGGCGTTTTAAAAGGCACTGATGATCTAAATACCCAGGAAAAAAGAATCATCTTCTATAATAATTTTGAGAAGATGCAGACTGAATATTCAAGGATACTCAATGACCCTTCCACTTATACAAAAAATTATATTTTTACCAAAGTGAATAGTAAAGGCGAGGAGATAACCAACACTCTCAATTATAACAACTGGTCAAAAACCTTTAAGGAAGATCTTAAAAGCTTTAGTGAGCCTCAAAAACAAGCCTTGTTTTCGACCTTCCTTTATATGGAAACTTATACGAAATATAAGGCCAAATATCCTTTCCATACATTGATAAGATTACCTGAAGGCAATAAGGCTAGCGTTGGAGATTGCAATGGTATGACAAACCTTTACGAAGGTTTTTTTTCAAGGATAAATTTTAATGAAAACAATAATAAATTTTCATGCCCGCAAACCGGCACTATAAACAAAAACCCAATATTCACTGACACCGATATCCAAGCCGAAGTATTCTCTGAACATATGCGCCTCAGGTTGGGCGGCATGATCGTGGAAACTACATCCAACCAAATAACTCCTCCAGCCTATGATGACTATTCAAAGGTTCCCGCTTCAGAGCGTTTCCTCAGTAGCCGTGCTGCTATCGGCAGCCAATTATATGACACAGAGGAAGCAGTACATGTCCTTAACAGCAGCTCGGCTACACCAGGTTTAACCCCCTCTGCAAAAACCGAGCTCTTAACAGATAAACTTGCATACATTTTAACCAGTCCTGAAGGAGATAATCTTGATACCAATAAAACTCCACGCAATAATTTAACAAAGTCATCCTATCAGAAATATATCAGCAATCTTTTGATTGATAAAAAATTCGATGAAGCAATGAAGGTAGCTAATGAAAGCATGGACAAAACCTATATAGAAATAATCAGGCTGCAGATAGAAACCCACGATTCAGGAATTGCATTACAAGAAAATAGCACCAATTATAAAAGTCTTGAAGCAATGGTAATGTCAGGAAAGCTTGAGGAAGGGCTGAAATTTGCTACTGAAAAAAATCTTTTAAATGATTACAAACATATTAGGGAAACTTATTTTTATAAAAAAGTTGAAGACTTTGATAAAGAGGCATTAGCTCTGGATAAAAATGGTAATTATGCCGGAGCCGTTGCAAAATATGACGAAGCACTAAAATTTGCAAATAATTCAAATGATAAATCTAGTCTTGAATTAGCTATTCTGAATAAATCTATTTTTCTTGGAAATAAAGATGCTGAGCTTGAAGCAAAAAGTAAAATATCAATTGAAAGCCAGAATTATACTGAAGCACTTAACTTAACCAATAAACGCTTCGAAGTCAGCGTTGAAAACGCAAAACTTTATAAGTTAATGCCAAGAGATTACATAAGCAATTACACAGCCTTATCTATTGTACTGGATGATAAAATTGATCTTCTTGTACAATATATAATTCCAAAACAAATAGGTAAAAATAGCAAACCAGCTTCTTCAACTTATGACACTGGTGAAAATTATGAAAGACCTTTTATTATCCGGCCAGATACACTTGAACACAGGTCGGAGGCTAAAGAAACCGAGGTCATAATTGAGCTTTCGAAAAACCGCATAGCAATCCTTGATAAGGATGTTTATACCTCCTTTAAAGAGCTTTGCAGTTCTGCACTTGACGAGGAAAAATTAGATGAGTTAATGTCTAAGAAAAAAGGTGCTGTATCTTATGCGCGGGACGATGCTGCAGAAATTATTTTTAAGCAAAATACAGCTATTTTTAAGCAAAATACAGCAGAGGGACTTATTGTTCTTGAACAGATAAAATCTATAGTGGAATCTGAAAGAAAAGCAGGAACCTCAGTTTCAGCATTGGCACCGCTGGATGAAAAACCGGAAGTTAAAGTTAATATCACGCCAGCTGCAACATCTTCAAAGCCGGGCGAGCAAGGAAAAACCACTTCTGCAACCCCAGCTCCTGCACAGTCCACAAAACTAAAATTTTCCGCGGAGCTTTTAGCTGAATTACAGAAAATTGATGATGCTAAAATAAGACCTGCCGACAAAAATGATGATATATTATATTTTAATGAGATAGCCCTAAAGCTTGCGGGTGCTTCAGATCCAGCAATATTAACCACTGACCAGAAAAACCCGGAAAAAGTTTTCGCCAACCTCAAGGTAAAATTAGGTTCAGTAAAACTTACCGCCGATGAAGAAAAATATCTCCGTGATAATCTCGTGATCGGTGTTGCTGGTAAAAAACAGATTAGTCTTAAGGAGTTGTAATTTTTGGTAAAAAGCGGTGTTTACATGGAAGTAAATTGAAGATAGAAGATTGGAAAGTAATATTATGCTTACTACGCATTATAAGACCCATCATTAGCTTTATAAGTATAATATTCTGGCGCTTGTAAATTTACTAAGTTAGATTTTTAATAAAAAAAATCGATTTAAAACAAGATGTTAGCTTGACTTGTGTGTTGAAATGATTTATTCTTGGAATGGTTGCTAGATACATCAGTTCAACTCTTACTAGCTCCACCATTTAACCTGTTGATTTAGAAGGATGTTTCAACTTTGGGACGTAATCGGCGCGGTTACGGGCGCACACGGGAGACAGATAATTTTTTACTAGCATCACGACCTTAATTCTATGAAATTTCTGATGAAATTTTGGCAATTTAATCAGCCGTAATTTTGCGGTGACCTTGGCGACAGAAATTTGTTGTTTTATAAAAAATAATGAGAAGCCCTACCATTCTGACAGGGCTTCCGTTAAAATTACAGCCTATTTAGACTTTTTATTCTCAATGGCTTTCTGGCTATTGATAGGGATTAGCCTTGGTTTTTTATTTTCTGGTAATTCACGAACGAGATTGAGTTTTTACTTTAGCGACAGCCTAACGCCTATTTGGATGCTGGGTATTATATGCATTTATAAGTGCCGAATAGGAATTATCTTCAGGCATAGCATAATATGAAAGATTGCTGGCGATAGATTTCATCTGCAGATTCTCAAGCTCTTCTGTAGATATCTTAGGGTTATAACTACTTACCACATTGATCTGGTCACAGTGGTGTTGTGCCTTACCCTTGAATTCACCAAAGCCGAAATACATCTCGCTGATACTCGTCATCTCTTTTGTGAAAGTCTGCCATAAAAGATCCGTATTATTCACACCGCAGTTAAAAATATAATCATTTAATATCTTATGCATTGTAGTGTTAGCATAGGTAAGTCCCATGGCGCTCATGCTTATCATCTGCCTTTGTGGGTTTTTCTCAGAGAAATATTCATAATAATTATGGCTGTAGCATGAAAAATCACAAGCCAGAACAGAGCTTGGAAACGATGCTTCCATTACACTCCAGTTATATGGAGAATGCCCGCGATATACCAGTGATACCGAACCATTTTCTATCATATTCTTATATTCGGGCCTGCCGATCTGGCCATTCTTTAAATCTGCCAGAAATTCATCAGCATCAGGCAATTTTTTTGGATTATTGATCACTATGGTCATCTTCCTTCCGCTGGCAGGATCCGATCTTGATATCTCAACATAGGCAAAATCATCCGCATTTTGCGCAGGCTCACCATAAATATCAAAACCCTGCTTTGCCCATCCGCAACCATCCGGATAATTTTCGAGTATATTCGCATAAGATATTATACCATTCTTATCAGCCATCTGCTCACTTATGCATACGATCTGCATATGCTGACCGTTTTTAAATAATTCATCGGCTGAAATAGAAGATTTGAATATCTCCTTTTCCTTGAGAACTGCAATATCCTGTCTGGTAAGACCCTCGATCTCTATATTCTTTTTTCTGTCAAACTCATAGGCAAGTGCATCGATATAGATATCATCAAGACCACTATCGTTAAGTTGCTTTACCTTTGCATTTAATTTTTCCTCAAATTTTTTGGCCATCCACTTATCCTTACCAACGATCTCCAGGCAATTCGATGCCATCTTGGGCTCATTTATGGCCAGCTCGAAAAGTCTGTCAGCGATCTTCTCCCTTTCCGGCTCGGTAAGCCCGGCAAACAATTCATCAAGTTTATTATTATTGGCTGCGATCCTGAGGAATTTACATATCTTTCCCGGGTCATCGGTTTTTTCCATTATGTTAGCAATATTCGTCTTTTCAGTCAGGCATTTTTCTACGAAATGATTATATAAAAGCGAATTTGATGTTACGTAATGGAATTCATTTGAACCTGTTACAAGATCTATTATCTCTCCGGTATTAAGCTTAAGATCAGATATATATTGAACAGCTCTTGCCATCTCCTCTTTTCTTGCCGAACCATTCTCATGCAGTGCAGGCCCGATTATTGTATCTACCGGATGCATCAGGATATTGGCTGATCTGGTAAGGTCATCCTGAGCGATATCACTGCTTCTGAAGATGCGTAAATTTTTCTCTACCACACCTCTTTCGATCTTCTCCAACCTTTCCCGAACCAGATCAAGATGCGATTCCTGACATGCCCTCATGGCTTTATCAAAAACAGAGTAATTGATCTCACTTAACGTATTATTATTAAAGAAATATCTATCAAATTCCGGGTTTGCCAGGATACGCTGCTCGTAAGCAAGCCTGTCCACAGGGAATTCTTTTTTACTATCACTTAAATTATATCTGAAAACGGAGTTTTCGGTAAATAATATCTGGTCGACAGGGTTTGGATAAGAACGAGTTCTATCTATCAATTGTTTGAGTTGATCTCTCTCAAGACGGAGGTAATCCAAAGCATCAAAAAAGAACCTCTTTGTTTCATCTGCGATAGGTAGCACACCTTTTTCTGGAGCCCTGCCAAATTCCTGGGTAATATATTTTACATCCTCGAAAGTAGGAGACGACGTTAATATGATAGTCAGCCCATTCTTATCGACCTCAGCTTCGAAATATTGCCTTATAAGAAAACTTTTCTGCTCCTGATCAAATCTGTAATAAATATCACTATTGGTTCTGGTTGAGAGCGAAAAAGGCAGATCATTTTCTTTTATATAGGCAAATAATTTTTTTACCTCTTCTCCATCCTTGAATATCTTTCTTTCACCTTTGCTTAATTCCTCACCGCGGGATATTCTTTTGTATAAAAGTTCCCTGCCTTCTTCTGGAACCTGCTGAAACTGCGTTTGTAATCCTATTTGCCTAAGCATAAATAATTCGGTTATTTTTATCTTGGTAAAAGTTGATAATCAACGGATTTACTGTTTTAAGTATATGATGCTTTTAACTTACCTCTTAACTCGGAAATATATTCATTTGCGTCCTTAGTTGAGACTTTTTGTATATCTATAACCGTAACGAATCTATCTCCATCCCAGTTACCTCTAGCATCAAGAGCCTCTTTAGGGGCCGCATTTACCACACTTTCCAGTGCTTTTTTAGCTTCATTATCCATAAGGTTACCATTGCTTTATGTTGCAATAATACCGCAAAATAGTTAATATTTAGTTAAAAATTTCCATTAATTGTTTAGGTATTACTACATTAGTATTGATGGTAGTGGTTGGTGGTAAGGTAAGGCGGCCTAAAATTTTTATTTAGGAAGCTATGAAAAATATTTTAAGATTCTTTTAATTAAAAAATTATACCAAAAAAAGGCTTTATTATCAGTCATTTAACTTGACTTGGACACAAAGAAAAGCTATTCTAAAATGGTTGGCTGGTACATCAGTTCAACTCTTACTAGCCCCACCATTTAACTTATTGATTTAGATGGATATTTCAATTTTGGGACGTCATGGGCGCAGTTCCGGGCGCACACGGCAGACAGATAATTTTTTACTAGCATCACGACCGTAACTCTATGAAATTTCTGATGAAATTACAGCAATTTAATCAGCCGGAATTTCGCGGTGACCTTGGCGACCGAAATTTGTTGTTTTATAAAAGAAATAATAAGAAGCCCTATCAATTCTGACAGGGCTTCCATTAAATTACAGCCTATTTAGATTTTTTATTCTCAATAGACTTCTGGCTATTGATAGGGATTTGTCTTGGTTTTTTCTCCTCCGGCAATTCACGAACGAGATTTATCCTGAGTAAACCATCAGCAAGTAACGCATCAGTCACGATCATATTCCTATCTGACTTAATATTTATTCAACCTGAAACGTAGTATGTCGCTGGTATCTTTCTAAGATTATCATATAGATATTATTATAGTTAGAAGCTCGATCTTATGATACTCACCTGTTTTTTTGTGTCTGCTTTGAATTTGGAACTTCAGGAATGGGTAGCGAATTTATTTTAATTCTCATATCATCTAAATTAAAGATACTAGTAACTTCTCTTACGTAATCATCTCGAAAGCCATATTTACCTATAGTAAAAAATGGTTCATTAAAAGCTGCTTGAGATTTATTTATAATCTCTTCTCTTGTCGGGAGCTGTGTTATATTTTTATTATTGCGACCTTGTAATATCTGAAGTTCTTCTAAATCAAATCTATATTCACTAATATATCTTGCATATTCCAAAGCTTGACAGAAACCTTTTAAATTTTGATTTACTGGCTTTAAGTCTTCATAATATTTAAAGACATCTGATTTAAAATTTGAAATGAATTGATTTGCTTCTACGCCACTCTTACTTTCACAAAGATAAGCATAATTATTAGAAAGATAAGTATGTACCTGATCTAAGTAAGTTTGAGGTAGTGCTAAAGACACGTTCCTCGCTTGATTTACTAAAGTATTAAAGTTATTTTGTATGGATAGATAATCATTATTTTTATCAAATTCCCTTTTAAAACCTGCAAGATTTTCATCGCGGCGAATATCTTTTTCTAAGTCATCTATAGATCTTTGTACTAAATAAACATCAACTTTATTTGGATCACTATCTTTTAAAGTCTTAATTTCCTCCATAATATTTTCTAGAAAAAAGTACTCAGGACCTAGTGTGGCAAATATTGCCGCATCTACCATATTTTTAGCTACTTTTTCTTCAAATTGATAACTTGAATAACCTAAATGAAATTTAAGATTTAAACCTGCTTTAAATCCCTTATATTCATATTCTTGGTCACCTTTTTTTATTTTTAGAAGATCCCCATTGGTATAATTAGGATCATCATGAAAAAATTTGTCTGCTAACTTTAGTGCGTCTTTTTCTTTATCGCCATAACTGCATAAAGAACATACTAATTTTGCATAATCTAGTGCCTCTATGTAACCTCTAATATTTTGTCTATTTTCTGGTAATTTCAGAAAATATATTTCTGATGTTTTAGAAAAAAGTTCTGCCTGAGTTGCTGTTAAAGAATTAAAAAATTTTGGAATGATTTCATCCCTTATTAGATTTAAATCTTCAACTGTGCCTTGATCTATTTTGTAGTGCTTACTACCTTCTACATATTGAACGACAAGTTCATTATAATGAATTATTATTTTTTCCATAATTTCAAATTTGATAGCTAGTCAATATTGTCTATCGTATATTAAGTTAAAGACTCGGGTTAATATACCTCACACCTTTGGCTTTAGGTATATAATAATGGTGGCAGACAATTGATAGATTACGAACTGAACATTATCAAGATGTTTTGATGGTGTGTAACTCCCTTAAGTTACTGAATTTATAATAAATAACTATACCTTAAACCTATATCCCACCCCTTTTTCGGTGATTATGTATTTAGGGTTGATGGGGTCATCTTGGAACTTTTTGCGTAGATGTTGAATGTGGATGCGGAGATATCTCAATCTTCGCATTGTTCAGCTCTAGTATTTGATGACCCAGTTTGTTCCTTAGACCACGGTTACAAAGAGAATATAGCTAAACGCCTTGTTAGTGAAAGTCAGAAAAGGTATAGGGAACAGGCTCAAATATACCAGAATCAACTCAGAGCATATGTTGTAAAAGACGATAAAGGGGAATTTAGCGAATATAATTACAGAATTTATACTTCAATAAGTGATTATCAGCGTAAGATTGAAGAATTTAGCATACCGACACCAGTTAATTTAGATGATGTTATAAAACAAACCCAAGAAGCTCAGAAAATAGTTGAAGCCAGAGTTAAAAAATTTGATAATGATACTGAAATTAAGTTGGATGCTGAAGGTAAAATCGTTTATTACAAGGATTCATCTGGCGTTGAAACAAATTTTAATGATAGTATCTCAAGACCGATATTAGTAGATAATGAAGGTAATCAAATTAAAGATCTGACCTCAGTCAATAAAACTGAAATCCATATAGTATCTTTTGATGGCAAGGACGCGATAATAACAGAAGTAGGAGAAAAGATTCAACTTACTAAAGAGGAAGATAAGCAAGTTCAAAAAGCAAAAGATGAGATTGCAAACAAAAACACTACTCCTTCGCAAGCTGAAGTAAATCAGTCAAGAGCATCAGAGAAAAAATTATCTGACATAATAGAATACAGTCCAGAAATGAGCTTATTAGCATTAAAACAAAATGTTATCAAAGAGGCTCAAAACCTTGCAGAATATTATAAAAACGGAGATAAGAAAACCAAAGGTTACGGAGTAGTAGATGATAAAGAAATGGCAGATATGCTAAAAAAACTTGGTAAAGATTTTAAAAATCTTGGAGTTTCTTTTGAAGGAACTGAAAAATCCGTTCAAATTGTTCTCAATGGAAATGAAATCGGTCAGATTCAGAGATGATCTGACGTTTTACAAATCAGCAGCAATTTCTCAATATGTCCCTATAACAGGAAAATATGCCCATATTTTTATGATATGTCCGTTAGGGACACATATCTATTGAGTTTTTAGTATTTCTTTCAGCTCCCCAAAGTAGCAACTGGGTATATTGCCTGATAGATTTTTATAATTCCCTGTTATCTGTTTTAGGGAATTTGCTTTGAAAAGCTATGATACTGCCGTGGTTAAGACCTTAAATGCTATAATTAGCTGTTATTTTTTAAAATTCCCTGTAATTTTCCCTGTTAGCAGGGTATTTATCTGATGGCTAGTAGCTTAATAGCTTAATTCCACCACCATTCAACTTGCTGGTTTAGAAGGGTATTTTAACTTTAGGGCGTCATCGGCGCAGTTCCGGGCGCGTACGGAAAATGTGAATAAGGGATTTACAATTAAACTGTTCTAACTTATATAGCCCACATGAAGTTTATTTTTGCCATATTATTTATTACTTTTATATCATACCAAGTTTCTGCAGTGGCTTACTCAGATTCTGGCAATGATCGTATCAATTATTCTGAAAAAGCTGAAAGTATTGAAACCTCATATGCCGAATCTACAGATGACCCGGAAATTTTTTCAATAAGCGATAATACATCAAGGCTCAAAGATTCAAAAATAAGCATAACTTTTATAAAAGTGACCATTCACAATCTGCACTATTCTATTATCGAGCCGCCCTCAAATTCTTAATTTTAGGCATTGCCTTAATAAATCGATCCAGACAGATCATTGTTAATGCCGATCTTTTTTTCCTAATTCGTTCAATAGTAGGCTTAATTAGCCTTTAAATACTTATATTTTTTACAGTATATTATGACAAAACAAAACTTTTCACTTCACGCTAATCTTGGATATGATCTGCCTGCATCACTGGTAGTTGCGCTCGTTGCATTACCGCTTTGTCTAGGTATAGCACTTGCCTCTGGAGCCCCCCTTTTTTCTGGACTTATTGCCGGTATCGTTGGAGGTATTATAGTTGGAATTTTAAGTAAATCTCCTTTAAGTGTAAGTGGCCCAGCAGCCGGCTTAACGGTTATCGTTCTTTCTGCAATTCAGCAGCTTCCGACTTTCGAAACTTTTCTTCTTGCGGTCTGCATTTCTGGTATCATCCAGATGCTTTTGGGCATTCTAAAAGCCGGGCTGATAGGAGATTTTATCCCTTCCTCAGTAATTAAGGGAATGCTTGCGGCAATAGGTATTATTTTAATGCTAAAGCAATTACCTCATGCTGTAGGTTATGATGTTAATTTTGCAGGTGATGAATCTTTCTCGCAAAAAGATGGCAGTAATACTTTTCTGGCACTGTCGCAGATGCGTGAATATATTAATGAAGGTGCAGTAATAATATCCACAATCTCATTGATATTCCTTTTCTGGTGGGATAAACGCCAGGGCAAATTCAGAAATTTCCTGCGTTATGTACCGGGACCACTTATTGTGGTATTATTCGGTATTGCAGCTAATGCATTATTCAAACTTTATTTCCCCGCACTGGTAATAGGTGAGCAGCATCTCGTTTCAATTCCTGTGGCTGAAAGTGTAAATGATTTTCTTGGTCAGTTCCGCTTTCCTGATTTCACTGCTATTACCAATAGAAATGTATGGATAATAGCAATAACCCTTGCTCTGGTTGCAAGTGTAGAAACATTGTTAAGTATTGAAGCCATAGATAAGCTCGATAAGTTTAAGCGTAATACGCCCACTAATCGCGAATTGATGGCGCAGGGGGTAGGAAATATAACTTCAGGCCTTATAGGGGGCTTGCCGATTACTTCTGTAATCGTGCGCAGTTCCGCTAATCATACAGCAGGTGCCAGAACAAAACTATCTGCGATCACGCATGGCATTCTACTTCTTGCTTTTGTAGCTTTAATTCCAAATCTGCTGAACTATATCCCATTATCAGCGCTAGCTGCTGTGTTGATAGTGCTTGGCTATAAACTTGCCAAGCCCGAGATATTCCTTAGCAAATATGAAAAGGGGCTTACTCACTTCGTACCTTTTATGGTAACTATCGGAGCAATACTGATTACCGATCTTTTAATAGGTATAGCTGTAGGTGTTGTAGTCGGCGCGGTTTTCATACTTATCCAGAACTTTCGTTCCGCGATTATGCAGATTGAGGAAAATAATAATTATCTCATCAGGTGTAAAAAGGATCTGTTCTTTATCCACAAATATGAGCTGAAATATCATCTGGATAAAATCCCTCCTGACTCTTCAGTACTGATAGATATCTCCAGAGTTAATTACATCGATTTAGATAATGTTGAAATATTAAATAATTTTATTGTTTCAGCAGAATTTAAAAACATCAAAGTTACATTAAAACGTAGTTTGAGCGATCAAAAAGGTAACATAGATAAGGTATTAGCAATATGAAAAGACATGAACAATTACTGTTAGAAAACAAAGGCTGGGCAAAGGAATCAGTTACAACTGATCCTGAGTTTTTCACACGCATGGCCAAAGTGCAGAAACCGAATTTCCTGTGGATAGGTTGTGCAGACAGCCGTGTGCCACCTGATCAGATAACCCAGACACAGCCTGGGGAAATTTTTATTCATCGTAATGTAGCAAATCTTGTTGTGCATACGGATATGAATTTCTTAAGTGTACTGCAATATGCAGTGGAAGTACTTAAGGTTAAGGATATCATTGTATGCGGACATTATAATTGTGGTGGTGTTAAAGCTGCCTTAGGACGCGATTCTTTTGGAATGATAGATAATTGGTTACGTCATATCAAGGATGTTTACTGCCTGAACCGCAATGAAGTTGATTGTGGTAAAACAGAAGAGGAGCGGTTAAAAATCCTGGTAGAATGCAATGTAAAGGAGCAGCTGCTGAATCTGGCCAAAACCGCAATTGTTCAGAATGCCTGGAAGAAAGAAGATGCGCCTTATTTACATGGGTGGGTTTATGATCTTCATGATGGTATATTAAAGCCGATACTTGAGATAGCACCGAATGAATCACTGGATGATACTATATACCAATATTGTAATCTCTAGATTTCTACAGTTGGTGCTAACCCGCACATGGATATAGCTTTATCATCTTTGGCTAGTTTTTTTATAAATCAGAACATAAAATGGGAAAGTAATAATGTATCACTTATTTCATATCGAGAGTTCATATAATTTATTTTAAAGGACTGTTATTATTAGAGATTTATTAAAGAGATGTGAACCTAAAGCTTGAGTCCCTGACTTCGCCAGCACCAATTATTTAATGAGATTAAATAATTAACATCGATTTGTTTATTGTTTTCTTTTGAAACAATTTTCTCAATAATTTTAGATGATAAGTATCTCTGACGTAATGCCCTTTTGACATAAGATTTATTCGTGGTTTTGAACCTTGGTTATCTGGGAGGAATCTTTATATAATCCATCTCTTATCTGTATTTTGAGCTACAGCCTGATTAAAATTTACTACTACATAACGT
>JANPLD010000040.1:0-3439 GCA_031426355.1 Alphaproteobacteria bacterium | reverse complement strand
TCTTTTGGGATGTCATATTCATAAATAATTTTGCCGTCTTTAGGGTTGTATGAGCGGAGGGCACCATCATTATCAGCGGCAAATAACTTTCCGTCTGCCATTACAGGAGCAGTAAATGCCAGATCATCTGAATCAATATCTTCAGGGTCTGCCATAGGTTTACGCCAGATTATCTTACCAGTTTTGAAATCAACCGCAGCAAGATCACCAAATCTTGTCACAGCAAATATAGTATCACCAACAGACCAAGGCTGGCCTTTAAAACCGTATTCTGGTGTTTCCCAAATATTGATGCCGTCAGCTGCATCTATAAGGACTATTTTTCCATCACCGGTAATGAATATCAAAGCGCCTTCATAAAATATCGGCGAGCTGACTATATCGCTAATCATCGGGTTAGTGCTTATGCCGTAATTACTTGATGTAGTAGCACTCCATATTTCTGAACCAGTATCAGTACCAAGGGCAAATATTTCGCCAGAAGAATATGTAACTATAACTTTGTTATCAATTATTAGGGGTGAAGTACTTCCGGAAATATTGGTTTTCTGTGAAATGCCTTCATGCTGCCATAATATTTCCCCGGTTTGGGTGTCGAGAGAGAACGTTTTATTGTTGAGCGTAGTTACTATCAATTTACCATCACTTGCTGTTGGAGCTGATTTGATAGGGGATTTGAGTTCTTTCTGCCAGATAACCTTACCGTTTTCAGCATTGATAGCGGTTATATTTCCGCGCTTGTTTGCGCCATATATCACATTTAAGCCATATGAAAGCGAGCCGCCTAAGAATTCATCAGAATCCATATACAGGCTGGTGAACATACGCCATGTTCCATGTTTTTTACGTGAAGTATTATATTTTTCATCAATATTAAGTTCCCAAAGTAATTTGTCCGGATCAGCGATTGACCTTGCCTGAACTTCACCACCACCACCTAAAGTGAATATTTTACCTTCAGCAACTACCGGAGCTGCAGTTATATCAAAACCTTTTTTAGGTTCTTCGCCAATACCATAAGTATCATAATCATTCTTAAGGTCTTTTAAAGCGAGGTTTTCAGCTGGCTGATAGCCATTCCTGAACCAGTAAGAATTCTCAACCGGACTTGGGAGTTTAGAGAAATAACTTTCAGTAAATGATTTTTTATCATCAACATTTATAGTTGATGCGCTCATAATTTTTTTATCCATGTGTAATTTAGCGACATCGTCAGAGCATGAAGATAATGCTATAACAGAAGCCAGCAGAAAGATTTTCCTGTTCATAGATTTATTTATTAGTGATTTTTAATAATGTATCTGCCCTTTCCTTTATAGAAAGAGGTGCGCCGGCATCCTGAGTTAGTTCCAGAAGGAGTTTTTTAGCTTCTTCATTTTTACCGCTATCAAGATAATAAGAGGCTAGGAATTCCTTTGCGGTAAATTTGAAAATTGAATTCTGCGCAAGGTTTTTGAGGGATTTTTCTACGCCAGTTTTATCAGCTTCAGGATCATTAAGGATCGCATAATAATTACCAAGCTCTGCTATTTCTGAAAAAGCTTTGTCAGATGATTTGTCATTGATAATCTCAGAGAGGTTTTTTTGGGAATCTTTATATTTATCATTACTGAGGTCAATTCCCGCCAGCTGCAAATGTGAAAGCGCATTAAAGCCTGAATGTTCTTTTTTGAAAACCCGCTCATAAAGCTCAGGCTTGGAAGTGCTGTAAGCATCATAGAACATGCTGCCAACTTCCGCGTTGCCAATATATTGCTGCTTTTTATAGAAAGAATAAAAGAACGTAACAACTACTATCAGAACTGCGATTATTATAAGTTTTGGACCATGATGAATGAGTAATTTTTCATATCTCTCTTCCTTAATTTCACTCTGTATCTCTTTTAAAAAATCAGCCATTTTAATTATTATGAATTATGTAAACCGATTAACATGTAAACCGATTAACTATTAAAATTTTTTAATGATTTAATCAATTCAATATTTTCTTCTTCGAGGCCAATTGTAAAACGCATGCATGAAGGAAGTTTATATGCGTCCATACGGCGGGCAGAAATTCCATCTTCCTTCAGAAAAGTATCTATTGTCTGAGCTTTCTCTGGAGAACCAAGATCAACTAAAAGAAAATTAGCGACAGAAGGATAAGGTTTATATCCGAGCGCCTTAAAATCATTGGCCAATTTTTCCAGCCAGATATTATTGTGCTTTATGGTCTTTTTAACAAAGTTTTGATCACTTAATGCTGCAACACCAGCAGCTTGGGCAAGTGATGATACATTGAAAGGGCCGCGGATACGGTTAATTAGATCAATTATCTTTGAATTGGCATATGCCCAGCCGAGGCGTACTGAAGGTATTCCATATACTTTTGAAAAAGTACGAAGCATAATTATATTATCAAATTCATCACATAATTCATCAGCGCGTACATAATCGGAAGCATCAACAAATTCAGCATAAGCGAGGTCAAGCACTAAAAGAATATCACTTCTAAGTTTTTTTCTAAGAGTTTTTATCTCATCATGAGTTAAATAACTACCCGTAGGGTTATTCGGATTTGCCAGAAATAATATGCGGGTTTTATCAGTAACTTTTTTCAGTATCTCATTAATATTAGCTTTAAGGTCTTTTTCTTCCGCAACAACTGGGATCGCACCTACAGAAAGCGCCGTTATAGGGTACATTAAAAACCCGTGTTTAGTATAAATTACCTCTGTACCTTGACCTGCATAGGCTAATGTTATTAGAGTAATAAGCTCATCAGAGCCAGCGCCGCAGATAATTTTATTGGGATCAAGCTTATAAACTTCACCAAGTTTCCTGCGCACATCAGCTGAAGTTCCTTCAGGGTAACGGTTAAGATATTTAAAATGGTTGGCAATAGCTTCATTTACTGCAGGGCTGCATCCAAATGGGTTTTCATTGGAAGAAAGTTTTATGGAGCGGTTCTTATTGGATTTTACCGTACTGCCAGGAACGTAAGGGTCTATATCAAGTATGGTTTTGTAAGATGGAGTTAACATTTTTCAAATATTTATTTGGCTTTTATTTAGCCGTTTATAATGAAAAATACAAATAAAAGCTAATGACTTAATAATTGAAGGTTAAAAGCTAATTGACAGTAAAATCTATATATCATATAAGCCACTCCTACCGTGGTCGGATAGCTCAGTCGGTAGAGCAAAGGATTGAAAATCCTTGTGTCGCCAGTTCGATTCTGGCTCCGACCACCATCTCACATTCGCTCCGACCACCATCTCACCCAAAACAATTACCAATCCAGAGCTTTTCTACTATTCACCATTAATTTTTGTTGGATTGGGGGTTTGTTTTTTGATTTTGGGGTGATTTATATTGCTGATGGCGAGTCATTATATGTCATGGCCCCTGGGATTTTTTGTAATCGAAGGGGTTGGCATTATTTTGTGGTTTGAGACTT
>JANPLD010000039.1:0-46104 GCA_031426355.1 Alphaproteobacteria bacterium | reverse complement strand
ATTTAGCAAACTAACTATAGACCCTTATGAAACATATAAATTTCCTTATCGTTGAAGACAGCCCGCTGGATTTCATTATATGTAAAAGCATTCTTGAAAAGCATTATAGTTTTTATGCTAATATCATTGCCGTTACTTCATTAGGCGCCGCCATAAGTGAAATAAACAGGGATGATAAAGTCTATAATATAGTTCTGCTTGATCTTAACATTGAAGATTCAAGAGGTATTGCTACTTTAAAAGTTTTCTCAGAAAAATGTTCAGTGCCGATAATTATTTACAGTGCTGTTTCAGACAAAAAACTAATTGATCAAGCTATACTACATGGCGCTGATGGGTATATAATTAAAGGTGAAGACAGCCCGCAGATTATGATAGAGAACATCAACCACGCACTTGAGAATAGTAAGTTCATTGCTGAGAGAAAAGCGGGGAAGCTGGTTGGTTGAATAAGTTTTAATTGAAATAAAAAGGGGTTGGAAAACCAACCCCTGTAAATTTGTAGAAAAGTAAAGCCCTTAAGCGCAGCTTATTAGAAGCCGCCCATGCCGCCCATAGCGCCCATGCCACCCATATCGCCGTGGTCATGTCCGCCTTTTTTATCATCAGGCAGATCAGCAACTAGTGCTTCAGTAGTAACGATCAGGCCTGCAACAGATGCTGCATCCTGTAACGCGATCCTGACAACTTTAGCAGGGTCAACGATACCTTTTTCGAATGCATCAACATATTCAAGGTTCTGTGCATCAAAGATCTCAGTTTTGCTTTTTGATTCTTTGATCTTGCCTGCCACAACTGCGCCATCTAGACCTGCATTGTGTGCGATCTGACGTGCAGGAGCTTCAAGTGCCCTACGAACGATATTGATACCAGCTCTTTGTGCTTCATTGATAGCGTCAAGTTTTTCAAGAGATTGAGCTGCCCTGAGAAGAGTTGCACCGCCGCCTGGAACGATACCTTCTTCGATAGCTGCACGTGTTGCATTGAGTGCATCGTCAACACGGTCTCTTTTTTCCTTAACTTCAACTTCAGTTGCGCCGCCAACACGGATAACAGCAACACCGCCTGCGATCTTAGCTAAGCGTTCCTGTAGTTTTTCACGGTCATAATCAGAAGTAGTTTTCTCGATCTCTTTCCTGATCTGGTTAGCGCGACCTTCGATAGTTTTCTTATCGCCGGCACCGCCAACTATGATAGTGTTCTCTTTATCGATAGTTACTTTCTTAGCTTTGCCAAGATCCTGAAGTGTAGTATTTTCAAGTTTATCACCGATCTCTTCGCTGATAACTTTACCACCTGTTACGATAGCGATATCTTCGAGCATTGCCCTTCTTCTATCACCAAAGCCAGGAGCTTTCACTGCGCAAACTTTAAGGCCACCACGAAGTTTATTGACAACTAAAGTTGCCAGAGCTTCACCTTCAACATCTTCAGCGATGATGAGAAGTGGACGTCCGTTCTGAGCTATAGGCTCAAGTATTGGGAGTAAAGGCTGGAGGCTTGAAAGTTTTTTGTCATAGATAAGAACAAAAGCATCTTCAAGTTCAACAAGCATTTTATCACCGTTAGTGATGAAGTATGGAGAAAGGAAACCTCTATCGAACTGTAAACCTTCAACGATATCGAGTTCGAATTCGAGTGATTTACCTTCTTCAACAGTGATAACGCCTTCTTTACCAACTTTTTCCATTGCTTCAGAAAGTTTTTCACCAATTTCAGTATCACCGTTTGCAGAAATGGTCGCAACTTGAGCGATCTCATTTTTGTTAGAAACAGTTTTTGAAGCTTTTTTGATGAACTCAACAGCTTGCGCAACAGCAAGGTCTATACCGCGTTTGATGTCCATAGGGTTAAGGCCTGCAGCAACTGCTTTAGCGCCTTCATGCGCGATAGCCTGAGCAAGAACAGTAGCAGTAGTTGTACCATCACCTGCGAGGTCATTAGTTTTGCTTGCAACTTCACGGATGAGCTGAGCGCCCATATTTTCGAACTTGTCAGAAAGCTCGATTTCTTTCGCAACAGTTACGCCGTCTTTAGTTATTCTTGGCGCGCCGAAAGATTTTGCTATCACAACGTTACGACCTTTTGGCCCTAAAGTTACTTTAACTGCGTTAGCGAGTTTGTCGATACCAGCAAGGAATCTCTCTCTTGCTTTAGCACCGTATTCTATTTGTTTAGCCATATAGTAGCTCCTATTGATTGATAATTAATTATGCTGCTTTTTTCTCGTCAAAAACTGCAAGAATGTCAGATTCTTTCATTATAAGGTATTCTTTACCGTCGTGAGAAACTTCTGTTCCGCCCCATTTAGCGAAAAGAACTACATCACCTTTTTTAACATCAAGCGGGATGATATTTCCTTTTTCGTCTTTAGAGCCATTTCCAACAGCAACTATTTTGCCTTTGGTTGGTTTTTCCTTAACGTTATCAGGTATGATTATGCCGCCGGCAGTTTTTTCTTCCTGCTCTAAACGTTCAACTAATATTCTATCGTGAAGTGGTCTGATAGCCATGGTAGCCTCCTTTAATGTTGTTAAATTGTTAAAACTCAATATGTTAGAGTTTTAATGTGGGGTCATATATATGAAGCTTTTTTGATAGTTCAAGAGCTTCATTAAAAAATTGGAGCAAATTTGTTCCAATATTTGTTCCAATTTATAGTGATTTAAAACAGGAAGGGAAGTCCCTTTATGGAGAAAATTTAAATATGTTAATTATCTCATGGTAATCAACATGATAGTCAAAATAGAAACCGAACTTACAAGGTAAGAAAAGATCAGGGCAGCACGCAAGCCGAGTTTATAGGACATCTGATCTAGGTTAGCTTTAGATCTGAGCCTGAATATTTCAAAAGAAAGCATTTTATATTGGTTACGTGCTTCCCTGAAGCCGTTAAAATCCCTTTTAAGGAGTTTGCTATCAGCGATCACGTGGAATAATTTATCAATATCACCAGAGGCAACGGATTTATTAAGCCTTTCTTCCAGTTCTGTGCGGATCTTATTACTATAGACTTTTTTAAGAACAATATCGAGTTTTTCCCTTGCCCATCTGGTAAGGTTAGGAAGGGAACCCAAGCCACTCATTTTTTGCGCAATTGAGAGTAGAGCGCACATTTTTATATCTTCATTTATTATAAGATCAGGAAAATGCGCAAGGGTTTTAACTTTAATCGTATCTTCAACTTTGCAATGAGTAGCAAGGTAAGCAACAAGATGTTTATCAATTTTATCAGCCGAAGGGAGTTTTATTTTTTCCAGATCTTTAATAAGCGCAACAAGACCAACGCAGTAAAAATTCTCAAGTAGCGGGCTTTTACATGCAAGGTAAGAATTAAGTTCATAGGCGCATCTCTCAACGCCGAAACCAACTTCACGCATCCTTAAATAATGTTTTATTTTTCTCGGGTTCCAGCCGAGGATAGATGGTTTGTACATTTCTGCATCATCCTGTTGGGATATCCAGGCTTCGATCAAGCCAAGGTCAAACACCGCAAGTATATCGTCAATACCGGTCTGGTTATTTTCATTAAGGAAGTGTACAAAGATATTACCGGTTGCCCTAGGGTGGAAGCAGGTGTTCCGCATCCTTATCGGGCCTTCCTCATCAAGAAGGTTAAGTATCCTTGAAAGTTTTTCATCTGGTATTACGATCTCACTTTGCCAGCCGTTGGTCATTAAAAATATACGCTTCTCAATGTCAGAGAATTTTGAAGTAAAGGTGATCCAGCGTGAAAGATCAAGTACCTTAAGATGCTTCTTGGCAGCAGCCCAATTCTTCTGGATAGCGTAAGCCAGATATTTTGCAGAGAGATAATCACGGTCTTCAAATATGAAACTGGTTGAGGTTTGCCTGTGAACTTTGGAAGGTACACCTTGCGATATCTCCCTTTTTTGCCATTTTTTTATTTGTTCATTACCCCATCTTTCTATGGTCTTATCATGCAATAATCCTTTAAGAAGGTTCTCATTTTTAACGCTGAGACTTAAAACTTTTTTTGACCTTATTATATTCAGGACGCTTTCATAAGAGCCGCCTTCAAATTTTGTTTTTATAACAGTATCTTCAGAAAGCCCTTCAAAAAGCGGTTCGCCGGTGAGAAGGCTGACGAGCATCATACCAAGAGCGTAATAGTCAGCAGGTTGATCGACGTAATTTTTACCGGCTGGGTGGCAGGCCATTCTTTCATAAGTTTCAAAAGCCATTTTCTGTGAAAAGCCGCAATATTCGGAAACGCATTCTTTTATGGTAATGGCAAAATTCTCAGGATTTATGAAAATATTATCAGCGTTTATTGAGCCGTGGGTAAGCCTGTTCTCATGCAGTGCTAAGATACCATTGAATAGCTGGGTCAATATATTTGTTATTACTACATGGTCATTAGGGTTTCCCATTTCAAAGATATATTTTGAAAGCCTGATGCCTCTTGGGCGTTTTAAAACTGCAGCCAGTACCTCTTTCCCTTGAGGAGTTTTTATTTTTCCGAAGTCAGAAAGTTCCTGAACAAATTTTAGCTTCATCTCCCTATGGATGTTAAGCCTGACGAAATCTACCGGGAAATCCTTCTTAAAGATGAGTGCGTAGAATTTTTCTTCAGCATCTTTACCTTGTCTTGGCTTTATTTCTATAGCTTCTGAAAGGGGTGAGGAGAATTCAGGAAGTTTATTACTAAAAACAAATTCATAATCCTGCTCTAAACTAGTGCTGAGATTTATTGTCTGATTTTTTATGACAAGGGACATATTTTTTCCCTATTGGAAACTTCTGACTAAACTTTCGCATAACATTGCCCAGCCATCAATAAGTACGAAGAAAATTATCTTGAAGGGCAGGGAAATCAAAACGGGAGGTAACATCATCATACCCATACTCATGAGTATAGAAGCAACCACCATATCTATTATAAGAAATGGTATGAATATTAGGAAGCCAATTTCAAATGCGCGGCGTAGTTCGCTTATCATAAAGGCTGGCACCAGTGCTTTATAAGGCACAATTTCACCTTCTTCTATCTGTCTTGTTTTTTCACCTTCCTCTCCCTTATCACCTTCAGAGAGTTCAAGGAATAATCCCAGGTCAGTTTCCCTTGTATGTTTCAACATGAACTGCCTGAAAGGTTCTGCCGTTTTCTGCAAAGCCTCGGTCTCATCCATGGTATCTTCTATCAAGGGTTTTATACCTTCGTTGTAAGACTGGTCAAATACCGGCTGCATGATGAAGAATGTCAGGAATAACGCCAAGCTTATCAGGACTGCATTTGGCGGGGTCTGCTGGATACCGATGGCACTTCTAAGTAATGAAAGCACAATTATTATACGAGTAAAACTTGTTACCATCATCAATATTGATGGCGCGAGGCTTAGAACCGTTAGAAGAATTACTAGCCTGAATATAGCTCCCGCGGCACTTCCGCCTTTAGGGTCGCCAAGGTCAAAATTGAGTGTCTGCGCGAACGAGCTTGTTGCTGTTAATGCGACCAGCAACATCAGGGATATTACAAGAACTAAGTTCCTAATTTTCATTTATATCCTTAGTAATTATATCTTTTTCGATAATTAAATGCCCTTCAGGTGAGAGGAGTATAAGATGTTCCTTATCGTCCCTTTTAACCAGAACTAATTTCCTTTTCTGGTCTATCATAAAACTGTCTGAGATTTTCAATCTTTTCTGCTGGGAAGTTTTTATAGATATTTTTTCACTGTATTTACGCAGTAAAATTGATACTATACCGATCAAACACAGTACAAATACTAAAGCTGCTGCGGAATTTAAAATCTGAAGACCCATCTTGACTGAATTTTATAGGAAGCTATTTTTTCTTGAGACGGCGCACAGTAATTTATGAGGGTTAAATGAGCAATATAAAAATAACTACATTGGTCAGTTTATTAGCAGCATCATTTTCTGTGAATGCAAATGCGCAGGATGACCATAACAAAGACAAGCCTACTGCGGAAAAAGAAAAATGCTACGGTATCGCCAAGGCTGGGAAGAATGATTGTGCTGCGGCGGATGGCTCACATTCATGCGCAGGTTACGCCAAAAAAGATGCTGATGGCAGGGAATGGGTGTTATTTCCGAAAGGTACCTGTGACAGGATAGTCGGCGCTTCTGACAGGCCGATCATTGAAGAGCAGAAAAATAATAATCTGTCTAATTAATATTATGGATTTCATGCGCGGGAATAAAATTGCGTAGGCGTTTCATTATCGAATTTGATTTTATCTCTTCCGGCATTTCTCTTTTGTTGGAGAGCCAGTCAAAAATATCATTGTCATTTTCATTGAGTATTGCCTCAAGTTCATCAAGCTCAATGTCACTCAGTTCATGAATATATTTTTTTGCAAACAGCCCGACTATTTTGTCTGTTTCCTTACAACCGCGATACCAGCTTTGGTATAGAAGTTTTTTTATCCTTATCTCTCTTATATTTTCCATTAAAAAACCGGGTTGTTTTTATATTCTGCAAAGCTTTGAAGTTTCAGGTCTTTTTCAGAAACGATATTATTTGAGATGCCCCAGTCAATATTAAGCTCTTTATCATTATAGATTATCCCGCCCTCACCTTGAGGGTTATAGCCGCCATCAACCTTATAGATAACATCACATTCAGTTAGTGCAGAAAAGCCATGGGCGAAACCTGCAGGAACTAACAGCATGAGGCCATTTTTATCGCTCAGTTCAACTTTATAATGTTTACCGAATGTCGGGGAATCTTTCCTTATATCAACCGCAACATCAAGGATTCTTCCTTTTATGCAGCCAACCAGTTTTGCCTGATCAGGGCTTTTCTGGTAATGTAATCCCCTTACCACTCCAGCTTTAGAATGAGAGTGGTTATCCTGAATGAAATTATTTTTTATGCCAGCCTCTTCAAATTTACTTTTGACGAACCGCTCAGTGAAAAACCCCCTGTCATCATGCCACAACTTAAGCTCAATTAATTTCAGCCCTTTTATTTCCAGATCAGTAACTTTCATGCATTTTGTATTTTTTGTGACTATAATAGGGGTATAAATAATCACGTAAATCAAAATGAGCAATATCAGAATCCCGGTTATGAGGCCATTACTGCCTAAGGCAGAATTTATTTTTGAATATCTGAAGGAGATCGATAAGACCAGATGGTATTCAAACTTTGGCCCGCTTGTGACAGATTTTGAAACGAGAATTGCAAAACATTTTGGTGTTGATGCAGAAGAGGTATGTGGATTTTCAAATGCAACGCAAGCTCTGGCGCTTATTACAAGGGCGCTTAATATACCGAGGGGTTCATATTGCGCGCTTCCGGGCTGGACATTCGTTGCAACTGCGGGCGCCGTTTATAATGCAGACCTTGTTCCATTTTTTATTGATGTAGATGAAAAAACATGGGCGATAGAACCTGAAAATGTAATCCAGTTCAAAGAGAAAATCTCAACCGTAGTAGTGGTATCACCTTTCGGCGCGCCGATAAACATCAAGAAATGGCAAGATTTTAAAGCAAAAACAGGCATTAATGTAATTATTGACGCCGCAGCAAGTTTTGATTCCATTGCGAGTTTCCGTGAATTTGAAGTTACTGATATCCCGATAATAGTGAGCCTTCATGCAACGAAACCTTTTGGAACAGGTGAGGGCGGGCTGGTTTTATGGAAAGATAAGGAGATGCTTTTCAAAGCGAAGAAAATGTCTAATTTTGGTTTTACACCAGAAGGTTTAATTGTTCGCGGTTCAAACGCAAAAATGAGTGAATACTGCGCTGCCGTGGGGCTTGCTGAACTTGATGGCTGGAATAATAAAAGGACTCAGTGGATATCACTCATTGAAAAATATACCGAAAAACTTGCTGATGTGAATGTTGAGGTGTGGCCTTCTGTCGAATACGCAACTTCAACCATGAATGTGAAATTAAAATATCCCGTTGCCGATGATGTGATAAATCACCTGATGAGCAAGGGAATTGAATCCCGCAGATGGTGGCGCAAAGGCTGCCATAATTTTGAGCCTTATAAAGATTTCCCACGCCAGCCGCTGGTGGTAAGTAATAAGCTGATAGATTCCGTAATTGCCCTACCTTTCTGGCTTGGCATTACTGATGAGGAAATAAAGGAAGTTGTGAACACCCTTAAAGAAGCGATCAGTATTTATTATAATTCTTCTTTAAAGAAAGTTGTTTAGTACAAGTTGTCAGTGCAAGTACAAGTTACCTGATACTGATAACTTGTACAAATCTTCTCCTTCCGGGCATTATTTTTCATACATAAAATGGATTTACTAGGGATTGTCACCCCGCATTTATTGCGGGGTAGATGGTTGTTTTAAAACCCTGATCCACCTCGCAACAAGTGCGGGGTGACAAACAAAGAATAAATTTATGAACAAAGAAAAATATATACACCTGGTTGAAGAGCACCGCAGGATACTTAAAAAATCACGTAAGATAATTGAAACTATATTTGATAGGATAACTGAAAATGTGGAAAGGGAAGGAAGTGATACTTCCACTATAAAATCTTCTGAAGATTATGAAACGGAAGTGAATATCGTTAATAAACTTTCAAGCATTCTGCTTAAAATAATGAAGCAGGAACAGGAAATAGCGCAGATTGATCTTGAGAAACTAAAGGAATCCGAATCTCAAAAAGTTGATATGAATGCGCCAATTACTGAAGAGGAAGTTGAAATGATGGAGCAATATGTAAAAGGTTACAGGGAGAAGCAATTGAATTCAGGCACCCCCCTCTCCCCTTGAGGAAGAGAGTCGGGGTGAGAGTGCGAGTTAAAGTTGCTTCAGATATTCTTTCTCAAGTTTAAATATATCTTTTTTTCTGACCCCGATCTTTTTAGCGGGAATTCCTGCTGCGATAATATTGGGTTTAATATTATTTTTTACCAATGATAAAGCGCCGATTGCTGAGCCTTCTTCTATGGTAACGCCGGGCAGGATAATTGAACCGTTACCTATCACAACATGCCTACCTATTGCGACTGGTGCGTTGATAGGTTTTTTGTATTTATCTGGTATTGTAGGGTTTGTTAATGATGCGCCGGAAAAATCATCGCTGATCGAGTAGATAGAAACGCGAGAAGATATATTGGCAAAATCTGAGATGGTAATTTTCTTTCTGCCGATAATGCTTGAATAGCAGGCTATATGCACGTTGCTGCCGATCTCAATACCTTCATCACCGGCGGAAATTATGCAGAAATCATCTATCCTGACATTATCACCGATTGAGATATTGTCGGCATTATAAATGGAAGATTTTGAAGATATTTTAACATTCTTACCGAATTTTTTCAGGCCCAGTTTTTTAAGCTCATTTTGAGGATAGAAGCTCATAGAGATTACCGTTCAATGAAAGTAAGGGCATCATTATATTCTATCGGCTCAAGCCATTCTTTGTGGTTCTTTGCAAAGTCTTTGAACTTTAGTTCTTTGAAATTTGTGCCAGCCGGAAAATCTATTATTTTCCTGTTAGGTCTTTTTACCATAATTCCAACACCGTGGTCTATAAGGCAAACCGTCGTATCGATCTCAGGGAAGGTGCGCGCTTCAATTATAGCTTTCCAGACATCGCCGTTCCATACATTGCTGACAGGTGGTACGCATTGGCTGTAGAAGTTTAACGGCATGCAGTCATGCAAAGCAATAACGCCGCCGTCATTCAGGCATTTGAGGGAATTCTTAATATCCAGCGCAACCTGCTCATAAGTATGAAGGCCATCAATGAATATAAAATCAAACTTTTTAGAATTCTGGGCAAAAAAATCATCACTGGTCATCCTGACATTTCCGCCGGACATAGGATCAACACCTACCTTATTCTCAGCTTGGATCTGGCTGAAACACTCATCCCTGAAGCATCCTATTTCCAGATAGTCTTTAAAGCCTTTATGTTTTATTATATTATTTATCAGTTCATATCTGGGCTGTTTGCCTTTCCAGGTATAGGGCAATACGTCGCTGATGAAATCAGTGTCGAATTTCAGTTTCAATCTTTCAATCTGGGATTTTACTTCTACGAAAGTGCGTTTGATCTTTCTCGGGATCTCTTCCTTTGGGTTCGTCAGATATTTTAAATGATTTTTTGCCATTATCTATTCATGTAATTATGGATGGTTATTCTAAGGTTATTTTCAAAGTTTTCACTAACTTTAAATCCGAGTTCATTTTCTGATTTATCATTACTGATCGCGTAGCGGAAATCATGGCCTTTCCGGTCCTCTACAAAAGTGATCAGGTCTTTATAGGTTCTGCCTGTTTTTCGCGGTTTTATATTATCCATTAAGTCGCAGATAGTACTTACAACTTCTATATTATTTTTTTCGCAGTTCCCGCCGAATAGATAAGATTCGCCGATCTTACCTTTTTCAAGGGCAAGCTTAATGCCTTTGCAGTGGTCTTCAACAAATATCCAGTCGCGGATATTTTTTCCGTTGCCGTATATTGGTATCTCTTTTTCTTCAAGGCAGTTAAATATGGTTTTCGGTATCAGCTTTTCCTTATGCTGGTGCGGGCCATAATTATTGGAGCAATTGGTAATGATAACAGGAAGGCCATATGTTCTATGCCATGCTTTCACCAGATGGTCAGAGGCGGCTTTTGAGCTGGAGTAAGGAGAACTTGGGTCATATTTTGTGACCTCATTGAATCTCGGGGAATTTTCTTCAAGGCTGCCAAAAACTTCGTCTGTAGAAACATGCAGGAACCTGAATTCCGCAGGATGCTTGATATTTTTTATATAAGCTCTGGCATTTTGCAATAAATTA
This sequence comes from Alphaproteobacteria bacterium, assembly GCA_031426355.1. GTDB lineage: Bacteria > Pseudomonadota > Alphaproteobacteria > Rickettsiales > UBA8987 > JANPLD01. The sequence continues at coordinate 35,349 of JANPLD010000039.1, read as the reverse complement.
TAGGTTCCCAAAATATTTGTTTCTATGAAATCGGAAGGGTTTTTAATAGAGTTATCGACGTGGGATTCTGCGGCGAAATTAGTTACATAATCTATTTTATTGTCAGAAAAAATACTTGCGACCAGATCGTTATCGCAGATATCACCTTTGATGAATTTGTAATTCTGGTGGTTCTCAAATTTCTTCAGGTTTGCAAAATCAGCGGCATATGTAACCTTATCAAGGTTGATTATACTATTGCCAGCACCTAACTCCTGAATGATGAAATTACTTCCTATAAATCCAAGACCGCCTGTAACTAAAATAGTTTTCATTGATTTTTATTAAATTTTAATACCTATATTCTTTATAAATTTTATGTTCATGCTCAATAAAGAATTAACAATAATTGCAGTTACTTATAACAGCGCAAGTTTAATCAGGCAATTCCTGAAAGAGGTTGCAGGTAAGTTTGAAGTTATAGTTGTTGATAATGCAAGCAGGGATGACACTTGCAGTATAATAGAATCTTTTCACGAAGTTAAATTAATAAGGTCCCCAGTTAATATAGGTTATGGCAGAGCGGCAAACCTTGCTTTGAGAGAAGTTAAAACTGATTATTCTTTCCTGCTTAATCCCGATATAATCACAGATTATGTTGAGATAATAAAGCTTCTCGAAGTTGCCAAAGCACACCAGAAATCCTGCGTGATAGCGCCTGCTACTGATAAAGCAATTTACGATAGAACCAGCATGCAATCAATAGAGCTGGCTGAATGGGTGGTGGGCGCGGCTATGTTGTTTAATATGAAAAACCTTAGCAGTGTTGGTTTTTTTGATGAAGAGATATTCCTTTATTATGAAGAAACGGACCTTTGCAAAAGGATATTAAAATCTGGGCAGAATATATTACTGTGCAGGTCAGTTCTGCTTGAGCATCTGGTCGGAAAATCTTCTGCTGTAAGTACCAGAACGGAATATTTAAAATCTTGGCATGCGGGCTGGTCAAAACTGTATTATTTCAAGAAGCATTTTTCAGGCTCCAGGTATCTGGCTAAAAAGCTTTCTGTAATTTTTAAGTATTTGTCTAAATTCATAGTTTATAGTTTGATATTTAACCGTGATAAAAGTCTAAAATATAAAGCTCGCATATTAGGTGTTATGTCATTTGTATTCGGCAGAAAGGCATTTGATAAAAATGGAAATCCGAGAGGAATAATAGGGGAATAAAATGAAGGGAATTATTTTGGCAGGCGGAAGTGGCACAAGGCTCCAGCCTATGACAAACGCGATCAGTAAGCAGATATTACCTGTTTATGATAAGCCGATGATATATTATCCGCTCGCGATACTCATGAATTTCGGGATACGTGAGATACTTATAATCAGCACCCCGCGTGATCTGCCGATCATTGAAGATCTGATGGGTGATGGTGAAAAATACGGTGTAAAATTCTCTTACAAAGTTCAGCCGGAACCTAAGGGGATTGCACAGGCATTTATTCTTGGTAAAGAGTTTGTTGGTGATAGTGCTTCATGTTTGATACTTGGTGATAACATATTTTACGGCAGTGAAATTTTGCCGGAAACCATGGGTAAGGATTTTGAAAAGGCGCTGGAATTAAAAAGCGGCGCTTATGTTATGGCTTACAATGTCCGTGACCCGGAAAGATATGGTGTGGTAGAGCTTAATAAAAATGGCAAAGCTATCTCAATTGAAGAAAAACCGAAAACCCCTAAATCGAACTGGGCAGTTACGGGTTTATATTTTTATGACAAAAATGTTGTTTCTATTGCAGAAAATCTGAAACCTTCAGCTCGTGGAGAACTTGAAATAACTGATGTTAACAAAGCCTACATGGAAAAAGGCGACCTCAATGTAATTAAGGTGGGACGCGGGTTTGCGTGGCTTGATGCGGGAACTCCTGATGCGCTTCTTGAATCATCAACTTTTGTTCACACGATAGAAAAAAGGCAGAATGTTAAGATCGCCTGTATTGAGGAAATTGCCCTAAGACAGAGTTTTGTTGATGCGGAAGGGTATAGAAAGCTAATGGATTCTTATAGTAAATCTTCCGATTATTATAAATATCTTGAATCAGTTCTAAGAGAGATAGAGGGGAAATAATGCCTTTGAAACCTAACCTTCTAATTTTTGGCAGAGGCGGGCAGCTTGGTTCTAATTTTCTTGATCTGCTGGAAAATAATCCCGAATATAATTCTATATTCCCGACTCTCGAAGAGTGTGATTTTTCTGATGAAGAAAATGTGAAGAATTATCTTGAGAATTTAAATGTGAAACCTGATCATATCATCAATTGTTCAGCCTATACAGCGGTTGACAAGGCAGAGGATGAGAGGGAATTATGTTATAAAATAAATGCAGCTTCAGTTGCGGTAATAGCGGAATATTGCGCTGAAAACAATATTGTACTGATGCATTATTCAACTGATTATGTTTTTAATGGAAGTGGAGAAAAACCATTTTTAGAAGATGATATTAAAGATCTGGCGCCGCTTAATTATTATGGTTTTTCAAAACTAGAATCAGAAAAACTGATTAAGGAATCGGGATGCAAGAATTTCATTTTCCGTATCAGCTGGGTTTATAATCATGTGGGTAAAAACTTCCCATTTACGATGATAAGATTGGCAGGTGAAAAGGAGGAGCTGAAAATTGTTGCAGACCAGATCGGTAGCCCATGTTATTCGCTTGATATTGCCAAAGCCACTTTGGAAGTGATAAAGAAAAATTCTACTGAGTATGGAATTTATCATCTTACACCGCATGAATATATTTCATGGTTTGAGTTCACTAAAATGATAGTGGAAAAAGCTAAGAAATATAATTTTCCTGTTAAGGTAAAAAATATCCTGCCGATCAATACTTCTGATTATCCTGTGAAAGCAACACGTCCGCTTAATTCAAGGCTTAACAGTGATAAGGCTTTCCAAGCTTTTGGGATAAAACTTCCGGCAATTGATACTTCGCTGGAAGAATTTTTTAAGAAAATAAAAAATTAGTTTTTTCCTGATTTCTGTTCTTGCGCTAATTTTTTTACCAAATCATCTGAAAAAATCATAGGAATCGATTTTTGCAAACCGATTTCAACTTTATCATCACCGTTAATTTTAATTTCAGAAAATATTTTAATATTAACTAAATCTTGCTCTCCTTCAAGATTATCAATAGTGTCATAAGTAAGATTTTCTCCCGCAAATTTAGCAGCACTCTTTGCAAGATCGAGCCATCCAGAAATTTCTTCATATTCCGTTAAAGAAATTTTATTGCCTTCTTCTGTTTTTTCATTAGAATAAATTTTTGTAGCTAATTCAGATTTTGCTACACAATCTAGCATTTCATAGTAATTAGCCTTTTTACCAACTTCGTCAGCAATTGCATCAAAATCCATTTTTGGATTTTTCTCAATTTTTTCCAATAATTTTGTAGCAAATTCTTTTACCTCTTCTGGTGCTTTAAAATCTTCTTTTGCATTCTCCAGCATTCTTACAAATTCTATTCGTAAATCTGACACTTTTTTATCGAATGGCGTAGAGTTATCTTCAAATACTTTAATTTGTAATTCTCTCATTTTGATGTGCAAATCGCTCAAATATTCCATATATATTGTTTTTTAAATTTTAACTTGCTAATTATAAAGTAAAATGGTTAATAAAAGGTTAACATCCTAATGTTTTAACTTATTGTTTTTTAAGTAATTATTTATATTATTCCTTTATTAAAAACTAAATTAGCAAAGCTATGCCAAAAGAAATATTGATGCCTGCGCTTTCCCCGACGATGACAGAAGGTAACCTTGCCAAATGGACAAAGAAAGAGGGTGATAAAGTTAAGGCGGGTGACATAATAGCCGAGATTGAAACTGATAAAGCCACTATGGAAGTTGAGGCGGTTGATGATGGTGTGCTTGGTAAAATCGTTATACAAGAAGGCGCGCAAGCCGTTAAAGTAAATTCTGTAATCGCGCTTCTGCTTGAAGATGGTGAGGATAAAAAAGTTCTGGATTCATATCAGATCAAACAGCCGGAAGCTCCTAAAGAGACGGCTAATGAGAATAAATCAAAAGCTCCTAGTGCAGCGCCAAAGGCACCGACGAGTGCTCCAACAAGCGCTCCTAGTGCTTCAAAGCCAGTGCAGCAAGCCGCTCCTGCTCAGCCAAAAGCTGCTCCGCAAATAAATACTAATACTCAGCCTGCAATATCTAACGCCTTAATAAAAGCTAGCCCGCTTGCGAAGAAGGTTGCGTCAATGGCGGCGGTGAGCCTTTCAGCATTAAGGGGAACTGGCCCGAAAGGGCGTATAGTTAAGGCGGATGTTGAAGAACATCTTGCGCGTGGAAATTCTAATGCTGGCGCAGTGCAGCGTGATTCTAATGAATTTGTAACTATCCCGAATAGTAATATTCGCAAAGTGATTGCCACAAGATTGCTTGAAGCGAAACAGAATATCCCGCATTTTTATCTTAATATTGATTGTGATGTGACTGATCTGGTTCAGGCGCGCGGGCATGTTAATGAACTGGCAACAGGAGTTGCAGAAGGAAAACCTTCGTATAAAATATCTGTGAATGATATGGTAATCAAAGCTTCGGCAATGGCTTTAAAGGCGGTTCCTGCTGCTAACGCAAGCTGGTATGATGATGCTATCGTGCAGTATAATAATGTTGATATCTCTGTTGCGGTTGCAACTGATAGCGGCCTTATAACTCCGATAATTTTCAATGCAGATCAGAAATCAGTGATACAGATATCTGCTGAGATGAAGAGCCTGGCGAAACTTGCGCGTGAGAATAAATTAAAGCCTGAACAATTCCAGGGTGGTGGTTTTTCTATTTCCAATCTCGGAATGTACGGCGTTAAGAATTTCAATGCTATCATAAACCCGCCGCAATCATGCATACTTGCAGTTGGCGCGAGTGAAGACAGGGTTATTGTTAAAGATGGTGACATAAAAATTGCGAGTATCATGTCTGTCACTTTATCAGTAGATCACCGTTCGGTTGATGGCGCGGTCGGGGCGGAATTCCTCGCTGCATTCAAGAAATATATTGAAAACCCTATTACGCTTTTTGTGTAATACCTAATTAGAATTTTATGTCGGAAATAAAAGAATTTGATATTGCGGTAATTGGTGGCGGGCCGGGTGGATATGTGGCGGCAATACGTGCGAGCCAACTTGGGTATAAAGTGGCACTTGTTGAGAAGGAGCATCTTGGCGGGATATGCCTTAATTGGGGTTGTATTCCTACGAAGGCATTGCTCAGGAGTTCAGAGATATATCATCTGATGCATAACCTTGAAGAGTTTGGTTTATCGGCTGATAATATCAAATTTGATTTTAAAAAAGTGATTGAGAGAAGCCGTGCAGTTTCTTCGAAGCTGACCCAAGGTATCAAGCATCTGATGAAGAAAAATAAGGTCGAAGTGTTTGATGGTTATGGAAAGCTTAATGGGGCAGGTAAAATATCTGTACGTAAATCAGGTGAGAGGGATGCTGAGAGGGTTGCGGATATTTCAGCGCGTCATATAATTTTTGCAACCGGTGCGCGCGCTAAAACTTTCCCGGGACTCGAGCATGATGAGAAGCTGGTGTGGAGTTATAAAAAGGCGATGACGCCTGATGAAATGCCAAAATCTTTACTGGTTGTTGGTAGCGGCGCTATCGGGATAGAGTTCGCGAATTTTTACCAAACAATGGGCTGTGATGTTACTGTTGTAGAGGTCATGGAAAGGATTTTACCGGTTGAAGACAAGGAAATTTCAGCACTTGCACAAAAATCATTTGAGAAGCAAGGTTTAAAAATCAGAACTTCAACATCTGTTGCCGAGCTTAAAAAAGGTAAGAATGATGTGACGGCTGTTTTACAATCCAAAGATGGCAAGACCGAAGAGCTTAAAGTTGAAAGGGTTATTGTTGCGGTTGGTGTTATTGGGAATACGGAGAATCTTGGACTAGAAGGAACGCGTGTGAAGATAGAGCGTAACCAGATTCAGGTGGATGAATTCTGCGCGACCGATGAGGAAGGTATATATGCAATAGGTGATGTGGTATCTGCGCCGTGGCTTGCTCATAAGGCATCTCATGAAGGTGTTATATGTGTTGAAAGAATTGCTGAGAAGGAAGGAAAATATAGTGGGCATGCTCACCCTATGAAGCGTGAGAATATTCCGGGTTGTACATATTGCCATCCGCAGATTGCATCTGTGGGCTTGACTGAGGACAAAGCTAAAGAGGCGGGATATAATATAAAAGTAGGTAAATTCCCGTTCATTGGTAACGGCAAGGCAATTGCACTTGGTGATACTGAGGGGTTGGTAAAAACCATCTTCAATGCTGATACAGGAGAGCTGCTTGGCGCGCACATGATAGGGGCGGAAGTTACTGAAATGATTCAGGGTTTTGTGATCGGTAAGACGGCAGAACTTACTGAGGAAGATTTTTTCCACACTATTTTCCCTCATCCCACACTTTCAGAAATGATGCATGAGGCGAGTTTAGATGCGTGGAAGAAGGCTATTCATTTTTAGTTCTTGTTAGCCCGCATTTATTGCAGACTGACAATTTTGTTATTTAAGCATATGAAAAAAGAAATACAATTTTTATTGTACGCTGGCTGTGTATTATTTGTTTTATTCATAAATATATTTGTTTCTGCGGAAAATATAATTAATCAGGATAAAAAAATGTCAGTAGTAATTCCAAATACTTTACATGAAAAAATACTTTACAGCACTACTAAAATTACTACCGAGAAAAGTTCAGGTACAGGTTTCTTTTACACTAAATTTATTGGTAATAAAAAGGCTGATTTTCTAGTCACAAATAAACATGTTTTAGAAGGTGCAAAGCAAATATCTATTAAGCTTCATATAAAAGATGATAATAATAACCCTTCAAAAGATTCATTAAATATTATTTTTGCTTATGATGCAAAACAATGGATTTGTCATGAATTAGCAGACTTATGTGCATTTCCTATTTTGGGAATATTTGAAGATTTAAAAAACAAGACAGGAAAAGTTCCTTTTTATATTTCTATAGATAATTCTATTCTCCCTAAAGAAGATGACTTAAAAACTATTTCAGTAGGAGGACAAGTTTTTATGGTAGGTTATCCAATAGGAATAAGTGATGAATTAAATAATTATCCTTTAATAAGGACAGGAATTTTTTCAACTCCTCCCTCTATATCTTTGTAATGGAAAAAATGAATTTCTTATAGATATGGCTTGTTTTCCAGGATCTTCAGGCTCTCCTTTGTTTTATATAGAACCTAAATCGTATATTTATGCAGAAGATAATAAGTTAAAAATAGGAGAGAAAAGGGAAAAAATATTTTTTATGGGTATATTATATTCTGGGCCTACTTTAAAAAAAGACGGTCAAATAGTTTTTGAAAATACGCCAAAAGTGCAAGTTGATTTGATGATAAACTTAGGTAACGTAATAGGCTCAAGTACAATGCTAGATATTGAGAATAGCTTTTTGGATATGATAAAAGACAAAATTTAACCCAACCTTGTAATTCTTAGGGTTTCTGCTATAAAGCCGCTGTTTACAGCGATTTAATCACTTGCAGGGTTTATGAAATTAAAAATAATTGAAAGAGTATTATGCGTGCTTTCGGCGATCTTTTTTTTAGTGAAAGGGTTTACCATTGGCATAATCGCGCCTATTTTAATTGAAGCATTTACTGCCAAGAAAGCAAAAGCGAAGTAACTTTATGAAATGGCGAAGTAAGACGTCAAAAAAATTCAATAATCTGGTTAATACAATGCCGGAATTCTTTATTGCAGCTAAGAAAAATAACCTTCCCGAAGCTGAGATCAGAAAGCTTATAAAGGATGATATTTTAAACTTAAGACCGCAATATAAAGAGAAAGTAGAGATAATGACGGAGTTTTTTTACGTGTTTTATAACCAGATATGGAAGGGTGTAAAGGCATGAATAAACGTGATATTATAAAGGATTTTGAGCGTGGATTGCTTGATAATTTAAGCCAAGCCGACGAGAATGGTAAGTATGGCGAAGCTCATGAAAATAACTTAGACCTATTGAATGGTACTGTGGTAGAGTTAGTTAATTCTGGGTTAGATCCAGCAAATCTTGAAAGTTGGATTGGTCAGGCTGCTAGAGAGGCATCTGATGCGAGAAAAGCTAATAATCTTTCTCCCTATGTACTTGATATAGACAAAGGAAAGAAAATTATAGAAGATTTCAAAAAAGGTCGTACCTAATTCAGTAATCACAACCTTTCTTCAATCTTACGAAATTACTCTTCTACACTCGCGATAGCTGCAATGTTCAGTATTTCTGAAACAGAAGCGTTCATAGGAACTATCTGCGCGGGTTTTGCGAAGCCGTGGAGGACGGGGCCTATTAATGTGCCGCCGCCAACTTCCCTGAGCATTTTGCCGGAGATATTTGCTGCTTCTAAAGAAGGCATTACCAAGCAATTTGCCGAGGATTTGAGTTTTGCAAACGGGTAGAGTGCCAGCAGATTCTCATTAAGGGCAACATCAGGTGTAAGATCACCTTCATACTGGAACTTAACTTTTTTGCTGTCTAAGGCTTTAACTGCATCCCTTATTATCTGAACTTTTTCATGACCAGGGTTGCCGAAATTTGAGTATGAGAGGAAAGCCAAGCGAGGCTCTTCACCCATTTTCTTGGCGACCTCAGTAGTTGCAATAGCTATTTGAGCGAGTTGTTCAGCGTCTGGCTCAACATGAACGGCAGTATCGGAAATGAAGACTGTTTTGTTATTGCTGCCGACAACTATTGTTGTGCCGAAAACCCTTTCACCTTTTTTAGCGCCGATAACTGACATTAAAGTTTTAAGGCATGAACTGTAGCTGCGCGTAACGCCGGTGATGAGTATATCGCCTTCACCTTTGGCAAGCATTACGGAAGCAAATACGTTCCTGTCATTTTTGAGTTCCCTCCAGCAGTCGCGTTTCAGGTAGCCTTTGCGTTGGAGTTTTTCATAAAGGAAATCGACATATTTTTCGCTGACTTCGCTTTTGTAAGAATTCCTTACCTCAATATTATTGAGTTTTTCTTTCATACCGAGTTTTTTAGCCTGCTCGGTGATTTTTTCCTCACGTCCTACTAAGATCGCTTTACCATAACCGCTTTCAGCCCATTGGATGGCAGAGCGGACGATAACTTCTTCCTCGCCTTCAGCGAAGATGATGGTTTTAGGATTGTTGCGGAGTTTTTTGTAAATAAGGCTGAGTACGTTTGCAGTAGGGTTAAGCCTTGCAGCAAGTTCCCTTTTATAGGCATCCCAGTCAGTGATTATCTTTCTGGCAACGCCTGTTTCAATTGCAGCTTTTGCAACGGCAACAGGGATATTTGAGATAAGGCGAGGATCAAACGCAGAAGGAATGATGTAATTAGGGCCGAATTCCATATCGCCGCGATTTACAGCTGTAATAACTTCAAGAGGAACAGCTTCACGTGCTAGTTCCGCAAGTGCTTTGGCAGCAGCAACTTTCATCTCTTCATTGATGGTGCTGGCCTGAACATCAAGCGCGCCACGGAAAATATAAGGGAAACCAAGAACGTTATTAACCTGGTTCGGGTAATCAGAACGGCCGGTTGCTACGATCGCGTCATTACGGACTTCTGCTACTTCTGCCGGGGTTATCTCAGGATCAGGGTTTGCCATTGCGAAGATTATCGGGTTCTTCGCCATTGATCTTACCATTTCTTTGGTAACGGCGCCTCTGCCTGCCAAGCCGTAGAAAGCATCAGCATTTCTCATGGCGTCTTCAAGGCTTCTATCGGGAGTTTCGATCGCGTGTTTTTCTTTCCACTCGTTCATTCCTTTAGTGCGGCCTTTGTAGATAACGCCTTCGCGGTCAACTAGAAGGGCGTTTTTGATACCGAGGGATTTCACTAATTCTAAGCATGCGATACCTGCTGAACCTGCGCCGAGAACGACGAGTTTCATGTCAGCGAAGTTCCTGTTAGTTAAATGCGCAGCATTGATAAGAGCTGCTGCTGTAACTATTGCGGTGCCGTGCTGGTCATCATGGAAAACCGGGATATCCATTACTTCTTTCAAGGTTTTTTCAATGATGAAGCAATCAGGTGCTTTAATATCTTCAAGATTTATACCGCCCCAGCTTGGTCCTAAATAACGGACGCAGTTTATGAATTTTTCAGGGTCGCTTGTATCAACTTCAACGTCAACTGAGTCAATATCAGCGAAGCGTTTGAAAAGAACAGACTTACCTTCCATCACAGGTTTTGAAGCAAGCGCGCCAAGGTCTCCAAGGCCAAGAATGGCTGTACCGTTGGATATTACAGCAACGAAGTTGCCTTTAGCCGTATATTTATATGCGTTAGCCGGATCATCAGCTATTTCATGCACCGGAGCTGCAACGCCGGGTGAGTAAGCAAGAGCAAGATCCCTCTGGGTTGTGAGTGGTTTTGTAGGCAGTATCGCTACTTTGCCGGGTTTACCTTTTTCGTGAAATGCAAGTGCTTCAGGATTACTATATCTTTGTTCTTTATCCGTCATATGTTGTCAGGCTGTTGTTTGTTGTTGCGGGGAGAATAAGCAGAAATTTGAAATTATCAAGAACAGCTTACTTCCAATGGAAATATGCTGCTAAGCTGGCGTAGACCGCCCACATTGAGGGTCTCAGGAAAAGGCCCCTGAAAGTATAGATAATACAGATGCTTAAGAATTTATGGTTAAGTATCCATTTTGAGTATTTTGGTGGGAGTTTATTTATAGTTTTTATCGTGAACCTTTTTACAGGTTCAGGGGTAATTCTAATAATAAAGGTTTCAATTTTTTCTGATAGTTTCATAATTGTTTTGGCTAGCTAAATAAGGATAATCTATAAGCCGGGTTCTGTACCTGCAAGCAGGCGGTAACCATTCATCTGGGAATTAAATCACTTTAACCCTCAAGCAATCTACCCGGATACCATAGCTTCAGAAAAAGCCTGCCCTTACGGACGTAGTACCCCTATTTGATCTTGCTCCATGTGGGGTTTTGCGTGCCTTACTTTTTGGAGTAAGCGGTGGGCTCTTACCCCACCTTTTCACCCTTACCCGCCTTCGCTCCTTTGGAGCTACGGCGCGGCAAGCCCTCCTGATAATAAAAAGGGCCTGGCACGTTGTAGCTCCAAAGGGGCGAAGACGGGCGGTTTGTTTTCTGTGCCACTTTCCCTAAGGTTACCCTTGCCGGTGATTATCCGTCACATTTTTCTGTGGAGCCCGGACTTTCCTCTCATGTAAACACAAGCGGTCACCCGATTATCCTTAAAGGGGGTATATATTATTTTTCGGAAACTACAATAAAGCTTATTGTTTCGGCGTGATTTCCTTTTTTACTTCGACCGGAGTTGCAGTTGGTGCAACTGTTACTGGTTGGGCAACTTTATCAGTTGGCTCTGATTTTACTGGGGACTTAATAGGATTTTTGATAGCATCAAGCATTCCAGTATCCCAGCCATAGATATCATCTACGAAGTTCAGGTTACCTTTTTCATCAGGAAGAACCGTCTGATAGTTAATATATGTCGGTATAGGGTTTTTGAGGGCTACAGTAACCTGTTTTGGAAGGTCTTCCGGAGGAAGCTTATCATCATTAAAGGCCTCATAATAGCTCATGAATTTTTCTTCAGGAACATCAGTATTGCCGAGTAGTGAATAGAGCGCCAACTTGATAGGGTCTTCAACCCTGATGCAGCCAGAGCTTTGAGCGCGGTAATCAGAGCTGAACAGCCAAGGTTCTGAAGTTCCATGCATATAGATGTCAAAATTATTGACGAGGCTGAATTTCATAGGGCCAAGGGCATTCCTTTTACCCGGACGCTGACGTAACATGAAATCAAGGTTCTTATCAGTGATGCTTTTCCAATCTATTGTTTTAGGGTCAACAACTACCCATCGGCCATCCGGCGCGAACCTGATAGCGTCAATTTCCTCAGTCTTAAGATAACTAAGGTCGTTCTTTATGATCGGAACCAGATATTGCAATGTATACCCACGTGGAGCGTGCCAGTAGGGATTGAACACTACATTAATGAAAGATGTGTTCATCAAGGCGGTTTTCTTTTCGCTTCTGCCTATAACAAGTGCCTGTGTGAATATCTCTTTTCCTCCCTCATAGGCTTTAAGCCTTTGGGCTGCTACGTTTATCATCAGCCTTTTATCTTCAAGGGTAGCAGGTAGCCAGCGAAGCCTATCCATGTTTACAGATATCTTTTTTATAAGGTCATTCTCATCAACATTGAGCGCCTGAACGGTTTTATTATTTATTACTCCAGTTGGCTTAATGCCGAATTTTTTCTGGAACTCCATTACATGTGATTGGAGCTCTTTATAATATATGAATTTATCTTCCCTTGCCCTTGTGTTCAGGGTTGAAGGGCTGCCGAAACGCCTTTTTATATCAACTATACGGTAATCCCTGCCGCCTGGTAATATATCAGGGCCGGCTTTAATCTTAGGGTAAGTTTCAGATCTGGAATCCCTTTCCTCGATCAGTTTTGCAAGGGCGGTTTTCAAATTTTGGTACTCAACATATTTTGGGGAATATTTATTGATAAACTCTTCAATATTATCTGCCTGCAAAAATTCCTGTACTGAATTTGAAACATCAATTTTATTAACGCTTAAGTTATAAGATTCAATGATCCCCGCTTCCTGAGGTGTTACCCTGCCATTGGCTATCTGGTTGATCATTTTAGATACTAAATGCGTAATAAGCAGATCAGTATTGGCAATTTTCTGAGGGTCAGAATTGTCTAGTCTTTTTTGAACAAGCTTTGCATTGATATCTTTCGGGTCAATACCGTTGCTTTCCGCAAGGGATAGGAATTTTAAAGCTTTTTTAGCGTTGGTTGTAAGGGCGTTATTCTCAAACCAGATGGTTCTGTTGCCAAGGTTTGCGTAAATAGGTTTAATAAGTGATTTATCTAAGGTTACGCCGGCTATCTTAAGATCATTAGAGCTGTTAAAGAATGAATTGATGAATCCATTCTCAGTGCTGCTGATCTGAGGAGTTGTGGTTGGTGCAACAGGCCCAACAAAATCACTGCTATTTTCAGGCAGGACTTCTTGCGCAAAAGTTTTTTGAGTGGCAAATAGACTTACAAATAATAATAATGTAATAAGAATTGTTTTCACGTTGGCTAATATAATTTGTTTGAACAGCTAATTAGTTATTTTTTTGAAAAACTCTATACTATTTACACATATATAATAACTAAATTTCCATTTTATATGGCGAATCCGGCAAATTCGATACAGGAAAAATACAGTGAGCTTAAAAAACAGCGTGTTAGAGCATTTTTTCGCAATAGTATACTTATAGCTTTGGTATCCACCGTTCTTGCCGTTGGATTCACATGGCTTGAGATGAGAAATGTATTCATCTTTATATTGCTTGCGTTCCTTCCTGGTATTTCATCAATATTATGGGACAGGAAGCCTGGCAGATTCGCTTCGAAAAGTGTATGCGCGCTTAATTTAACGGGAATGTTCCCATATCTGTTAGCAATATTCTTAAGCGGTAATGCTGATACTACGGCGCAGAACTCATTAAAAGACCCGCTAGCATGGATATTGATATATGGGTTTTCAGTTTTTGGGTGGGGGGTTATTTATGTAATACCTCAAATAACTTTAATATTGCTGGAGATAAGATCAAAATTCATGATAACAAAGATGGAAAAGTTCCAGCAGGATCTGGTTGATGAATGGGGTGAGGAGATAAAGAAATAGTCAGGATGAATAATATTTTAGAACAGATATGCGATAGTAAAAGGGTGGAAATTGCTAAAGATAAGCAAAATTTACCTATTGATGAGCTTAAAAAGTTAGTAAACGCTAGTAATTATAAGCCTAAAGGCTTTTTTAATGCCCTGAATTCAAAGAAAAGCCTGAAAAACCCAGCTTTAATTGCTGAAATTAAGAAAAAAAGCCCATCAAAAGGCATTATTCGGAAAAATTTTGACCCTGTATCTATAGCTAAGTCCTATGAAAATGCTAGAGTGGATTGTTTGTCTATTTTAACAGATGAAAAGTATTTTGGTGGAAAAAATGAGTATTTGATGGAAGTTAGATCCGTTTCACCCCTTCCTATCATCAGAAAAGACTTTATTTTGGATGAATATCAGATTTTTGAAGCAAAAAATATGGGTGCAGACTGTATTTTGCTGATAGTTTCGTGTTTATCTCCTCAAGAGTTGCTAAAATTAGAGGGGGTTGCGCTAGATTTGGGGTTAGATGTGCTTATTGAAGTACATGATAAGGAGGAATTGGATATAGCGTTAAAGGCAAAATCTAAATTGATAGGGATAAATAACAGAAATTTAAAGACTTTTGAGGTTAGTTTAGAAAATTCTATCAATCTTTCAAAACATATACCGAATGATTATATAAAAGTATGTGAGAGCGGAATCAATACTCCGCAGGATATAAAGTTGATGATGGATAACGGACTTCATGCTTTTTTAGTCGGAGAGAGTTTGATGAGACAGGAAAATATTGAAGAGGCTACCAGAAAGCTTTTATCTATTTCTTGAGATTTTAGCCTGATTGCTTATACATAGCGCAAATCATTATATAATTATATGTCAGACAAATTTACACTTTCAGGTAAAGAATATAGTTCCCGCTTATTAGTTGGTACGGGGAAATATAAGGATCTTGAAGAAACGGCAAAAGCTATTGAGGCAAGCGGTGCGGAAATTGTGACGGTTGCTGTTCGCCGTGTGAATATCTCTGAGAAAGGCAAGCCGATGCTTCAGGATTATCTGGATACTAAAAAATATACATATCTGCCGAATACTGCGGGTTGTTTTACAACTGAGGATGCAGTGAGAACCTTAAGGCTGGCGCGTGAGGCGGGGGATTGGAACTTGGTAAAGCTGGAAGTTCTTGCGGATCAGAAAACGCTTTATCCTAATGTGATTGAAACAGTTAAGGCGGCTGAGATTTTAGTAAAAGATGGGTTTGAGGTGATGGCTTATACGTCGGATGATCCTATTATTGCAAAGCAGCTTGAGGATATCGGGTGCTGCGCGATCATGCCGCTTGGAGCGCCTATTGGAAGCGGGCTTGGGATTCAGAATCCACTTAATATCAGGTTTATTATTGAGCAATGTAAAGTTCCTGTTCTTGTTGATGCGGGGGTTGGTGTGCCAAGTGAAGCAGCTCAAGCAATGGAAATGGGATGCGAGGCGGTTCTGGTTAATACTGCAATTGCTGAGGCAAAAAATCCGATACTTATGGCAGAAGCTATGAAGCTTGCTGTTGAAGCGGGTAGAAAAGCATTTTTAGCTGGCAGAATGCCACGTAAGAATTTTGGTGATGCTTCTTCACCGGTTTCTGGCTTAATAAATAAGAAAGTAGCATAATTTTTGGAAAGTATGAAAAACGAAGTTTTAAAAAATGAAATTTTGAAAATAGGGATAGCCGGGCTTGGAACTGTGGGGCAGGGTGTATTTAAGATACTTAAGGATAAGCAGGATATAATAAAGCAGAAGATCGGCAGGGAAATTGAAGTAGTGGCAATATCTGCGAGGGATAAAAGCAAATCCCGCGGGATCGACCTTGGTAATATTAAATGGGTAGAAAATACTGCTGAGCTGGCTGATTTGAAAGAAGTTGATGTGGTTGTGGAACTTATTGGCGGCAGCGAAGGTGCGGCAAAAGAATTATGTTTCAAGGCGCTTCAGAATAAGAAGAATGTCGTAACGGCGAATAAGGCTTTGATAGCGAAATATGGTGTGGAACTTGCGGAGCTAGCTGAGAAAAATAATTGCAGGCTGATGATTGAAGCATCTGTGGCGGGTGGAATTCCAATAATTAAAACGATAAAAGAAGCGTTAATTGGTAACAGGATAAATAAGATCACGGGGATTTTAAATGGGACGTGTAATTTTATTTTATCTTCGATGTTCATTGAGAATAAAGCATTTGAAGATGCTTTGGGTGAAGCGCAGAAACTTGGATATGCTGAGGCTGACCCGAGCTTTGATATTGACGGGGTTGATGCAAGCCACAAGCTTTCGATACTTTCAGCGCTTGCGTACGGCATCAAGCCAAATATTGCTTCGATATATGTTGAGGGTATAAGGAATTTAAGCCTTAGGGATGTGAAATATTCACATTTGCTTGGGTATAGAATAAGGTTACTTGCGACATCATTGCTTAGGAAAAATAACCAGATAGAGCAGAGGGTTCACCCGGCTCTGGTTGCGTTCAGCCATGAGATGTCTAATGTTGAAGGTGTTATAGGGGCGGTTAAAATTGAATGTGATGCACTTGGGCCATTATATCTGGAAGGTGCAGGTGCAGGAATGAGCCAGACAGCTTCAGCAGTAGTTGCTGATATATGTGATATCGCGAAAGGTAATTTTTCCTATCCGTTCTCATTACCGGCGGCGAACCTTTCTGAAGGACATTTTTCTACCATAGAAGACCACGAAGGTGAGTTCTATTTACGTTTTACTGTAAAAGATGTTGATGGGGTGCTTTCATCGCTTACATCAATCTTTAGCAGTCATTCAGTAGGATTTGAGAAAATACATCAGGAAACTTACGATAAAAAAGCTGATGTGATCTTCATTACTAGAAAGGAAAAGGAAAAGGCAATTCTTGCTTCACTTAAGCAGATAGAAAAGAATGATTATATGGTTGAGAAACCGGTGATGATAAGGATAGAGAGATAGAAATTAAGCAGCTCTTTTAGCTTCTATTTTGTCAACTATAGTTTCCAGATAATCAGATATGGTATTGATTGCAGTGGACATATCTTCTTCTTTTGAATCTAGGGCTTTTTTGTTGGAGTCATCCAGTTTTTTATTGAGTTCGTTCAATTCATCCTGAAGCATAAGGGCTGTCATTAAAAAAAGTAGAGATTCATTACCTGTTCTCATCTGCCTTGAAAGGGATTCAATTTTTGTATCAACTTCTGCGGCAAGTTTTTTCAAGTGTGATTCCTGACCTTCTTCACATGCGAGCTGAAAACTTCTGGCGCCGATTTTTAAGTCCACAATTGACATGATTTATACTCCCCCGTGAGTAGCTACATAATTTTTAAATTCCCCGATTATCATATCAACCCTTCTTAGCGCTTCATTATTTTTTGCCTGAAGTTTAATATTGCTGTCTTTTATTTCTCCGAGGTCAGCCTGAAGGCGATAATTTTCTTCACGTAAATATTTTATCTCAGAAAGTTTGTCGTCCAGATCAGTTTTTATTTTATTATTTTCCTGCTGGAGAGATATAACTTCATTCTTTAATTTTGAAAATTCTTCCCCGTTTTGCTCACCAGTGTTTTTCAAAGCAATATCCAAAGCTTTTTCGAGCTTTTCCAGCACGGACTTAAGATTAATTTTTGCTTCGTTCAGTTTACTCATTATAATATTCTCAGGAAAAATAATTTATTGTTTTATTATAAAATCCCTTTGTATAGTTGCAACAGTAAAGAATTTTTTTTTGCATATTTTTTATTAATGCTCAAATAAATTTAGATTGGATAAATTCTTAAAAATTTCTGTAATATTTTTCTTACTTCTTCTTGAATGTATTTTTATATATTTTTACCGTTCTACGGGTGAAGAAATTTATCGTGAATCGTTTCATCTTTTTTATTATCTCTTGTTTGCGACAGTGGTTCTGTTTTTGTTACCAGACATTTACAAGGCTTTTAAAAAGATCAATGAGAAGCAGAAAAGCAGGACGCACCTGGAGCTTATATCTTCCGCCAGAAGCCAGAATAATTTAAGTGATTCGTTCTTTGAGAATAATCCTATCGCATCTGTAGTATGTAATGCGCAGCTTGAAATATTATCTTCGAATAAAGGATTTAAAAAACTTATCGAAAAGAATTTTGACAAGAAAATAAAATTAATCTCGGATATTTTTGAAGTAAAGAAAGACGATTTTATAAAAATAATTGATCCTGCAAATTTCCAGAATGGTTATGAGAATTTTGATATTCATTTAAATACGGCAGATAAAAAACCATTTACCATATTTGCAGTTCCTTATTTTTTTGGCTCTTCAAACCAGATATTATTACAGTTGGTAGATAATAGTGAGAAGAGTGAACTTAAGGAAAAATTCATACAGGCGCAGAAGATGCAGGCGATTGGGCAGCTTGCCGGTGGTGTAGCGCACGATTTTAATAATCTTCTTACTGCGATAATAGGGTTTTGTGACTTGCTTCTGGCAAGGCATTCACCGGGTGATCAGTCTTTTGTTGATCTGGTGCAGATAAAGCAGAATGCGAATCGTGCGGCTAATCTTGTTAAGCAGCTCTTGGCATTCTCGCGTAAGCAGACGATGCAGATGACGGTAATAAATATTACGGAAGTTCTGGCGGAAGTTTCAAACCTGCTCAGGAGGTTGATAGGTGAGAATATTTCCCTGATACTTAATAATGACAGGGATGTGTGGGATATAAAAGCTGATAAATCTCAGCTGGAACAGGTGTTCATAAACCTTGCGGTGAATTCGCGGGATGCGATGATGCAAGGCGGAACGTTAAATATAGTGACGGAAAATAAAGAGATATTTTCGGTGAGGGATCTAAAGTTCAAATATGATAATTTCAGCGGGCCTGAGGAAATAAATCCCGGTAAATATCTGGTGATAATATTTGAAGATAGCGGTTCTGGCATCAGTAAGGAAAATCTCAAGAAAATATTTGAACCTTTCTTTACTACTAAAGTAGTTGGGCAGGGCACGGGTTTAGGGCTTGCGACCGTGACAGGTATTGTTGAACAGACAGGTGGGTATATGTTTGTTTCAAGCAAGGAAGGGACGGGAACGGAGTTCCAGATATTATTTAAAAAGTATGACAGGCCGAAAAATGAATTAGAAGTTGTTGAGGTTCAGGTTACCAAGCAGAAAGACCTTACGGGAAGCGGCGTGATACTTATTGTTGAAGATGAAGACCCGGTGCGAGCATTTTCAAGCAGGGCGCTAAAAAATAAAGGGTATGTGGTGCATGAAGCTATATCAGGCGAGAATGCATTTGAAGTTATTGAAAAAATAGGCGGGGATAAGATAGACCTTATAATATCGGATGTTGTGATGCCGGGGATATCAGGGCCGGAAATGGTAGAGAAAGTAATTGAGAAATATCCGTCTATCAGGGTGATATTTGTTTCGGGGTATGGTGAGGATGCGTTTTACCAGAAGTATGGGTTAGAGAGAAAGTTTAACTTCCTATCCAAGCCTTATACTTTGAACCAGATCGCTGAAAAAGTGAAAGAGTTGTTGGCTACTTAAGCAGGTTTCTTAAGAGTATCTGCAAGATCAGTTCTTTCCCAAGAGAATTCACCTTTGTCTGTTGGTTTTCTGCCGAAGTGGCCATAAGCGGCAGTAGGCAAATATATTGGAGCGTGCAGGTTAAGCTGATGTCTTAATCCCCAAGGGGTGAGATCAACTGATTTCTCGATTATTTCCTGCAATTTATATTCGTTAATATTTCCCGTATTATGCATATTTACGTAGAACGAAAGTGGCTTTGAAATTCCTATCGCGTAAGCAACCTGAATTGTACATACGTTTGAGAATCCGGCAGCTACTACGTTCTTCGCAATGTAACGAGCCATGTAAGCAGCACTCCTATCAACCTTTGTCGGATCTTTACCCGAGAAAGCTCCGCCACCATGAGGTGCATATCCGCCATAAGTATCAACGATGATCTTTCTTCCGGTTAAGCCTGTATCCCCATCAGGGCCGCCGATGATGAACTGTCCGGTAGGATTTATATAAAGTTCGTTTTCAGGTACTTCCCATTCTTCAGGTAGTGCTTTTTTGATATAAGGTTGGATGAGGTCCTTTACCTGTTTCAACGAGATATCTTTATTATGCTGGATGGAAACTACCACTGATTTTACGCCAACGGGATCATTACCCTTATATTTTACAGTTACCTGGCTTTTGGCATCAGGCCCGAGGCCTTTTAATTTTCCAGATTTTATATCATCAAAGATAAGTCTTAATATTTTATGTGAGTAATAAATTGCAGAAGGCATAAGATCTTCAGTTTCCCTGCAAGCGTAACCGAACATTAGGCCTTGATCACCTGCGCCTTCAGACTCTTTTCCCTTACCATCAACGCCCATAGCTATATCAGCTGATTGCGCGTGGAGGAGGTTTTCGATCTGTAAATTTTTCCAGTTGAAGCCATCTTGTTCATAGCCGATATTCTTAACCGTGCTCCTGACTATCTCTTCAACCCTGTTCTTAACGGATTCAGGGCCACGAACTTCACCCGCGATAACAACTTTATTAGTTGTGCAGAGAGTTTCAACTGCTACTCGTGAATAAGGATCCTGTTTAAGATATTCATCAAGTATGGCATCAGATATCTGGTCTGCCACTTTATCCGGGTGCCCTTCTGAAACTGATTCTGATGTGAATAAATATTCCCTTACGTCGTAAAATCTTGTTAAATTAGCCATTTTATTTTAGTTTTAAGTGCTGTTTTCAATTACATTCCCGGAAGCGCGCCGCCCCTTGGGCCTTTGTTACCTATAGGATTAAACTTACCAAGGTTACCAAGTAGCTGCTGCATAACGGTAAGTTCACTTCCGCCGGTCAAAGTCTTATCTTCTGAAACATCAACGTTTTGAAGGGAGTTACTACCTTTTCTTTCAAGCCTTTCTACGGTGCCGGAATCATCAAAAGTTACTATGTAAGCTTCATAGTTCTTGACCTCAGGTTCATAAAAGGTCTCTTTTGTTTCCTCAATCCCGGCATATATCCATTGTTCTTTGCCATAAACTGATTTAGTGGTAGGGGAGCCTAATAAAGACTGAACCTCATCTTTAGTGCTTTTTCCTGCAACTATCTGTTTAAAATCAGAAAATTTTGTTACGTACCCTCTGGTCTCTACATCGTTTTCACATGAAGCAAGGGCCAGAACAGAGATTATTATATATTTAAGGCGCATTTTTTGCTGGATTTTAAATTTATTATGGATTAATGGGGTGCATCCATAAGTTAATGTATAAATAAACAGATAAATTATTATATCAAATAGTTTATCTTAAGGAGTTTTAAAATGGCAGTACCTAAGAAGAAAACCTCACCTTCACGTAGAAATATGCGTAGAAGTCACCACGCTCTTGACAGGGCTAACCTTGTTGAGAACAAAACAACTGGTGAATTTGGATTATCACATCACATTTCCCCGGACGGATATTATAAAGGTCGTCAGGTGATTGTTCCAAGAGCAACAGCAGAAACTTCAGACGAAGAAGCTGCATAGTTAATCACAGTCTTTTCTTGTCCAAACTTTTTTGACGGGTAAATTCCCTTTTCAAAGATAAATAAATTTTAGATGTCAGAACAGGCAAGAAAATCAGACATAGACAGCAATGGTGAAATTATAATTTCCTTGGATGCTATGGGCGGAGATAATGCGCCTGATATAGTGATCAAAGGGGCGGAGCTTGCTTACAGATCATTAGAGAACATCAAGTTCAGGATATTCGGTAATAAGAAGAAGATAATGCCGATAATGGCGAAGTATGAAGCGCTTTCCAATATATCAAAGATAATCCATACCGAAGAATTTATCAGCGCTGATGAAAAACCTTCATCAGCTTTACGCCGTGGTAGAAATTCCAGCATGTATATGGCGATCGATTCGGTCAATAACAATGAAGCGCATGCGATCATTTCAGCGGGTAATACCGGCGCGTTGATGGCTATTTCAAAATTCGTATTAAGGACACTTCCGGGAATAGACAGGCCGGCGATTGGCGGTTTATTGCCAACGGAAAAAGGTTACTGCGTAATGCTTGACCTTGGCGCGAATATTCACTGCGATGCGGAAAATCTTTTTGAATTTGCGGTAATGGGTAACGCTTTTGCGCGCTCGGTTCTTGGGCTTGCGAGGCCAACGGTCGGATTATTAAATGTTGGCACTGAAAAGAATAAAGGTCATGAGACCTTACGCCTGGCGGCTACTTTAATTGAAGAAAGCGGTATTGATATAAATTTCTACGGCTTCATTGAGGGTAGTGATATCAACGCAGGTACGGCGGATGTTATAGTTGCGGATGGTTTTACCGGAAATGTTGCACTCAAAACAGCCGAAGGAACAGCGAGGTTCTTTGTGAATACTGCCAAGAAAAGTATGCTTTCATCTCCATTTGGTATCCTTGGAATGGCGATAGCATATCCGGCGATAAATAAAATTAAAAAGAGATTGGATCCAAGAAATTATAACGGCGCGATGTTGCTAGGCTTAAATGGTATAGTTGTTAAAAGCCATGGCGGAACTGATGAGATCGGTTTTGCAAATGCAATAAAAGTAACATATAAACTTGCCAAGAATCATATCAATCAGCAGATCATCAAGGAAATGGTATCTTCAGGCCATGTACCTGCAGAAGGTGATGATGCGGATATTGATATTGAGTAAGTTAAAGTAGAGAGTTTAGTAATGAGAGTTTAGTTCTGCTTATCTCAACTTTCAATTCTCAACTCTAAATACTAAAAATGATCAAATCAGTAATAAAATCAGTCGGTTCTTATTTACCTAGCAAAATGCTTACTAATTTTGATTTGGAAAAACTGGTTGAGACCAATAATGACTGGATAGTAGAGCGCACTGGAATAAAAGTCAGGCATATTGCCGACGAGTCGGAGTTTACTTCCGACCTTGCGGTAAAAGCTGCGAATGATGCGCTTAATAATGCTGATCTTTCTCCACAGGATATTGACCTTATAGTTCTTGCGACTACCACACCTGATAATACGTTTCCTGCAACGGCTATTACTGTACAGCAAAAACTTGGAATAAAAAAGGCGACTGCCTTTGATGTTCAGGCGGTTTGCGCTGGGTTTATATATGCTCTGGCAACGGCAGATTCACTGATGAAAAATTTGGGATTTAAAAGGGCGCTGGTTATTGGCGCGGAAACAATCTCACGCATTGTCGATTGGAATGACAGGAATACCTGCATTCTATTTGGTGACGGAGCGGGTGCGGTAATACTCGAAGCTCAGGAAGATACTGACAGGGGAATTTTAGCTTGCTCTATACATTCAGATAGTTCTACTAAAGATATTTTATATACTGATGGAGGTGTCAGCATGAACCAGAAATCAGGGTTCATAAAAATGGAAGGCAGAGAAGTTTTCAAACATGCCGTTACAAAACTTTCGGATGTAACATTGGAATCTTTAGAGAAAGCAAAAATAAAACCTGAAGAAGTTAACTGGATGATACCTCATCAGGCGAACCAGAGGATACTTGATGGCGTTGCAAAAAGATTAAACCTGCCGACAGAAAAAGTGATATCGACAGTTTCAAAACACGCAAATACTTCTGCGGCTTCAATACCGCTTGCATTAGACTGGGCTTTTAAAGAAGGTAAAATAAAGAAAAATGATATTATTGCTATGCAGGCGATCGGTGGTGGACTCGCTTGGGGTAGTGTGGTGGTAAGGGTTTAGGATGTGGATAAGATTTATTTGAAAGATTTTAAAAATTGGTGTCCTTTAAAAGAAAAAATAGAGAAAAAAGAGAAGCGTCCAATTTATCATGAAAGGGAGATATGGTGGTGTAATTTAGGAACTAATGTAGGTTTTGAACAGGATGGAAAAGGAAAAACTTTCAGCAGACCTATTTTAGTTTATAAGAAATTCAGTTCCAAAATATTTTTTGGATTTCCTTTAAGTTCAAAAGTTAAAAGTGAAAATCCTTTTTATAGAAAAATTACTTTTTTAGGTAGAGAACAGTCAGCTATACTAAATCAGCTTAGAACTATTGATTCAAAAAGACTAATTAACAGGATGGGCAGATTACCGGAAGATGAATTTATTTCCCTTTCAAAGGAGTTTTTAGAGATTATAAGCACTTAAAATATTTGGCCTCCCGAAGGGGAGGCCGCAGTGACTTACGTCAAATTGTGCTCATATTATAGCAGATTTTATTAAACCATGCAAGTAAGATAAGAAATACTAGCCTTATGATTTTAAACGAGAAATCCCAAGTGCAGGAACCTGAGTTCATAAATGGTCTGTCAAGAATCACTGATAAATATTCATGTTATATAATTGATCTGTGGGGGGTGCTGCATGATGGGATCACGGCTTATCCGAAGGCTTTGGAAACTTTAAAAAACCTTAAAGAGGAGGGGAAAAAAATTGTTTTGCTTTCGAATGCGCCGCGTAGAAGTTCCAAGGCAAAAGAAGTTCTGGACAGGCTTGGTTTTGAAAGGGAATTATATGATGAGATCATAACTTCGGGGGAGATAACATTTAATTATGTTAAAAACTCAAACCTTGGGAATAAATATTTTTATATAGGGCCGGAGAAAGACCGCGGTATTTTTGATGGTCTGGATATGCAGGAAACTGAGAATGCCAGCGAAGCAGGTTTTGCCATAGTGACTGGTTTCGAGGGGTTTAATTCGGTTTTTGAAGAGAAGAAAAAGCAGACTGATGAAGCGCTCAAGGCAGGGTTAACTCTGATATGCGCGAATCCTGATCTTAAAGTTGTTAATCAGGCGGGTGAAACGCAGATATGTGCGGGGATGGTGGCAGAGTATTATGAGAAGAATGGTGGGAAAGTTATATATTTTGGTAAGCCTTATGAGGCGGCATATCTGGAATGTGAAAAGATATTAAACCCGAAAAACAGGAAGGATATTTTGTGTATTGGAGATTCGATACATACGGATATTGCGGGCGGAAATAATTTTGGCGCTGATACCTTGTTTATAGCAAATGGCATACATAAGGGTGAGTTTGTAACAAATGATTTTCTGAATCTGACCAAATTCAAAGAAGCTTGTGACAACGGGAATAATTTCCCGACATATATAATCAAAGAATTCTTTTGGTAACAGTTTATGCTTAAAAGGCCAAATGGCAGTAATTCAGATTCCATACCTATAACACAGTTCTTTCATGAATGGGTGTATCATCTGAATGGCAATGGTTATGATATAGCTGATGGGAGCCGTGGGAAGCCTTCATTCCCGAAAGACAAGGATGCTATAAAGGCGGTTGGGGATTTTTATAAAAATATCGGGGATGTATTTCCTTATGGGAAAAATCCGGCGGGGGAAGATTTATATCGCGCGCAGGCGGCGGAAGGTTTTAGTAATGAGTATGGGGTAAAATTCCATCCTGATGATATGATATTTACGCCGGGCGGACAGTTTGCGATAGCGGCGAGTTTTTACCTGATAGAGCATCTATTCCCGAATTCAGTGATCGTTGCGCCAAATCCGTGGTATCTGAACCATCATGATATTGCAGGGATGTTCGGGCCGCATGGGTTCTCGGCATTTCCACTTAACAGTAAATTCCATTCGATCGATATTTTAGCGACCAAGGAAAAGCGTATAACCGCTGAAGCTATTGAGCAATCTATTTACGACTGCAAAAGGGAAGGGAAGAAAATTGGCGCGTTCATATTCTGTAATCCTTCAAACCCACAAGGGTTGGTCACAAGGAAAGATGAATGGGTGAAGATCGCAAAGGCGCTGGAAAGAGCGCCGCAGGCTTTAATAATTATGGATGAAGCATTTGCTGAAGTTGTGTTCGATAAGAATTTTAATGTTTCGCTCGTTTCAGCAGCGCCTCATTTAAAAGAGAGAATCATATTGATGCGTTCAGGTACGAAAGCGCTTGGGTTTCCCGGGGAAAGATATGCGGTGATGGCTGTGCCGCAGAAATATCTCTCCGTTTTCACGGCTTTCCAAAGTCGCTTGATAGGTAATACGCCGCTTAGTACACAGGCGGGAATGGCTAAGGCAATACATACCATGAACTCTGCAAAAAAATCTAAGATATCAGATTATTATTCGGAAAATTATAAATATCTTTCAAAAATTTTGGACGGCTCAAAAAATATAAAAAGGGTTTTTGATATTGAAGGCGGGTTCTATTCTTTATGGGATTTTAGCCATCTGAAAGGTAGGAAAATACCGAAGAAGGCGAGGGAAATATTAACCAACCGCCGTGAAAAAATCGTCAATGATGTTGAGATATCAGTTTCCCTGATGGCTGGGCTTGATGAAAAAGCGAAAATGGGTGTGGCGACAATTCCCGGAAGTGCGTTCGGTATTGACCCGCATAAATGTATCATCAGGATATCGCATTCGCCTTATAGGGAAGAGCTTAAGAAGATCGGGGAGAGGTTGATTTCCTGAATTTAAAATAAGGAAATATAATAACACTAAAATTTTGTGTCATTCCTGCGACCCGCTGCGCCAGCGCTAGCGCGGCGAGAGGCCGGAAATGACGCAATTATTTAATGCAATTATTAACCATATTAGTGTATAATCAAAAAAGTAGCTGTAAGGAGCACGGCTAGAAACACACAGAATAACTCAAATCTAGATAGGAGCATGCATGGCAGATGAACTCTTAAAGCCGGGCGAACCAGCTAAACGCGTTATAGAAGCAGCGTTTCGATTTCCTGATGATGGGGAATACCTCGTTGTAAGCCGTCGTCTTAAAACCGAATATCCTTTATATAGTGAAGATACGATTCGTGTATTTAAAGGAAAAGATTTGCAAGATTTGCATGAAATTCCCGTTAATTATGCTGATTATTATAGAGACACTGGTAGCATTTTGTGCCACACTAAAGAAGGAGCACTTGAGATTCCATCCCAGACTGAAAAAGAGCAATTAAACGAAAAGCCCACTTGGAAAGTACCAAAGCGTGATGGTTCTATTGGTTACATAGACACAGAACTCACTGAGTTAAATATCGCAGATGTCGCGCACCAAATTGGTACAGACGCTCGTATAATTGGAGTTGAGAATTTATCCCAAGCTTCAGTAGGAGATGTTTCTACTCCAGCCACAGAAATGGGTGATGCTTCGGCTAAAGCTGCAATTACCTCAGCTCAGAAGAAGGGCAAGGCATAGGTGACGTTTGTTCAAAAAATTCAGAATAAATTTTCATTTATGAATTTTTCAAATAATGCATTGATCTCATTAGGATTGTTATGTTCGCCCATATCACAGTTTTCTGCAATTTTTGAATTTAATGGTACTTCTCCTAAATATTTTATATTACTTTCATCACAGAATTTTTTAATTGCTCCTTTTCCGAAAATATAAGCTCTATTGCCGCTTAATTTATCTGTGAAATAAGCCATGTTTTCGATAATGCCAAGAATTGGTATGTTAACTTTGTTGAACATTGTTGCGGCTTTTTTGACATCCATCAGTGCGATTTCCTGAGGGGTGGAGACTAGGATAACGCCATCTATTTTATAATTCTGCGCGAGGGATAATTGTATGTCTCCGGTGCCGGGCGGGAGATCAATGATAAGAACGTCAAGATCGCCCCAGTCGGCGCCAAGCATTAACTGATGGAGGGCTTTGGTGACCATGGGGCCGCGCCATACTACCGGGGCATTTTCAGAAAGAAGAAAGCCCATGCTCATACATTTAACGCCGAATCTTTCAGGTGGTATCATTTTGTTGTTCTGAATCTCGGGTTCATTTGTTATGCCCATCATACGGGCGATGCTTGGGCCGTGAATGTCAGCATCTGCGAGGCCGGTTTTAAACCCGAGTTTTGCGTAAGTAAGTGCAAGATGTGTGGCGATAGTTGATTTGCCAACGCCGCCTTTGCCTGATGCTACAGCAATTATTTTTTTGATACCATCTACGGATTTTGGAGTTGGTGGTTTTGGAGTAGATGATTTTTGTGTTTCAGGTTTTACTACATCATTAGTAAAAATAATATTCAGCTTAGAAGAGGGATACTTTTTAATTATCTCTGATTTAAGAAAATCTTCAATGTTCTTAACGGAATTACCCATATATTTTGGAATGGAGAGTATAAGGGAAATTTTATTTTCTGTAATTGTAAGGGATGAAATATTTTTCTCGGAAAGGTCCGGAATTTCGGTGAATAAATTTTTTGTGATATTAAAGATCACATCTTTATCGGGAAGGATTTTCTTTTTCTTAAAAAACATGAGTTGCTTAACGGTTACTTGTAAATCTGAGTTTAGTTAATATATTGCGTAAGTTAATACAAATCTATAAATTCAAAAAATGGCCTGGGGAGATAATACGAAAGATACTGACGGCAAGGGCCCTTGGGGTAATTTACCGCAGGGCGGCAAAAAACCTTCCCAACCTTCAGGTAATTCAAACGGCAGTTTTGGTGGCCCGAATAAACCTGCGAGCGGTGGTGGCGGTAACAAGAACAATTCCAGATTTGATTTTGAAAAACTTTTCAAGAATAACAATAATGGTGAATTCAATATCTCTGTAAGGGGGCTTATAGCGCTTCTTATAGTTGCGCTTATTGGCTGGAGCTTGACAGGTTTTTATAAGGTAGATGCCAGTGAAGTTGGCGTTGTATTGCGTTTTGGAAAATTCCACAGATATGAACCGGAAGGTTTGAGATATCATTTGCCGACGCCAATTGAGCAGGTGGCAATTGTTAAAAGAACGGTGATCAATACTATAGAAATCGGTTTCAGGGGTAATGGTAATTCTGTAGCTCCATACCAGTCTAATTATAATGGTTTCCAGGGTGTGAGTGAAACAAATTCAAGTGAAAGTTTGATGATCACAGGTGATACTAATATTGCTGATGTTAGTTTTGCAGTGCAGTGGCGTATCAAAGACCCGAAAGATTTCCTCTTTAATTTAGATAAGCCTGAAGCGACCATAAAAAGCGTTTCTGAAAGCGCAATGAGGGAAGTTGTAGGGCGCTCACTATTTGCGGAAGCGATGACAACTAAACGCGCGCAGATCGAAGATGAAGTTCAGGATATAATCCAGAAGATACTTGATAGTTATGGTTCGGGTGTTGAAATATACGCGGTGAATTTGAATGATGTGCAGAACCCTAAGCCTGTAATGCCAGCATTTTTAGATGTTGAAACCGCCAAGCAGGATAAGGAAACTTTGATAAACCAGGCGAGATCTTATGAGAATGATATAATCCCGAAAGCCCGTGGTAATGCCCAGAAGGCGGTTCAGGAAGCTGAAGCATATAAAGAACAGGTAATATCAGTTGCAAAAGGTGAAGCTTCAAGGTTCGCATCAGTTTATGCTGAATATGCCAAGGCGAAAGATATTACCAAGCAAAGGATATATCTTGAAACTATGCAGCATATACTTGCCGGAAAGAACAAGATCATAATAGATAATAATGGCGGCGTTGTGCCTTATATGCCGGTGAATGATATGTTAAAGAATATAAAAAATAATAAGTAACTGAACATTATGAATTTTACTCCGCAGGCAAAAATATTAGCGTTCGTACTAGTGCTTACAGTAGTATTATTGAACGGCTCACTTTTTATCGTGCAGCAGAATGAGCAGGCTATAGTTTTACAGTTCGGTAAACCTATGGGGGCTATAAGAAGTAATCCCGGGCTTAATTTTAAGCTGCCGTATTTCCTGCAGGATGTAGTGAAATATGATAAGAGGATACTTGAAGTGAACCTTGCGCCAAAAACTCTGCCGGATGTGAACCAGAAGCAAGTTACCATAGATGCATTCGTGAAATATAAGATCGTTGACCCACTTAAATTTTACCAGTCGGTGCAGACATATGCAGGGCTTGACCAGAAGGTTGATTCAATAATGATGGCCAGCCTTAAAAATACGGTTGGTAGAATTGAATTCCAGGAACTTCTTTCAGAAAAAAGGAAAGAGGTAATGGGTAAGATCCGCAAGAATATATTTGATAAGGCAGATGAATTTGGTGTTGAAATCGTTGACCTTAGAATAATGAGGGCGGACCTTCCACCAGAAAACCTGAACTCTATTTTTAAAAGGATGATAGCTGAGCGTGAGAAGGAAGCGAAAGAATACAGAGCGCGTGGTGAAGAGGAAGCAAAAATTATAATGTCACATGCTGAGAAAGAGAGAACTATAGCGCTAGCTGAAGCGGGTAAAAAATCTGACATATTAAAAGGTGAAGGTGAAGCAGAAGCGACAAGAATATTTGCGGAAAGTTTTGGTCAGGATGCGGATTTCTTTACATTTTACCGTACGATGCAGGCCTACCGTAAATCTATAAATAAAAACGATACGTCATTCGTATTATCTCCTGATAGCGATTTCCTGCGTTATTTCAGAACTATTGAAACCCAAGCTCTCCATGAGTAATAATTTTACAGAGACGGGGCTTGTAACCAAGAACAAAAAAGCCTTTTTTGAATATGAAGTAAAAGAGACTTTTGATTGCGGTGTGGTACTGGTTGGTTCTGAAGTAAAATCATTAAGAAGTGGCGGCGTTAATGTAACTGACGCGCACGCAGATATAAAAACTGATGCCAGAGGTAACGAAGAGATATGGTTGCTTAACCTTAGCATTCCTGAATATAAAAACGCCGGGAAATTAAATCATAAACCGAGCAGAGCGAGAAAATTACTTCTTCATAAAAGAGAGGTAAAAAAACTTTTAGGAAAAATAAAGCAGAAAGGTTTTACCTTAGTGCCGCTTGAAATTTTCTTTAATGAAAAAGGCATAGTGAAAGTTAAACTTGGGCTATGCATAGGTAAATCCAAGCATGATAAAAGGGAAACCATAAAAGATAGGGATTGGCAGAGAGAAAAAGCAAGGAATTTGAAGAATAAATAATTATATAAAATAGATAAAATTCAAACCAATCATTATTGAAGAAAGTTAAAATTTTTGATAATATTTCGATATGAACCCGTATAAAATACTAGACGTAAGAGAAAACACCCCGCTTCACCAGATACGCGCGGCTTACAGGAATATGAGCGCGAAATATCATCCTGACAAAAATGGTGATTCAGAAGAGAACAGATTGAAATTCTTTGAGGTGAATGAAGCTTTTAAAGAGATCAAAATAGAGGTTGAAGACCTTTATAAATTCTTGGGGCTGGATAAAGATGCTGACCCGCAAGCTGTTACAGCAGCTTATAACAA
This sequence comes from Alphaproteobacteria bacterium, assembly GCA_031426355.1. Classification (GTDB taxonomy): domain Bacteria; phylum Pseudomonadota; class Alphaproteobacteria; order Rickettsiales; family UBA8987; genus JANPLD01. The sequence continues at coordinate 4,440 of JANPLD010000039.1, read as the reverse complement.
AAAGCAGGATGAAGTTAGGATCAAGATAAAGAATAAAGATCCCAAGGCAGAAAAAGATGCAGAAAAACTCAGGAAGATACATAATATGGTAGTTAGTGAGTTTATCGAAAGCCATTCGCATAAAGAGTGGTAATTAGCGGCTCTATTCACAGAGGTTGTTGAAACTTCTATTATTTCCCTTATATTCCCCGAAAAAACAATATTATGGCTGATTACTACCAACTGCTTGGCGTTAAAAAAGACGATAACGCAGAAGACATAAAAAAAGCTTACCGTAAGCTCGCAATGCAGTATCACCCTGATAAAAACCCGGGTGATAAGGAAGCGGAAAAGAAATTCAAAGAGATCAATGCGGCTTATGACATTCTGAAAGATGATCAGAAACGTGCGGCCTATGACAGGTTTGGCGAAGCAGGTGTTAACGGCGGCAGTGGTGGTTTTGGCGGTAAAAATCCTTTTGATTTCTCCGGTGGGTTCTCTGACATTTTTGATGATCTGTTTGGTAGCTTTGGGGGCGGGGCAGGTGGCGCAAGAAAGGCGCAGACGAATAACCGCGGTTCTGATCTCAGGTATAATCTTGAGATATCTTTGGAAGAAGCATTCAGGGGAGATAACGTAAAAATTAATGTGCCTACATTTGCAGGCTGCGAACCTTGTAAGGGAAGTGGCAGTGAGGATGGTAAGAAGGAAACATGCGGAACTTGTAAGGGTTTGGGTAGGGTAAGGGCTTCACAAGGATTCTTCACCATTGAGAGAACTTGCGCGACTTGTAGCGGTACGGGAAATATAATAAAACATAAGTGTAAATTCTGCCATGGCAGCGGCAGGGTGAAAAAGAATAAAACATTATCTGTGAAGATACCTGCGGGCGTTGAAGAGGGTATGAGAATCAGATTAACTGGTGAAGGTGAGGCGGGTGTAAGTGGAGGTTCCAGCGGGGATCTATATATATTTGTTTCAGTAAGGCAGCATCAGCTATTTGAAAGGGAAAATACCGACCTGCATTGTTTAGTACCGTTAAAGGTAACAACGGCTTCACTTGGCGGCGAAATAGTAGTTCCATGTATTGATGGCAGTAAGGCAAAGGTGAAGATACCGGCAGGCACACAGCAAGGGCAGCAATTCAGGCTTAAAGGAAAGGGTATGCCGAAGGTGAATTCATCTTTCCAGGGAGATATGTATGTTCATGCGAAAATTGAGATACCTGTTAACTTAAACAAAAAGCAAAAAGAATTACTGGAACAGTTTGAGAAAAGTTTAGATGATTCTTCATCTCCTGAAAGCAGAAATTTCTTCAATAAAGTGAAGGATTTTTTTTAATGCGGGTGAGTCTAAAGCTTCTTAGTTGCAATCTAGTCTTAGGCTGACTTTAGTGTTGGAAAGTAACTCACGTTCTTTGCGGTAGATGTTTTTAAGTTCCTGAACATCAATGCTAAGTTCATTGCGGATATCAGATAGTTTTGCGTTGATATGATTTTCAAAAGGGAATTCATATATCTTTAAAACCTTACATTTTTTGCCATAATTAAGGCCTAAATTGTAAGCAAGCATATGTCTGCGTTTGAACTTATATTTTTTGGGATACAGATACATTGAAACAAATTTGAAAAAGAACTCTTCAAGTTTTGAAATGTTTTTTGAAGTTCCCATGGTGAAACCAATAACAAAAGCTTCATCTTGAGGGAGAAGGCCGCGGCCTAAAATTATATGGATGCAATCATGCCTTTCGAGGTTTACAGCACCTTTTAGAGCAAAAGGAGATTTTGGGTTTTCGAATATCTTAACTATCAGGCTTATATCTTCCGGGTTATTTGCGGGAAGGGTTTGCCTGACCTCATCTAAAGTTTGATCACCATTAGAAATTCCGCAGTGCCAGTCTTTATATGATAGGGTCATGCATCCTGTTTTTTAAAACCTTTCGCGATTAGATACATTTCGGTTGATTCCTGACGACTGGCCTGAGGTTTGAAATGTTTTACCTTCTCGAAATATTTCTTGGTGTTATCAAGCAGGGTTTTTTCAGTACCACCACGTAAAACCTTAGCAACAAAGCTTCCACCTGGTTTTAAATTATTAACGGCGAAATCCAGCGCCAGTTCCAGCATATACATGATCTGCAAATGGTCTGTGCGGGTGTGGCCAGTGGAATTTGGCGCCATATCACTTAATACCACATCAACCTTGCCGCCGGTTTTTTGTAAAAGGCTTTCGAGTACCTCATCATCAGTGAAATCGCCTACGATAAAATCGCAATTTGAGATAGGACTTATTTCTTTCAGGTCAACACCAATTACGGAGCCTTTTTCGTTCATTTTCTTCATGGCATACTGGCACCAGCTGCCTGGGGCAGCACCAAGATCAACAATTTTTTGTCCCGGTTTGAAGATGGAATAATTCTCATCTATTTCAGAGATCTTATAAGCAGCACGGCTTCTGTAGCCGTCTTTTTTTGCTTCTTTGACGAAGGGATCATTTATCTGGCGTTCGAGCCAGTCCTGTGAAGATTTTTTAAGTTTCTTTACGTCGCGCAGCCTTACGTTATTACCGGCTCTTGCGCCTTTGATAGCTGATGCTTTTTTTGGTTTTTTATCGACCATTATTTTTAATATTTATTTTTTAATAATGTTTTTTTGGAATACCGTTTTTCTCACAATGCTCGGAATATAATTGCATGATCTGGGCAGAGGTTTCCTCAACTGATTTTCTTGTTACATCAATCACGGGCCAGCCTTGTCTTGTGAATATCTTGCGGGATTCCTGAACTTCTTCAATGATGCTGTCCATATCGACATAATCAGTGTTGGAATTCTCATGCAGGGATGTCAGTCGCGATTTTCTTATCTGGCCAAGCCTTTCGGGCTGAATGAATAAGCCGACCATCAAAGGTTTTTCAAGCTCGAATATAATTTCCGGCAGGTCTACACCTTTAACATAGGGAACATTGGCAGCATTTAAACCTTTATAGGCAAGATAAACGCAGGTAGGGGTTTTAGAGGTTCTTGAAGCGCCGACCAGAACTATATCTGATTCATTCAGCGTATCGGTTTCTGCGCCATCATCATGGGCGAGGGTGTAATGTATCGCATCTACTTTCTGGAAATATTCTTCATCAAGTTCATATTGTTTTCCAGTCTGGTTTTTGGCTTCAACGCCGAAGTAGGTTGAGAATTCTTCGATGGTTTTTGTAATAACAGGGATGCAAGGGAGGCGTAACCTTCTACAGAATTTGATAAGCATCGCCTGTAGATCACGATCAATTATTGTGTATAGAACGGGGCCGGGCCTTTCGGATATTTCTTCGCATACACGCTGGAGTTGGCCTTGGGTGCGGACGAGTGCCCAGGTGTGCTCTTCATAGTCAATGTTATCGAACTGGCTCATGGCAGAGCGCATAACGGAATTGACCGTTTCGCCGGTAGAATCAGAAATTAAATGTATGTGGAATTGGGTCATATTATATTTCTAAAAATCCTACGAAATCTTTCATTTCTTTAAGGTTTTTTTCAGCGATTGTTGAGGCTGCTTCCTGACCTTCTTTTAAAATTGAAAGGAGATATGTTTTTTCGGTTTTAAGTTCATTGAATTTTTTTGTTATCGGGGCGAGTTTTTCTACGGCGAGTTCGCCAAGTGCGGTTTTGAATTCAGACCAGCTTGAGTTTGCAAATTTATTTGCAGTTTGTTCAATAGAAATATCTGCAAGGGATGAATATATTGTGAGTAGGTTTTCTGCTTCAGGTCGGGGCTGTGCTTCACTTCCTAAGCTGATACCAGTTATGGCATCGGATTTGGCGCGTTTGAATTTATCGGAAATTTGTTCGGCCGTGTCAGATAAATTGATGCGGGAGAATTCTGATTCGTCAGATTTGCTCATTTTTTTAGTGCCATCGCGTAGGCTCATAACGCGTTTTGCCTGAGCTAATATGAGAGGTTCCGGTAGCGGGAAAATCTCCCTGCCTGCTTTGGCATTAATTGAATTTGCTATGTCACGGGTTAATTCCAGATGCTGTTTCTGGTCTTCACCAACAGGAACATGGGTTGCCTTGTAAAGTAGGATATCAGCTGCCATTAATACAGGATAAGAATAGAGGCCGAGCATGGCGTTATCTTTCTGTTTACCGGCTTTTTCTTTGAACTGGGTCATCCTGTTTAGCCAGCCTATGGGAGTATAGCAGGAGAATAACCATGCGAGTTCTGAATGCTGGCGAACGGAGGACTGAACGAATATTTTAGATTTTTTAGGATCAATGCCGCAAGCAAGATAAACTGCAGTAAGTTCAAGGGAGTTTTTTCTGAGTTCTTCTGGATTTTGAGGAACTGTTATAGCGTGAAGGTCAACAATGCAGAAGAATGAATTATATCTATTCTGGATATCAACCCATTGCTTTATCGCGCCAAGATAATTGCCAAGGTGGAGGTTGCCTGTGGGCTGAACGCCTGATA
>JANPLD010000038.1:0-3249 GCA_031426355.1 Alphaproteobacteria bacterium | reverse complement strand
GCCAGGTCGGCAAATAATTGCAACTTATCTTCATTGGCTTTCTTTAAAATAATGATAGTGCCTTTTCCAAAGGATTTTCCATTGTAGGTAAATTCTCTTTCAGCAAAACTTAATATTGCTTCAGCAGTGAACAGATTTTTATCTCTGGAAGAAATAGAATCAGCCCTCAAAAACAGCAATTTTAAAAATATAAGAACGCAAACTAAACTCATTACAGAAAATATTTCTCTGAAAGAATTATTCAAAAAAATGAAAGATATTGGCGCCAATATTTCCAATACGGAAACTAAAATAAAAAAATCAGATTATAAAACTCTCTATGAAAATTATAAAAATAATATCAGTTGGGAAGTTTATTATATAATCGCTGAGAAGATCTGAAATGAAAAAAATATTTATCACATCAATAGGCACTGAGATCGGAAAAACCTTTATCACTTGCGCTCTTACGAATTTATTAAAAACAAAAAATAGATCCGTCCACACCATAAAACCTGTGATAAGCGGGTTTGATTTTAGTAAAACACCTAACGATATTTCTGAAATATGCGAATCCCTAAACCTTGAATATGGCAAAAAAAATATCAGCGAAGTTGCGAGATATATTTACAAAAACCCTCTTTCACCTGATATGGCCGGAAGGTTGGAAAAGAATAAAATAAAAATCCCAGAGATCCAAAAATTTATAAAAAAATTCGATAATGAATATTTACTTATTGAAGGAATAGGAGGAGCTTTAGTTCCCCTGAACAAAAAAGAAATCACTACTCACCTGATCAAAAAAACTGCTGATAAGACCATATTAGTTACCGGAAGTTTTTTAGGCTCCCTAAGTTACACTATCTCCACCTTAAAAGCTCTGGAACTGGAAAAAATTAAACCTGACCTGATAATAGCAACGCAAAAACTGAATAAAGATTCGGAAAATTATATAGATATAAATAATACAATAAAATCTCTGGAGAATTTTACCAGAATTCCTATTCTAAAACTTGAAAATGTAAAAAATAATAGCTTTAAAACAGCCTCTAAAATGCTAGATAAAGCAGGCATATTAAAATACCTAAAATAACAAAAACCCGATGACAGAAAACCAAACTCAGAACGTTACGGAAGAAATCCACTATGCAGGTTTTAACATCAGGCTCCTAGCGCAGATAATCGATACGATACTACTTACGATCTTTTTCATCCCGATGGGATATATTTTCCCCGCTGCAAATAAAACCGTTCCGCCTGAAGTTATGGAAGCTATGCATCAACATAATCAGGGCACTCTCCCTCCGGAACAATTAAATTCCATACTTGCACCATATTTCCTCAATGATCTTTTGCCTAATATTCTGGCCGTCGCTTTTCTACAGCTTATAATCGTCGGCGTAATCTTTGTTATCTTCTGGAAAAAGAAAGGGACCACACCGGGCAAAGCCATCCTAAAACTGAAAGTAGTTGATGCAGATACTTTGCAGAACCCTTCAATGATGCAATCTTTCATAAGGTTCATCGGCTATCTCGTATGTATGCTAACCCTAATGTTCGGCTTCATGCTAGTAATGTTCAACAAGCGCAGGCGCGGCTTACATGATATTATGGCCAACACCCTGGTCATCTATGATATGAAGTTCAATCCTGAGTTTGAGAAGAAGAAATTCAAGTACCAAACTTATTTTTTCTTAACAATTCTGCTTTTTATGGCTATATATCTAGCTACAAGATAAATATAATCTCAAATCTTGAAATTAGATTGAAAAATCTCCTTACTGTGGCATAATTAGCACAACAACAGGAACTGAATGGAAAAATACTTAAATTCAAATTTTGGACAGGCATCAGAAGTAGATATAATGAACCTCCAAAAATATCTCAATAAACTTGGCTACAGAAATTCAAAAGGTAAAACTTTGGATGCCAACGGTGATTTTAGCCCTGAAACTCAGCAGGCATTAAAACAAGCAAAAGATGATCTGAAATTATATAAAAACTTAAGTAAGACCTACGATATCCTAACAGGAAACGAATATAATGCAGTTATTTCTAAAGCTAACAGCTTTATGTATGTTTCTGATAAATCAAAAGAAGAATTTATAAATCAATTATCTAGAAATAATTTAGATATGACTTCTGGTTTTAATATTACCGGGTTAAATTCGAATAAAATCTTTCTTGTACCAAAACATGAAAACAAATCTTATGGAAGGATATCAGATAAAGAAAAAGTTACTGAAATACTAAGTAAAAGTGGCACATCTATTAATGTTATACTATTTGAGAATAGCTATACTGGTGCTTCCATTGAAAGTAGAAAAGAAAACGATAAAGAGAGTTGTGAAAGAAATTTAAAAGGCCTCAATTTTAAATTTGATATAACACCTGATGAACTATGTACCAATTATTACTACTATGAACAAGACACTGTTAATCATGTTAGACTTTCATTTGGACTTGTTGCATATTCTGATGATCCAAAAATAATAAGGATTTCGAAATTTGAGGATGTAAAAATCCCTCCAAAGCCGAAGAAAAAAGAGGCTCAAATTGCAACAGTTGAAAATACAGAAAAACCAATTGAACCTACCAAGCCAGAGATTCCAACTCAAACCCCGTCAGATGATACTTGCGCTAAATTAAGAGAAGAATGGAATAAGGTTGCCGCTTTGGTTGAAGAGCTGAATATATTAAATAAGGGCGATACAGTAAAAGCAACTAATGCAGAAAAACAATCCTTAAGAAAGCAAATAGAAGATTTTAATCGGAAATATCCTGAAAATCCTGTGGAAGAAGATTTAAAGGAAATAAAATCTCCTGGGAAAACTGTTATAACCCATACTTACAAAACAACCTTGTGTAAACAGTAGCTATTAAACTTTATACCTCTTCTCAAAGACTTAAGTTTAGGTTTATCCAAATATAAGCCTTAAGTAGATAAAATCTTTTTCTCTTATTTTTTCTTAACAATCCTGCTTTTTATGGCTATATATCTAGCCACAAAGTAACCTAGAGAATTCTAAATGATCCCCCGTTATTCAAGAAAAGAAATGTCTTCCATCTGGGAGCCTGAAAACAGACTCAAGATCTGGCGCGATATTGAAGTTTATGCCTGTGATGCAATGGCAAAAATTGGCATGATACCTAAAGCATCTGCTGAAAATATTTCAAAAAATGCACCAACTGTCTTCACTAAAGATGATATAGAAAAAATCGATGAGATCGAAAGGGTTACCAAACATGATGTAATCGCCTTCCTGACTC
>JANPLD010000037.1:0-21631 GCA_031426355.1 Alphaproteobacteria bacterium | reverse complement strand
GTCAGTGACAGGGTTGAATCCGTTCTTGGATATACTTCTGAGGAATTAATGGGAAAAAATTTCTCGATTCTTCTCGTAGAAGAAGAAAATGAAAAAGTTGTCCAGGATTTTGAAAGACATAAAATTGGGGCAGAGCCAGTAAACCGTTATATTTCCCGGCTCAGAAGAAGAAATGGCGAAATAATATGGGTGGAATCAAGCACCAAGTCACTTTTTGATAAGAATGGGAACTTCCTCGGGTTGCGTGGTGTAACGCAAGATGTAACACAAAAAAGAAATGTCAGTGAAAAACTCGAAGAAAATAAACAGCAACTGGAATTACTTATAAAATATACGCCCGCCGCTGTTGCCATGCTAGATAAGCAGCTCCGCTATATAAAAGTGAGCGATAAATGGTTGTCCGATTATTCACTGAGCAGAGAAAATCTCTTCGAGAAAAGTATTTTCGCAGCAGGGCTGGAATTCCCAAAATCCTGGAGAGCAGCTTTTGAAAGAGCATTAACCGGATCGGTAGAAAAAAGTAACCGTGAAGAGATCCAATCTGAAAATAGCAAAAAAAGATGGATCAGATGGGTAATAAGGCCATGGTATTCAATTGATAATAAAGAAGTTGCAGGGATAATCATATTCAGTGAAGTTATCACCGAAATAATCGAAGCGGAAAATGAAGCTCGTAATGCCAACGAACTTATAAATTATGGTCTGGAAGCTTCAGGAGCCGCCATATGGGATTGGAACCTGAAGACAAATAATATCTGGTATTCCAAGTTCTTTAAAGAAATGCTTGGCCATCTTGAGCATGAATTACCTGATGAATATGCAACATTCAGGAAGTTGATACATCCTGACGAACTTTCCGGCGCTGAGATATTGATGAAGCAATGCATGGAAACCGGACGTGATTATGAAAAGATATCACGCTTCAGGCATAAAAGCGGCGAATATAAATATATAATATGCCGCGCAAAATTCATTTTTTCTGAGGGCAGGGCTGTGAGGGCTATCGGCTCACACTATGATATATCTGACATTAAAAAAGCTGAGGAAAAAATAAAAGAATATGCTGAAAGCCTAGAGAAACAAAGCCGTGAATTGCAGGTTGCTAAAGATATGGCAGAAGGCGCTACGAAAATGAAATCTGATTTCCTCGCAAATATGAGCCATGAGATCAGAACCCCTATGAACGGCATTATAGGAATGGCGAACTTATTACAGAAAACAAACCTTTCCGAAGAGCAAAAAAGTTACCTTAAAACAATTGTTATATCTTCTGAGAACCTGCTGGAAATAGTAAATGACATATTAGATTTCTCTAAAATTGAAGCAGGTAAAGTAGCAATTGAAGAAGTAAGTTTTGACCTTCAGAAAATAGTGGAAGAGGTAGCCGAGCTTATCTCACCTAAAACCATGGAGAAAGGTTTGGAGCTTCTTTTGAGGTTCTCCCCCAAAACACCGCGCTATGTCATTGGTGATCCGGGACGCATAAGGCAGATATTCATAAACCTTCTTTTTAATTCGATCAAATTCACTCAAGTAGGCCATATCTCAATTGACGTAAGGAATGCTGATGACCTTGATCAGGTTCAGTTAAATGAGGATGAAATTATTATCAGATGTTCTGTAAAAGATACCGGAATAGGAATCCCTAAGGAAAAGCAGGACGTTATATTTAATAAGTTTGATCAGGCAGATAGTTCCACCACCAGAAAGTTTGGCGGCACTGGGTTAGGCCTTGCAATATGTAAGGAACTTACTGAAATGATGGGTGGTGACTTAGGAGTTTATAGTACTCCGGGAGCCGGTTCAAATTTCTATTTTACCATAAAGCTCAAAAAAGATATGCAACACGAGCAGGACGAACTGCATCTTGGCTCCAAAAAAATATTAAAAGACTCTAATATTCTTATCATTGATGATAACGTAACAGCGCAAAATATTCTCCTTGAGCAGATCGAAAGTTTAGGCGCAACCTTTGCTTCATTCAATAATCTTACAAAAGCAAAACAGATAATCAATTCTTACAAAGAAAAGAATATTTCTTTTGATGTGGTCATAGTTTCAGTAAATGGCATGGCCGATTATGAGGTTTTTGAATTCCCCGAAGAGATAAAGAAAATCGATAGTAATATAACCCCGATATATGTTGCACCAATCCAACGCAACAAAGATATAAATGAGATAAAAAAGGCCGGTTATAAAGCATATTTCTATAAACCCCTCTATTTTGACCAGCTTAAAAAAACTCTTTGTTTTATCATTGAAAAGAAGAAGGGATCGGAAATAATACCGTTCATTTCCCGTGATAGTTTTTCTGAGGTAATAGATAATATAAAGGCGGAAACCATGCAGGATCAGAAACAAAACACCTATGATGGCAAGGAAGTTCTCGTGGTTGAAGATAATCAGGTGAACAGGATAGTAGTTTCGAAGATGCTTGAGAGATTTGGCGTTAAAATAACCTTGGCAAATGATGGCGGCGAGGCTGTCGGCATGGTAAAAAGGCGTAAGTTCGATGTTATTTTTATGGATTGCCAGATGCCTAATATGGACGGGTTTGAAGCAACCAAAGTTATACGTGAAGTAGAGCTTGCCAATCGGCAAGAACATACACCTATAATCGCCCTGACGGCCAACGCCATGAAAGAAGACCAGGCACGTTGCCTTGATGCAGGAATGGATGATTACCTTTCCAAACCAGTTAAGATGGAAGACATTGACGAAAAATTAAAGAAGTGGATAGTATAATTGAGATTTTAGTCATTAAATAATACCAAAATCTACCGTGTCATTCCTGCGAAGGCAGGAATCCAGCGTAGTTGTAGATTTTGGTATTGTTCTGGTTGGATACCTGCCTTCGCAGGTATGACACAGTATTTTAATAACAGCTGATATTAAGTAGTGAACTGTAGCTCATTTAAGTTACCAGTTGTCAGTGTCCAGGAAATATATTACAAACTGACCACTGAAAACCGACCACTAGCAACTTAAAATGATAAATCTCGGGCAAATTATTCTGGGCACTATACTTGCAGTATCATTGTTCCAGGCAATATTCAGGGTAAACGATAATTCAAAATTCTTATCACAAAAATCACTTTCACTGATCGTCTCTTTTTTATGTATCAGCTCTCTTGCATATTTAAGTTATAAATACGCAGTATCAGATTTCTCAATATTAAATGTTTTTCAGAATTCCAATACCATGAAGCCAATGCTTTACAAACTCACCGGGGTTTGGGGAAATCATGAAGGCTCAATGCTATTATTTGTTACTTTGCTTGCGGCCTATTCATCAGGCTTTGCGCTTATTTCTAAAACACAAGTCAAAGATGATGTATTGCAGATTCAGGCCGCAATAATAACTTTGATAACCGGATATATTTATTTTACCTCTAACCCTTTCGAGGCAACTCCCATTTTCGAAGGTATGGGAATACCGGAGCAGGGTCGAGGACTCAACCCTTTATTACAGGATATTGGTCTTGCCATCCACCCGCCGATTTTATATTTGGGATATGCCGGTCTTTCCATAGTGTTCTCATACATATGCGTTGCCATCAGGAAGAAAACAGATGCAAAAATATGGGGTGAGGAAATAAAGAACTGGGTTCTTTGGAGTTGGAGCTTTATAACCATTGGTGTTGCACTAGGCAGTTGGTGGGCTTACAGGGAACTTGGCTGGGGCGGTTTCTGGTTTTGGGATCCAGTTGAAAATATTTCACTTATGCCTTGGCTCATATCATGCGGCTTGATACATTCACTGCTTTACACCAGAAAATTTGGCGGCCTTAACAGAACATCCTTACTATTAGGATTAATGTCTTTCTTAGCAGCTCTCGCAGGATTTTTCATGGTACGCTCAGGAATATTATCTTCAGTACATTCATTTGCGGCAGACCCGACCAGAGGCATAGTTATGCTTGCAATAGTGTTTGCCATATCGGCCTACGCACTGATTCTTTTTGGAAAGAATTTCCTTGAACTGAAGCCAAATATCTTAGAGAATTTCGGCATACTTTCAAGGCAAGCGCTGGTCATTGGGAATGTAATATTTATGCTCGCACTGGCATTCACAATAAAACTCGGTGTGATATACCCAATAACGCTAAGCGTTTTTAATATTGCCGATATCTCCGTTGGTGAACCATATTTTAACAAAGTATTTGTGCCTATCTCCATAGTACTTGTTTTTATCATGATATTCACTCCGTTTATAAAATGGCAGAATGAGAAAATTGTTAATGTTATTAAACGTTCTGCCTTTAGCTTTATAGTTTCAGTACTTATTACTGGATTTGTCTATTATTTTAATGAAAATAAATTTAACATCAGGGCTATTGCTGCCTTATTCATGGGTTGTTGGTTAATATTATCTCTAGCGGAAATACTAATAAAAAGAGCTGCAAAACGCGAAAAAATAAGCAAAGGATTTTTTGCCATGTCTGTCGCACATATTGGTTTTGGTGGACTATGCATCGCGATCTCACTGGTCACATCACTTGAATCAGGCAAGAGTTTCGTACTTAAAGAAAATAAAAAAGTTAGTTTTGAAGACTATGAGCTTTCCTTAAGTAAGTCACAAATAAAACAGGAGAGAAATTATTTCGCTCAGGAAGCCGATATTATCCTTACTCAGGGTAATAAGAAAATTACCTTAAAACCTGAGAACAGAATATATTTCCCCGATATGACAAAAACATTTGAGACCGATATTAAATATTCCCTTTCGAAAGATATGTACGTTGTCATGGGCGAAAGTACTGAGAAGGAAAACAATGATTATAGCTTCCCATTACGTTTTTACATAAAACCGTTCATTGCTTTTGTCTGGCTAAGCGCGCTGCTGATCGCAATTGGTGGCTTTATTGCAATGCTGCCTAAAAAGAAGTGAATGAAACGTTAATATTATGCGCAAATTGATTCAAATATTTCCCTTTTTAGCTATCCTCACTTTATCAGTGGTTTTGCTGGTCAAGGTCTATGGTGGCTATAATAAAGAGCTGGGCGTTTACGATTCCAACAAGCAGGTTGGAAAAGTTTTGCCTGAACTTGATCTCAAAGACCTGCTGAATGAAGAGGCTGATATAAAAAAGATCGATTTTCTGGGTAAGTTCACTGTGCTGAATTTCTTTTCATCATGGTGCACAACCTGCGCTGTAGAAAACCCGATCTTACTTAAATTGGCTGATGCTAAAGACCTTCAAGTTGTTGGAATTGCCTGGCGTGATAAAAAGAATGATACGCTCTCCTGGCTTTCTGAGAAAGGTAACCCTTATGATAAAGTGGGTTATGACGACAAGGGTATTTTTGGTGTTTCGCTTGGGATCAGGGGAATTCCGGAGACATTTATAATAGATAAAGAGGGTAAGGTGATTGCCCATTTTATCGGAAATTTACAGAATAAATTCTTTAATGATTTATTCGAACTAACCGGAACAGATATAAAAATTGATGAAGAAGAAACTAAAGAAGGCGGCAATAGCTAGCGTATTTATATTATTCTGTATTGTATTCCCCATATATGGCGGCGTTATCCAAGCATTGGAAGAAGGCGGCATACTAACTACCAGTGAAGAAGAACGCGCGGTAACACTCTTCAGGCAGTTAAAATGCCTCTCATGTGACGGGCAATCTATTTCAGATTCACACGCGGAATTTGCAAAATCTATCAGGGAATCAATCCGTAGCCAGATAAATCAGGGTATGTCCGACAAGATGATACTTGACTCCGTCAGGGAAAATTATGGTGATGTCATATTTTTTGAACCACCCCTCAACATGAGTACCTTCCTGCTGTGGATACTACCATTTTCCATGATAATCTTTGGTTTTTCAGCCTTTGTTGTTTATCTGAGGAAACAGAAAACGGCTTGATAACTCTGATATTTTTGCTATTTTCCGCGGGTTTTAAAATATATTAATTAGATAATTATGCCAATAGTAAGGCTTTCAGGTAAAGTTGCAGGGGCCGAAGACCCAAAAAGAAAGGAGCGAGGAGAACTGCTTTATCATCTCTTTGCCAATGGCTGGGATATATATAATTCCAACGGTGACCAATCTATCAAGCTTGAGAACATTCAGGAAAAGATCATTGAAAGTGACGCCTTTATTTTTACTCCGCTGCCAACTCTTGAAGATTATTTTAATATAACTTCAATAATAGTTGGCCTGCAGACAAACGATAAAGACCTAAAAAAGAAATCTATAGTAGTGCTAAACTCTGATAATTCATGGGATAATTTCTTCAAGCTGTTTGACCATATGTTCCTGATGGGAACGGTAAAACAAAAATATACGGATTTCCTGAGCGTTGTTAAAACTCCTGCCGAGCTTATTGAAAAATTAAAATCAGAATATCATGAGCGCACGAAAAAACCTCACGTTGAGCCTGATATAATTGATGTTGGTTCCGTTTATAAAGAAAATGAAGCGCAGCTCAAGCAACCTGAATTTAACGTATGCGTCTTCTGCTCTGCTTCACTTAGAAGGGAAGATTACCTTACCGAAGGTTTCAACTTAGGCAAAAATATGGCCGAAAAAGGCTGGGGCTGTATTAGCGGCGCCGGTAAAACCGGTATCATGGGTGAAGTAGTGCAGGGCGCTTATGCCGGAAAAGGTTGGAGCGGCGGCTCGAATGTTCCCCATATAATCCAGATGGAAGGGTTGCCTGATGGACTAAATGAATTCTGGCCAAGGGCAGATATATATACGCGTATGCAGGTGATGATCGAAAAATCAAACGCATTCGTGATAATGCCCGGCGGTATGGGAACTATTCAGGAACTATTCGCGTTACTTATCCTGAAGCACCAGAAAAATGATATGATGAAAGGAAAAAAGATCGTTCTTTACAACAAGCTTGATGAACAGCTGGCAAAAAGATTCTGGAACCCGGCACTTGATATCATTAATAAATTTGAAGAATATTCCTGCGATTTCCAGGTAATAGATAATTTTGAAGAGATAATCCCAATGATAGAAAAGGAATGCATGCAATCAAACAATAGCAATAATGTTTGAACTTAAAAACGCATTTGTGAATTCCCTAAAAGGCTTAAAAGTAGCTTTTCAGGAAGAATCTGCGATTAGGCAGGAATTTATTTTATTAGTTCTGCTGATTTCTCTCCTTATATATTTCGATTTCACAAATGTTGAACGCGCAATATTATTACTCAATATGTTCGTGATAATCATGGCAGAGCTTTTAAACAGCGCAGTTGAAGCTATCTCTGACAGGGTTTCAATGGAACACCATGATCTAATCGCAAAAGCGAAAGATACCGCTAGTGCCTCAGTTCTGGTAGGCCTTATTTCTCTGGTTTCCCTATTTACTCTATTTCTGGCTTTCTAGTTTTTCTAAAATAATATCAGCGACTCTTTTTGCTTCGTTAAGAGTATGTAAATTCGAAATATTTTCTCCTTTAATACTAACAGCAAATCCTCCTTTATAAAACTCTTTAATAAGTGAATCATACTGGAAGCCTAGTTCTACAGGCTTATATATCCTCACTTTTTTGCCGGAGCTTACAGCTTCACTCATCATGCGAACCGAATCGCCTGTCACAATTATCTCATCAGAGATCGCCACAAAAACATTGTAAAGATTATCAACGGAACGCATTTGATAGTCATAAAAATAATTTGGGTGATGCAGCAGTTCTTTAAGTTTATCGGTGGTTGGTATTTCAGTTCGTTTGCTGTTTGAAATAAGGAGCGTTCCACCCTTTTCATTCACCAGTCTATTAACTTCATTAGCTATTATCTCTGCGTCATTAACTGATATGTTACCGCCTGTATGGTTACCGCCAATGAACAAGGCAGTATATGGTGGTTTCAAACCCGATTTTTTTAACTCTTTTAAGAAAGTCTTGGTTTGCTTTGATTCCTTAACTGCTTTTATAAAATCATCATTAACAAAATTTATAAGCCCGGTAGTATAAATTACATTATCGCTTTTGACATTGTAAGGTTCATATGAAGGTAAAATTATAAAATCAAAATCATCATGGTTCTTTAATGGGTCAAGTATAATTGCGATCTTCGTTTTGCCATTGGAACGCGCTTTGATCCCAAGTAATGTATCTGTAACATTATAACCAACCCCAATAGCAAGGTCAGGATAATTACCGGAATAGGAATTTGCGCCTAATCTATTGAATTCTAATATGTTATTATCTGAGGTGATGTTTTTGGCTAACTGCCTTGATTGCACCATGCTATCTGTACCATCAGATACTATCCAGACTGTCATTTTTGTCTTAAAAAAATTAAACATATAGAATTTCGTTGCAATATCATTGTTATATACTATTTTCCGCTGGCTAAAAGTGCACCCGTAGCTCAGCTGGATAGAGCGTCTGACTACGGATCAGAAGGTCATGGGTTCGAATCCTGTCGGGTGCGCCATTTAGCTATTTAGTGAATTTGTCCCTGATGGAGATATTCAGCTCGGAAAATTTCTTTGCGTTCCTGTAATAATCAATGAAGTCAGGAATATCCGCAAGCTTTATCTTACCCTCAAAAACAGCATCAGGATCTTTCGGTACAATAAAATCATCTAATATAGAAAAAGTATCTATTGTCGTTCTATCAACTTTTATATCCTTAAAATTACGCGAAAGGATCGATATTTTTTTCTTACTATCATTAACAGTACGCTCATCATCAGATTTCATCAGCTCTGCATAAGATAAGGCAAGTCTTACAACATCATTCTTGTCTTCATCGGTAAGTTCTTCAAAAGGTCTGCCAACCATTTTATCAACTTTAGGCTCAAGTATTTTATATGCAGAAACCCATTCATTACCCGGGAGGTAACTATAATCATTCATAAAAGACTGAATTTTATTTACTTCAGAACTAGCATCAAAATCTGCATAGTCCATTCTTCTGTTTCCACTGGTTAGATAAGTGAAAAGGCTCAGATCTTTTTCATTTTCTATTCTTTTTACAAAGTCATTATTTAATTTTGTTAGCTGCTCGTTATCACCTTGTGAAGCATATGCAATAGCTAGCGTGAAGAGATCATTCATCTGGTCTTTTGATAGCGGGTCAGGGAAAGTATCTTTAAAAGATTGCAGGCGGGCTTCAATTTTATTTATGATGCCGAACCAATTACCGCGCTGCTTGAATATTTCTATACGAACAGATTCAGCAGAATAGGAAGAATCATTTTTTACCATATCAAGCGCTTCCTGAACCTTACCTTTTTTAGCAATATAAAGCGCGCGTTGGTTTTTGATCCTCTGCAATGTTTCAGGAGGCAGTATATCAGCCTTAAGAAGGTCAAGCGAACGTATAGCATCATCTAGCCTGTCATCTTCAAGGTAAATATTACTTAGCCACAATACCAGTTCTGCTTTTTGATTTCCTTTGGAACGATAAACGATCTGGTGCCTGATAATTTCCAGTCCATCATCTATCATATCAGTATCAAGGAAGTATTTTGCAACTTTTCTGGTTATCCTGTCACCAGTTTCACCAACCGGCATTAATTCCCTGAACCTGAAATATATACGAAGAACTTCCAAGGGAGGGAGATCATAAACTTTTCCGCCATCAAAAAGATCAATGAACACATCTTTCATTTTACCAAGTATGAATACAGACTCAGCCGTTTGCGGAAAATTTTGCACCAACCCTTTCCATGCTTCAAGGGAATCCATATAATTATTCTTTGAAAGCTGGATATTGCCAACAGTTTCAAGCACATCCATTTCAAAATAATCATCACGCCAGATAGTTGCCGCCATCAAAAAGTTTTTTATAGCTTCCTTATGATCAATCTGCTCAAGCTTCAACTTCTGCTTGTTAAGCTCAAAAATGGCAAAAGCCCTGTTTTTCCTGTCATCCACATTGTTAACAAGCTCCTGATATAATTTTGCGGCATCATCATAGTTACCTGCCAGATAAAGAAATTTTGCATTAATTAATTTTATATCATTCTCAAACTCTTTAGGAACGCCAGCATATGAAACTACTTCAAGTATATTTTTTGCATCGTCCATTTTATCATTGGCCATCAGGTAATTAATATAATTAAGACCCATCTGGAATCTAAGGCTTTCAGGATATTGCTGCATGAACTTATCAAACCCTGCGACAAAATCTATGTCATCAAGTTTTTCATTAACTCTCCTCTCTCTATTATCACTGAATGAGCTTACCCATTTCCATAATTTCAATTCATTAGAAGAAGGATTGTTCTGGCCTTCAGCAACCAGTTCACCGAAAGTAGTTTTTGCATCATCAAATTTCCCCGTAAAAAACTGGGTCGCACCAAACATTGCTTTTACATTGAATATATCAGGAAAGGTAGGATCAGTTTTAATTATATCATCAAGCATCCCTAAGCTTTCAGCATAAAAACCATTCCTGAAATAATAATCTGCTAATGTTTTTTTAAGTGCAGATTTTTCTGAATCAGGTGCCGCAATTATCTTGTTGTTTATCTCAAGTGTGTAATCAACTATCCCATCTTCTTTAATAGCATTTTCAATTTTCTCTTCTTTTTCTTTACCTTCTTTAGCATCACCTTCAGCAATTTTATTTTCATCAGCCTCATCTTTAACTGCATCTTTATCTGTATCTTCTTTTTCATCCTTATCGGTAGCTTTATCATCTTTATTCTTATCCTTTTTCTTTGAACTTTTATTAAGTTCTGCCAATGCCAAAGGAAAGGGGAATATAGATTGCTCAGAGAATATTCCATATCCCCTGCCTGCCTGCTTCTTTTCTGAAGCTAAAGAATCCCCAGCCGCAAGTATTTCATCAGATAAAAAAAGGTTAGGTAATTTACTAACAATTAGTTTTTCCTTATCTTTCTTGTCACGATCATATGTAAGATAGTCAGAATGTTCCCTTATAAGCAAACCTTGTGCTGATTCATCCAGTGAAAGATCAACAAATTCCCTGTAATCTGCATTACCAACTCCGTTCTCGGTGGTAGTAAACATTTTTACCATCTCATGTGTCCTAGGATCCATTAAACTAAACGGACGGGAAATATCTTTCATTTTAAAAGTAAGCTTATTCTCACCTAACTGGTTCTCAGCATTATATTTTAACTGGCTGATAAAAGTTCCCTGAAGATCACTGCTTTTACCATGAACTTCGATGTTCCATGCAGTTTTATCCCTGTAAGCTATTAGCTTATAATCATCAATATTCTTACCTTTCAAATCAAACTTAAGAACGGTAAATTTCTTATCCTTTAAATTCTTAACAGAACTTACAAAATTATTTGATACAAACCCATCAAGGTATAAAGGTTTTTTCTCATCAAAAATAAGATAGGCTTCATCTCCAACTTTAAAAAACCCAGCGCCGATCGCTTCAGGATTTGGAAAGCGGAAGCTAGCCATGAACATTTTTTTATCTGCTGTAAATGCAGGCTCTAAAACCTTGTCATCATAATCTTTAACAATTTCATATATGTCGTATTTACCAAAATCTGAGGCAAGAGGCCCAACAAAGTCATCACCCGTCCTGAGTTGCTGAGTAATTGCAGGTGGACCAATATATTCCAGCGGATAAGTAATCATTAAAGGAGCTTCAAAAATTTCTGGCGCTGTAACTTTATCCTCTGTTACTTCTTCAGCGACCAATTCTTTATTTAGCGTCAGAGGCTTTACTTCACCAGGCAAGGCCGACATTATTATTACATTTCTCTTATTTGTTACTTCTGCAAGATTGGGATTCTGCTGCTGAACTGCGTTTGAAAATATATCAAACCCTACACCATTATCCGCAATAAAACGTCTAAGTTTAGAGGATGGATTTCTCATCCTGAAAACGATAGACCTGTCATCATTGGCAAGCCCATACGATTTAATGTATTTATTATTGGAATTATAACCTGCGATATTTATATCAGCAGGTTTTTTGAGATCGATAACTAAATTATCACCTTCAAGTATAGGGTTAAGGTCAGTATATTCTATTCCGGAAAATATTGTACGGGCAAAACCATCATACATTTCAATGCTGATAGTAACTTTCTGGCTATTTGGAGAAGCTGCGGTAACAGATTCAGAACTCTTAGTGCTTTTCTTCTTTTTCTTGGTTATTGTATCTGTGGCGGTAGTTGTTTCATCCTCAGAAAATGAATATTGTGAGGTTAGAAGTAAGATCAGGATAAAAATGGATCTATATATCAATTTCATACGGTCTAATTATCAACACTATTGTATTTTCTGCAATTTCGTCAGGATCAAAATTCTCAGGAATTAATTTTAATATATCATATTCATATCCTGATTTATTTAGTTTTCCAGAAATAAAATCACTTACTTTTAGTGACAATTTTTCATCAGAATTAGTAAAGCCAATCTCTATCTGGTTTGAGAGAGGATTTATTATTTTTGACATCGAAAAAATAATTTCTTCACCATGCTTTGATAGGTTCAGTTTAAAATTATTCTTATCATCTTTTGCCAGTAATTCGCTGCCTACCAATTCCAGGATCACGGAAGATTTGTTTTCAGTTAACTTATATTGGCTTGGATTAGGAATAACTTCCCTAAGGTTGTTCTGCAAAAGTGTATAAGTATAATTGATATTATTGGTGCGGGAGTCGTTCTTACTTTTTTTGAACAGGTTCGGCCTGTCAAATTCAAGGCTGCTGAAAAGAACTTTATCCCCTTTACCATTTACATAATTTACTATTTTATCTGCATATTTATCCCAGTCTTTATCAGGCATTTTCGTAGCTGCGAAAGACATTATAAAAAAACTCACTATCAGGGACAGCAGGTCTGCAAAGCTTATAAGCCATATCTTAGGCTTAGCTTCGATAACAATATTCATGTTATATTTGCTTTTAATCATTGAAGCTCAATATAAATTTAACTTTGCTGTCTTTCTGGTTCTTATAAGAGGAAATGGAAAACTTAAGTGAGCTTTCGTCCCTAAGATTATAAGAGATTATAGATTTTATTTTCCTGATTCTTTTTAAAGCCAGATCATAATTACCTGGCTCAGAGCTAACAACTACCATTACTGAAAGGTTACCATACTTATCATAATTATTCAGAAGCTTTGATATCTCCCTTAATAAAGTAGTTCCCGTATATTTAAGGCTTTCATCACCCTCAAAAAATATAATGTTATTACGAAGTGAAAATGAAAGATATTTATCGAACTGATTAACGCTGGCATCATCAAGCTTATTAAACATCATGAATTTTTCCAGCTTCTCCTTGATACCAAAAACCTTGTAGGCACCAACAATACTTCCGCTATCGTTAAAGGTCTTTAATTTATCCTTCCAGTCTTTACCCATGAATTCATATCTCAAATTCTGCGTAACGGCCTTTCCTTTCTTAGAATTCTTTTCTGCCAGTGAATTAAGCATGACAAAAAAACACAGAAGCAGTAAAAACAGAGATATAAGCATATATCTGTAACCATCTCCTTGATTAGCTTGCAAAGTGATTTTACTATTAGGTCGTGTGAACATATAAATATATTGTATAATACAATATTATAACAACTTACATTCTATTGCATGAGAATTATTGGTTTAGCATTTATTATCTATTTAATTGCGTTTCCCTGTTTCGCGAAAGAAACAATTATAGATTGCAAGAATATTGATCAGTATCTACCGGATTGCCTACCAATGAAATGCAAAACCATTTCAAATACAGGTGAAGCTATCACACAGGAAATACTCGGGTTTAATAAAAACAAAAAATGTATCCATAAGCAATATCAGCCAAACGGTAATATTATGAACTGCGCCTACAGTGAAGAATCAAGAAAATTCCTTGCGCTGCAAATCAAGAATTCAAAATTTGAGCCAAACCGCAAGATAAATGAAGATATAAAAAATAAACTTACTCCAGTTTATGAACCTGACTTGGTTGAACAGATATTTTCGAATGAATGCGAAATAACAAAAAAGAAAAAATAGTATGAAAAAAATATACAAGGCCGGATTTACTATAATAGAATTAGCGATCGTTCTGGTTATTATAGGATTATTGGTTGGCGCGATCCTTGCAGGGCAGGAAGTTATTGAAAATGCAAAGCGCATGACGGTTATTTCTGATTTTAGTGATTATAAATCTGCTTATGATCAGTTTAAGGGGCAATATTATGGGCTACCTGGAGACCTTAGTAACGCGGAAGATTATTTTGGTGTCGGTGATACAAATAATGGTGATGGAAATGGAATCATTGATGTAACTACAGAAGATCTTTTGGCATGGCAGCATTTGGCCTTATCAGGATATATAGATGGTTCATTCTCAGGAACAGTGACTGGCCCCTCCAGTTCAGCTTTACTTGATGAAGATATGCCTTCATCACCATTCAGCGGTTCCGGATATAGATTTCTTTCAGGTAACACTGGCATAGCCGTAACGCAACCTTCTGTTCAAATAGGAAGATTTAATACCGGAAAATTATACGATAAGGCAATTTTTACGCCGCAAGACACTTCAGCAATTGATACCAAGATCGATAATAGTAATCCATCCAGGGGACAGATAATTTCAGTTGATGCTGTTGGTGCTACTGCCGGTGACTGTGTGTCCGCCCGTGCTGCTGGCGATGCAGATGATACTTATAATTTAATTAACGCAGAAGTAGATTGCAGAACGATATATTATATGGAACCTGTTATTGAATAATTATCTAACTGAAATTATAAGGGTCTATATCGATCTTCACCTTAACATTATTAGGTATGGTTGAATTGTTCAGGGAACTGGCAATATATTTTTGAATATTATAACTCTTATCTGTCTTGAGTAATATCCTATATCTGTAACTACCTCTAAGCCTGTGGAATACGGCTTTTGCTGGCCCATATATTGAAACCTCTTTTATCTGCGGCAATTCAGAACAGATAAATTTTGCATGTTTCTCCGCAACTGAATCAAGCTCAGAAGAAATTATTATTGATGCAAGCCTTGAGAATGGCGGAAGTTTTGCATCTTTTCTTTCTGCTAGCTCAAAATTGAGGAAGGCATCACGATCATTTTTAGCAAGCGCCTGAATAACCTTATTATCCGGCATATAGGTTTGCATCAGAACATTGCCTCTGATATTTTCCCTTCCGGCACGTCCTGAAACCTGATGTAATATCTGGAATACTTTTTCCGGCGCACGCAGATCAGTAAAATCAAGCCCGAGATCAGCATCTATGATACCAACAGTTTTTAGGCCTGGAAAATGGTGCCCTTTGGCAATTATCTGAGTGCCAATAATTATATCTATCTCATTATTCTCAACTTTCCTGATAAACTCTTCAGCTTTAACAGTGCTGGAAATGCTATCAGATGAAAGTTCTGCTACATGAGCATTGGGATATAACTCCTTTATCTCATCAGTAAGCCTTTGAACTCCCGGGCCACATGAACGGAAAGTATTTTCCTCATTACATGCCGGGCAGCTTTTGGGAAGATCCATCCGGTAACCGCTATGGTGGCACTCAAGGTAATACTCCCCAGAAGGTTTGCGGTGGATGACCATCCACGCAGAAGTATCGGGAGATTCAAACCTGTAGCCACATTTACCACAAAGAAGGAGCGGAGCATAACCCCTGCGGTTTAGAAACAGAAGCGTTTGTAGTTTATTCTTTAAATTGTTTTCAATTTCTTCTTTCAGCCTTGAAGAGATAAAATGCTTCGAATCTAATTTCTCGACTCGCATATCAACTACTTCAACTTTAGGCAGTTCGATCTTGGAATATCTGGATGAAAGTTTTATATGCTCATACTTTCCGGTTATGGCATTATTATAAGTTTCAGCTGATGGCGTGGCACTAATAAGCACGCAGATAGATTTTTCAATTGATGAGCGCAATATCGCCATATCACGAGCATTATATATTATCTGCTCTTCCTGCTTATAACTTTGGTCATGCTCCTCATCGCAAACTACAAGCCCAAGAGCTTTATAAGGCAGATGCAATGCGGAGCGAGCGCCAATAACCACCTTAGCTTTACCAACTGCGATATCGTGAAAATATTTTTTCTTCTTAAGCTCAGTTATCCCCGAATGCCAGATAACCGGCTTTTCATGAAAGCTTGCTTCGAAGCGGCGTATCATCTGGGAAGTAAGAAGTATCTCTGGTAACATTATCAGAACTTGTTTGCCACTCGCAATAATTTTGCGTGCCGCCTCAAAATACACTTCTGTTTTACCACTTCCCGTTATCCCGTCTAGAAGCAATACAGAAAATTCATTTCTATCAATTGCAGCTGATATCTTATTGAAAGCTGCTCCCTGCTCATCATTCAGCGTTGCTATCCTGACGGTTTTTGAAGTCTGTATTACTTCTTTCTTCTTGCGATCTTTGGTCCTTTTAAAAAACTTCTGACTATATGTGAGTGACAGAACTTTACCAAGTTCAGATAAATAATAGCCAGACTGCTTATCAATAAATTTTTTTAGCTCATCCGATATTTTATCGCATTCAAACCCATCTTCATGTGCTGAAGATATTATATTTTTGAGTTTATATTTTTTCTCTACTTTATCACTTTCTCCAATGTCCCAGATAACCCCATAATAAGTATTTTTACCAAATGGAACTTTTACAATATCATTGATTTTATAGTCCTTATCTTCTGGTATAGCATAATCAAAAGGCTCATTAAAGGGCAGGGGGAGGAGAACTTTAGCTGTTATTGTCATTTCAATTGTCGAAATTGTAATTCAGGAATTTACCTGTTTTTGTCAGCAATAATTTTGGCATGATCTTCTTATCAGGATAAATATTTTTTAACAGGCGATAGTATAGATGCATTTGCGGCCGGTAATCTTCGATCAGTTTATCTTCGCGCCCTTCCGGGTTTTTGTGCGTCTTATAATCTACCAGATGGATAACATCTCCGTCAAAGATAAGCCTGTCTATTTTGCCATTAACAAAACTATCATCAATATAACCGCTGATGGCAACCTCAGCTTTTGAATTGCCTGAATATAAAAATCTTAATTCCTCAGAAGACATGATTGAGAAAACTTCACTCTTAATTTCTTCAAGAATCACTTCATCATCAACGCCGTACTCATCAATTATTATCTTGAATACATTTTCTTTTTTATCCTCACTATAATTAGGCAGAACTTCCAGCAATCTGTGGATTATAGTTCCCCTGTCCAGATCATGCTTGCTGATATTGATCACCTTTTTCTCATCACTGTTATATGAACCAGAAGAAAGCAGGGAAGGGAGTATGCTGTTTTCTGTCTGCTCTTCTTTATAATCTTCAAAGAAAAACTTTGGCAGAGATGAATTTACAATCGCTTTTGCAGCAGATAAATTCTGGTTATCAGAAATGAATTGCAGATACTGCTCATCAGTTACAGTTATAACTCCCTCTTCAGTTTTCGACTTTGGTAATCTAAGTGCCGCGGATTTTATGAACTCATACCATGAATTCTTATTTTTATTATTCTCCAACCCGAAAACATAAAGCTCATCACAGGCGCGGGTGAGTGCCACATAAAGCAACCTGAAACGTTCCTGCTGATCTTTATTTCTATGTTCTTCAAACTTGCCTTTTGAAAAGCCATTATTGCAATCTTTAGAGCCGGGAACCAGAATATAATTATCATCCAGCACGAATGATCTTTCCTCCAATGTGCTTGAAGTTGTATCGGCTAATATCACAACAGGTGCCTCAAGGCCTTTCGCGGCATGTATGGTCATAATGCGAACCTCATCAGTTACCATATCCTGATCACGCTTTATCTCACCACCATTCTTTTCAAACCATTTTATAAAAATCTGTAAATTTGCCAGATTTTTTGATTCGAAATTTTCAGTAATAGATAAAAATTCATTTATGATCTCATCAATTGAAGAGCCAAACGTCGCCACAAGATTCTTTCTAAAGCCTAGAACATCCAAAATTTTAAAAAACAATTCCCGTATCGAAGTAAATTTTATCCGCTCCAGCAAATTCAAAAAATTTACTGCATCCGAAAACCTTAATTCATTTTCCAGCAAAAATTCATAAAGGCTCTTGCCCTTCCTGTTATAACATAAATAAAATATGTCATCTTCACTAAGGCAAATAAAAGGTGACTTCAGAAGGCACGCCAGATTATAATCATCATTCTTTTGCAAAAGGAATTTAGCGCAGGCTAATATATCAAGTATTGCCATGTTCCCTGTTATATCCAGCTTATCAATTCCGCTGGTAGATATATTCCTTTTCTGCAGTTCAGCAGTTATATAAGCGACCAGCTCCTTATCGCGTTTACGCATCAATATCATTATGTCGCCGGCTCTAGCCTGTGCGTTCGTTCTTGGTAAAATATGAACTTCATTGATTATTTTATTTATCTTATCTGCAATATTTTTCGCAAGAATTGCTTTCTTTTTGCCCTCATCATTTTCCTCATATTCTTCCGGCAGATACCATAAGATTGGCTCGTTATTGTAAACAGTTTTAGCCTGCGGTATCAGTTGCTGTATCTCAATATAACCATAATGTTTAAGTCTGTTAGCCTGATGGTTCACCACATCTGTCATGGTTGCTTTTTTAACCGTCTCTTCCTGCAATATCTCATCAACTAATTCCAGAATGGCAGACAAGCTGCGGAAGGACGAACTCAGCGGAATTTTATTTAATATCTTATCAGTTTCAGAAGATTCTCCTATCTTAAGATCAAAGAATGTTTTCATATCAGAGAATATTTTCAGATCAGCTCCCTGAAAACTGAATATGGATTGCTTCTCATCACCCACCACAAATATGGTTCGCACAGTTTTGATCGCATCACCAGAAAAGAACTCTTCAGTTATCGCCCTTATTATCTCCCATTGTGACGGGCTGGTATCCTGCGCTTCATCCACCAATATATGCTCAATACCACCATCTAGCTTATACAGTACCCAGCTTGCGAACTCGCTATTGGTAAGAAGGTTTTTAGATTTTTCGATAAGGTCATTATAATCAAGGAAATAATTCCTATCTTTCTCCAGTTCATAATAAGCTTTGAAACCAGTAAGTAATATCAGGTAATTTTTTGTATTAGTGAGCAGCCTGTAACTTAATATCCTGTCAGACCATATTTTTATGGAAGCTCTTAAAGTTTCTACCAGCTCCTTAACTTCAGGAAATTTCTTTTCAGAATCTTTATCAGAAAGCTCTTTTACTTTTTCATTTTCAAAAAATAATTCATTAAGCCTGCTGAAAGAGAATTTCTTTATGATTGAAAATAATTTGTCAGCTCGCCTGATGGCATTGGTCTTTCCGCTTCTTAAACAATAAGCAAGTTTTTCAATATCATTTTTATATAATTCAAAGAACTCATTTTCAGGATTAACCGAAAGATCAACCTCAAATGAATTTTTAAGATATTCCAGATATTCTGCCAGCCCGCCTTTTACATTAAGCACATTATCTATATGAGCCTTCTTCTCAAACAGTGAAAAAACCGTCTTCCTGATAGTATCAAACCCATAAAGGGAGCTAAGGTCACAATATGCAGAAAAATAAACGCCTTGGCCAATTTCCATAGCTTTTATAAAGTTACCCCAGGCTTTTTCGGTTATTTCAGAAGTCTGGACATCATCAGCGGTATTAAAGAACGGCACAACCCCGGCTTCTAGTGGAAATGCCTTTAATATAGTTCCGCAGAATGAATGTATGGTCTGTATTCGTATCAGATCAGGGTTATCTATAATAGATGTCAGGGTTTTGCGTATCTTCCTGATCTTGTCCGCTTTAACCGAAATATTACAGTTACCCTCTATATACTCACATAATTTCGTTTCCTCCAAAGCAAGTAGCTTATTGGATTCATTAGTAATTCTGGATATCATCTCCGCCGCGCCAGCCTTGGTAAAGGTAATACATAATATCTTTGAAGGCTTTATATCACTGACCAGTAAAGATATGATCCTGTCTACCAGAACCTTGGTCTTTCCTGTGCCAGCATTGGCGGAAACCCAGAAGGATTCATGTGGGGTAGTGGCTTCACGTTGCTGTTTTGTGCCAAATCGGGCTTGCATTAGGCGCTAAATCTTATATTTTGCTGAAAATTCGCTATTGGTTTATATAATTAGCGCACTATCTGTATTTGTAAATGTTTAGAATATTAACTGTCATATTTCTCGCAACGTTATCTATCAACCTTGCATATAGAACATTCAGCGAGGCGAACAACCCTGAGCAAAAAACTGCTTTGGTCGCCGGGGAACCAAAAGTAAAAATATCAAAGAACACAGTAGAGCAGCAACATAAAAAACATTCTAAGACTAAAAAAGCAAAGATCGAAAAGATCACAGAATCTATTGATAAGATAAAAGATGAATGGGTTGTCCCTTTCAAGCCTAACCTCATCAGCAACAATAAAGCAGACAGCAAGAAAATTGACAATATTGATGATACCATAAAAGCAATGGCGAGCAGGGCAGGCGTTACCAATTCAAAAGATATATCACTCGAGCCTAAAAAAATAACAGCAATTGATGAGACTGATCTTGTCAGCGCTTCTGAGATAGGCCTTGAAGAACCAAAAGATAATAATGAAAGCCAGTTCAGTTATCTTGCAGAACCTCAGTTAAAACCCCTTGCGGCACTTTCTGAGCCTACATCTTTTATAAATCCGGTTGGGGGCAAGATAGTTTTCAAACCGCAATTAACGGCAAGTTATAATATCAATTCTGATAATCTTTTAAATGACAGGCCTGCATCATCATCTTTCGTTTTAACAAGCGACAGAAGGGGTAAAATAAACAAAGTTGCCAACCAGACCAAAAGCTACAAAAAGCGTACTTTTATAAGCAGCATTGGCCTTGCTACGGCTGAGATCAACCAGAAAGTATTCAATGAAAGAACTGCTCTTTTATATGTTCTAAAAAGATATGATAGCGGCGCAACCCTTACAGCTAATGAAAGGATATGGATAACCAGGCTTGCAAAAAAATATGAAGTATCAGGTTTCTCATTCCCTAATAAAGCCCATAGGGAAGAACTTCTTAACCGCGTAAACGTTATACCGGAATCACTTGCCGTAGCTCAGGCTGCGCTTGAATCTGGCTGGGGCAGTTCCGCAATGGCGAAACAAGGCTTCAATTATTTCGGTCATAAATGTTTCGGCCCAAGTTGCAGGGCAACTTTAATAAACCCGGCAAATAAAAATCCTTACGCAATATTCCATTCCCCTAAAGAAGCAGTTGAGGAATACGTACATAATCTCAACACCCATGGCAGTTACAAAAAATTCAGGATAGCACGCGAATATTTGGGCTCCAATGCCAGCGGTAAGCAACTCGTTCCTTACCTTGACAGCTACTCATCACAAGGCAACTCTTATGAGCAGAAAGTTAAGCAGATAATCGAAGGAAATAACCTCGAATAACAGGAAATATCCCATGAACTACCTCCACCAGAATGATCTTCCTTCAAATGTTAAGTTCAAGGGCGACCTTGCAATAGACACTGAAACAAGAGGCCTAAATATCTACCAGAGGGATAGGCTCTGCGTAGTACAGATATCTGATGGCAATGGTGACGCGCACTTAGTTCAGTTCAAAAATTCTGAATTTGATAAGGCAAAAAACCTAAAAAAACTCCTCGCTGATAAATCAAGGCAGAAAATATTTCACTTCGCCCGCTTTGATATCGCTGCCATAAAAATATACCTTGGCGTTGATATGCAG
>JANPLD010000036.1:0-4589 GCA_031426355.1 Alphaproteobacteria bacterium | reverse complement strand
ATCTGTCTGATAGCTGCTGAAGAAAATTACCTGAGAGGAAAATTCGGCACTGAGTTTGCTAATTATTGCAACACTACACCGAGATGGATACCTGAAATAGGAAAACTAAAAAGCGCCATAAAAGGCATGGGCTTTGACTGGAAGAAGGTTTTATTTAAAGATTATACTACCATATTTAATACCTTCTTTGCGCTCATTGCCATTAAAGCCTACGAGAATTGGTCTAATAATCCTGACAACAAAGATATACTTATAGATTATGCATTAATCATCCTTGCAATGCTGGTGATAATAACTGTGATAAAGTTCTTTAAAAAGAAGGATTCTTTAACAGCAAAAAATTTATAAAATAATATTAAAGGTAAAAAATGGCATCACCAAACTTAAAATATGTTCCAAATACTGATACCAGGGAGTTCTTCTTTACATCAGAATCAGTTTCACATGGTCATCCGGATAAGGTAGCAGACCAGATATCAGATGCGATACTTGATGCTTACCTAAAAGATGACCCGGATTCACGCGTTGCTGTTGAAACACTGGTAACTACTGATACTGTTATGATAGCCGGTGAGGTTCGCGGCTCTTCAAAAGTTTTAAAGGAGATAGAGGGCATAGTTCGCAATCAGGTAAAACATATTGGTTATAATCATGAAGGTTTCAGCTGGGATAGTTTAAAGATAATAAACAAGATACATGGGCAATCAGCAGAGATTGCAAAAGGTGTAGATAATGAAGACCACAGACTTGAAGGTGCCGGAGATCAGGGAATAATGTTCGGCTACGCCTGCCGTGAATCAGAAGATCTGATGCCTGCACCTATATATTATTCACATAAAATCCTGCGACTTATATTTGAAGATATAAAATCAGGTGTTTTAAAAGGATTGGGACCAGATGCTAAAAGTCAGGCTTCACTTATTTATAAAGGCACTGAGCCTGTTGGCATACATAACCTTGTGGTTTCAATCCAGCATGATGAATCATATACCCAGAAAGAAGTTCGTGATTTGCTGCGCCCTTATATCAAAAAAACTTTCCCCGATGGCTGGAGCGTTCCCGAAAATGAGTTCTATGTTAACCCGACAGGAAGTTTTATAGTTGGCGGCCCACAGGCAGATACTGGACTCACAGGAAGAAAGATAATCGTAGATACTTACGGCGGCTCTGCACCTCATGGTGGCGGGGCATTCTCAGGAAAAGACCCGACAAAAGTTGACCGTTCAGCCGCTTATATGGCGCGCTATCTAGCTAAGAATGTTGTTGCAGCAGAACTTGCAGATGTTTGTACCATACAGCTTGCTTATGCTATCGGCGTTGCAAAACCTCTGGCATTATATGTTAATGTTCATGGAACAGGAGAACAAGGAATTGAAGAGCATATCATCAGGAAGATAAATGAAAATGTTGACCTTACCCCTTGGGGTCTGCGCCAGCATTTGCAACTTCACAGGCCCATCTATTTACCGACTGCCGCTTACGGGCATTTTGGCCGCAAGCCGGGAATTAATGGTGAGTTTTCATGGGAAAAAACTGATCTGGCTAAAAAATTCCAGTGATAATGTTTAATCCAGTGAAGATGGAGCATCTATTATCTGATAATGTCATACATTCAATTCATAGCAAAAACACACAACATTGAATCCCGGTCTTAGATAAGATGTAAAAATAACTTATAGTTTTATCAATTCTTTATATTAATCTCTTCTGCTGATTATAGCTAATTTATCGCTGATTTCATATTTTTTTAGATTTACCTGAATTCTAAAATATGAACCAGCTTAACAGTGAAAATATAATATCTGAATTTCAGGAGTTTCTGCGTGACCAAACATTTCCGTGTGTCGGGGCTAAATCTGCCTTATCTCATGATCAGATAAGTTTTTACAAAGCAGATGGTATACGAACAAGAAACAGTGATAAGAAAATAACAGAAAAATTACAAGATTTTGCCTCAGGCTGTACTTCTGAAAGTCTGTTCGTAAGTTTTGTTGTTATATTTGAAAATACTCCGCCATTAGATGAAATAGAATTTGAACGGCATCTCTGGGAAAGACTGCAAGCAATACACAATAAGGATTCAGAAAATTTTAGATAAATTATTTTTTGCAGTTGTTTAGCCTTAATTTTTTGTAGTGTAAAAGGAATAGTAATTTTAGGGTAAACTTTTTACTTAAATCTGGAATTTCACTGATATTAGTTACGGCAGTTTTATAGTAACTGAATTTTTCTCTTTAATTTTAATTGCTCAAGGTATCATAGTTAGTGATTTTAATTTTTTGCAGAAGCTTTTAAAAGCCTGTCTAAAACATCACTCCAGTCTTTTGGAGGTAATTCCACTAATATTAAATCCACTTTCATTTCATCAATTTTATGTAAAGTATTATATAAGATTTTTGCATAACCACTCTTATTGCTGGGCATTTTTATCCTTGCCAAGTTCTTATGATTCAATTTTTGCTTTGAATATTGCATTACTGCAATTTTTTTATCGTCATTTTTTTCAATAAAAGTTTTTATTTCATTAATATCAAGAATTTTAAGTTTTGTGTAAGGCTGATAATGCACCTTCATATTCCCAGACACTTTCTTAGAATGTTTCTTGGGAGCAAGAATATTAT
The DNA here is from genome assembly GCA_031426355.1 of Alphaproteobacteria bacterium. Classification (GTDB taxonomy): domain Bacteria; phylum Pseudomonadota; class Alphaproteobacteria; order Rickettsiales; family UBA8987; genus JANPLD01. Next base: position 1,968 of record JANPLD010000036.1, on the reverse strand, counting down.
AGCCTAAAACTTTTTCTATATCTTGTTTCGTTATTGGACCATATCTTAAAATACGAGGTGTTTTTGATGTCAAATCAACTATTGTGGACTCAATTCCCACCTTACAATCTCCTCCATCTAAAATTGCATCTATTCTGCCATACAAACTAGCAAAAACATGACTAGACTGAGTTGGACTAACCCTCTTATGTATGTTTGCAGATGGAGCGGCAAGACCAGTATCCATTTTTTCTAAAATATTCAAAAATATTGGTTGATTAGGAACTCTCAAAGCAATGTTTTCTAGTCCTCCAGTAATAATTGAACTAATGTTTTTAGATTTTTTTAAAAGTAAAGTTAGCGGTCCAGGCCAAAATTTCTTTGCAAGCATCTTAGCTGATATTGGTATATCATTTGCCCATTTTTCTATTTCAGAATACGATGATATGTGAACTATAAGCGGATGATCAACAGGACGACCTTTTGCTTCAAAAATCTTTTTTACCGCATTTTCATTTTTAGCATCTGCTGCCAAGCCATAAACAGTTTCAGTTGGCAGAGCTACTATGCCCCCTTTGGTCAATATAGCTATTGCCTTATTTATATCTTCTTGCTTTGATGAGTTTAGTAATTTTGTTTTTTTCATTTTTTTAATCCTAAAACCTTTTATAAATAAGTTTTTACAATATTATTTAATCCTAAAATATGATTTTTTTGCAATGAATATAATAAGAAAACTAACTTTACCACTTTGGGCTGATCTGCACGCTCATTTCAGGCAGGGAGCTATAACAAAATTACTTGCTGATGAATATCTTAAAATGGGTTGCTACGCAGTTTTAGCTATGCCAAATACTAAGCCTCCCGTTGGTAAAGTTCTAAATGATGGTATCGGAAAGGAATTAGATTACTGGAGTGTTATTGACTATCAAAAATCAATTGAAGAGGCTTTTTCGAATAAACTTTTGCAGGTTATAGTTCCGCTATATATAACCAAGCACACCACAGCAGAGATGATTATTGAAGGCGCAGAAAAAGGCATGCTGAAAGCGGTAAAATATTATCCTCCGCATGGCACTACAAATTCTGATCACGGCATTTCAATAGCTGAATTGATAAATTCAGATGTTATGAAAGCTCTTGAAGATACTGGAATTATACTTTGCATCCATGGCGAAGAACACAATTTAGATTCACATAAATATTTTGATAAAGATACAAATGCAGAAGTTGCTTTTTATCAGAATTTTATGCCTGAGATCACAAAAAAATATCCAAAACTTAAAATAGTTTCTGAACATATCACCACAAAAGCTGCAGTAGATTTTGTAGCTAATGCACCAGATAATGTTGTTGCAACAATAACTCCGCAGCATTTGCTTTATACAATAGGTGATTTACTTTTAACAAAATCCACTCACTTGGTTTGTATGCCTTATGTTAAATTTGACCAAGATAGAAACGCACTCCTGCAAGCAGTTATAGACCCAAATAACCACAAATTTTTTGCTGGAACAGATAACGCCCCACATCCTAAGCTTTCTAAGCAAACAGATTGTGGTTGTGCCGCAGGTTGTTATGTGGGCGGTATTGCCCCGCAATTATATGCTATGGCTTTTGAACAAGCAGGAACAGACATATCAACACCTCAAGGTTTCAAAGCTTTCAAGAAATTCTTGTGTGACATAGGACCTAAATTCTATAATCTGCCTAAGCCTAATGGAACATTTGAATTGATTAACGAGTCAGCTAAAGTTGATATTTTGCAAACTGAACTTGGCGAAATTATTCCTTTGCCAGTTGGCATGGTTAAAGAAGAGCTCCGCCATAATGTTAAACTTCCGTGGCGTATTGATAATATTATTAGAAATTAAATAAGATCAAGGATTGCAATAACCACAATGCTGAGGTTCAACGAATTTTACGCCATCTTTTCTATCTCTACGCTCTTCATAATTACATAAAGAGCAGCCAAAAACCTCGCTTTTT
>JANPLD010000035.1:0-1736 GCA_031426355.1 Alphaproteobacteria bacterium | reverse complement strand
AAAATCGGCATGAAGTTATAGCAGATCACCTTGACGCCAACGGCGGCCGCGTGGCGCAAGCTCTGCGCGTAGCGTTCAATGTGCAGGTCACGGCTCGGCAAGCCCAGTTTGATCTCTTCGGGGATTGGGATGCTCTCAATCACCGCTAAGCGCAGCCCAGCCGCTTCGACCGTGTCGCGCAGCGCCGTCAGTTTCTCCAGCGGCCAGACCTCGCCTAGTGGCACGTCGTACAGCGCACCGACGATGCCCGTCACGCCGGGAACTTGGCGGATGTGGCGCAGCGGCACGAGATCGGTCGGGCCGTACCAGCGCATGGACATGTTCATCTTTTCTCCTCGAGTCTGCGTTTCTAAAGTCTGTAGGCGTTCAACGCAAGCCGCTGCGCGAAATCGAGCGCCATCTCGAGCGCGTCATCATCGTCAATCAGCCCACGGAATTGCTGCTTGACCAGCCAGTTGCAACTGACGCGTCTCCACAGATCGTGCCGGGCTGGGATTGATGCGAACGCTCTGGTATCGTCGTTGAACCCCGCCAGATTGCGCACCCCGGCCGTCTCGAGGACAGTGTCCAAGTAACGTTCCATGCCGTGAACGCTGTCCATGAACCACCACGGCGGGCCCAAGCGCAGGCTAGGGTAATGCCCGACCAGTGGCGCGAGTTCGCGGGTGTAGGTGCTTTCGTCAAGCGTGAACAGGATCAGCCGCAAGCGCGAATCGTTACCCGACTGATCCAGCAGCGCTTGCAAGCCCCGCGTCCAGTCCACCGCCACCGGAATGTCCGCGCCAATATCCGCGCCAAAACGCGCGTGCAGCGCCGCGTTTTGGTTGCGCTGACTACCAGCGTGCAACTGCATCACTAGTCCGTCCTCGCAGGACATCCGCGTGAACTCGAGCAGCATCTGCGCGGTGAATTGCGCCGTGTCCGATGGTGTGGCTACGCCCGCCCGCGCTCGCGCCAGTATTGCGTCGCAGGCTGTGGGGGACAAACGCGCCGTGTGCGGTTGCGTGACGCCGTGATCGGTCGCGGTCGCACCGGCTGCTTTGAACTGCTCGCGCCGACGCTCCAAAGCTGAGATAAAACTCTGGTAATCCGTGACGTGAACAGCGGTCAACGCCTCGAGCAGCGCGACTTCAGCCTTCCAATCGGCGCTGTGCAGCTCGAGCAATTTGTCCGGTCTGAAGGTCGGGCGCACCGCGAAGCCCTCAGCTTGCAGTGCGATATGCGGCTCGAGCGAGGCGGTCGCGGCGTCCGTCGTGCAAAGCACGGCGATGTTGAAGCGTTTAAAAAGCGCTCTTGGCAGAAACTCTGGGCGAGCCAGTTGCGCCTCGAGCGCGTCGTACAGAGCATCAGCGTTGCTGGCGCTTGGCTTATCGGTGATCCCAAAAACCGTTTGAAGTTCGTCGCGCAGCCACAAGCCCGTCGGCGTGCCTCGAAACAAATGAAAGTGCGCGCAGAACACGCGCCAGACCTCGCGGTGATCCGCGCTCTGGCTGCCAATCCCAAGTTGCTCGAGCGCCACGCCTTGCGAGTAGAGCATCCTCAGCACGTAATGGTCTGGGATCACGAACAGGTCACTTGGACTGCCAAAGGGTTGATTGCGCTGCAACATCAGCGGCGAGACGTGACCGTGCGGGCAGATCAATGGCAATTGCGCTACTGTGCCATGCAACGCTCTGGCGAGGTTGCGCTGCGCGGGTTCGGGGTCAAAGCAACGGTCTGGATTCAGCATTCAAACT
>JANPLD010000034.1:0-25213 GCA_031426355.1 Alphaproteobacteria bacterium | reverse complement strand
AAGTCTCAAACCACAAAATAATGCCAACCCCTTCGATTACAAAAAATCCCAGGGGCCATGACATATAATGACTCGCCATCAGCAATATAAATCACCCCAAAATCAAAAAACAAACCCCCAATCCAACAAAAATTAATGGTGGAGTAAACTAGAATAATCCAATTATACTAATTGTTTAACTCTCCTGGTAATTTGTATATTCAAAATAATCACTTCTCCTGTAACTTTTTACGCAGGAATGCCAGAACCATTATTTCTTCATCTGTCAGGTTCTTAAGTTCAGTTTTGAGTTTTTTGTCTATTTCACGTTCTATCATTTCCTTAAGTCCATTATCAAGGTAACTGTTTATGATTTCCGGGTGGATATAACATTTGCGGCATATTGCGGGAGTATTTCCTAATTGCTTGGCAACCTTTTCAATTGCCTTAACTACGTTCTTTTTCGCCTGCGCGCCTGAATCATAATGTTCAAATTCATTAAGCGCTATTGCAGCCAGAACTGTGCCTGACCACGTCCTGAAATCTTTAGCTGTAAAATCATTATTGGAAACTTCTTTAAGATAATCATTCACATTCTGTGATGTAACATCATGTATATCTCCATTACCATCTATATATTTAAATAACTCATGGCCAGGAATTTCCGCGCATCTTTTTACAATAGCGGCTATGCGTTTATCATGCATGGAAAGATTCCATTCTTTTCCCGATTTTCCCTTAAATCGGAATTTAAGGTTTGCTCCATCAATCTCAATATGTTTTTTTCTTAAAGTTGTTAAGCCATAAGAATTATTACTTTTTGCATACTCGGAATTGCCAACTCGTATAAATGTTTTTTCAAGCAGATTTATAACAGTTGCCATTACCTTCTCACGTGGCATTCCTGATAACTTCATATGTTCTTCAACACATTTACGTATTGCAGGTAAAGATTCCCCAAAATGTAATATATGTTCGAATTTACTTTCATCAAGCGCAGAGCGCCACTGTGCATGATAACGATATTGCTTGCGGCCTTTATCATCCAGCGCTGTTGCCTGTATATGCCCGTTAGCATCAGGGCAGATCCATACATCATGATATGCTGGCGGTATGCCAATAGAATTTATACGTTTGATCTCTTTCTCACTAGTTATCTTTTTGCCTTTAAGATCAAAATAATCAAACTTTTTGTTGTGCTTTTTTCTGGTAAAGCCCGGCTTGTTATCACTCACATAACGTAAGCCTTCATGCCGGGCAATTTCTTCATAATCTTTCATAAGAATGTATAAACTAACCTACTTTATACATGATCTCATTTCTTCTGTTCCATGGTAATGTGCATGGGGAATTATAGAACGCATAGATAACATTTGTATCGGTTTTTAGGCCATTATTATTGATATAATTATCAAGGTGGTTTTTATGCTTCTGGATATTCTTATCATTCCAGAGCCCTGAAAATTTATGTACAAGAAATACGCCGCCTTTTTCCTCAGCTAGACTCACCCTTTTATCATTAGGTTTAGGAAGGTCTTCCAAAGACATTTCATCCGGCATGATAAAATTGATCTCCCATGGGCCATTATTACCCATTTGTGTTACAGGGCTGGTCATTGGTATTTTTGTACGCGCTTTATTTTTACCGCTTATGTATTTGAAGAGAACATTGAAAGCGTCATCTACCGCACTTTTCCTGCCACCTTTCTCAAGAACTTTTGCCACACGGTAAGGTTTATAATCCCTTAATTCCATATGCTTATCTTTGAATATTGTGCTATAGTTAAGTGCCTGAGGCGCATCTTCTTTCTTAAAGCTTTTGCTTAATGATAATAAAGCAAATCCTGCTCCAAGCCAACCTGCTATTTTTAAATGTTTGTTTTCAATTTTCATAGTCGTCCCTTTTGGTTTCAATTTCATTGATAAATTGAACCGCATAAAAAATTCATATGAAATGCGAATTAAAAATATAAACCTCAATTCACGCTGGCTAATCAGTTGATATGTATAGATTTTCCTATCTGCTTATAATAACATATAAAAGGCGCGGGGTTTTCATCTTCAATTTTTTCAAGGTGAATATGAAGCTTATGTTCCTCTGCTTGATCATTTAAAGAAAAGGCCTGTTCCGCTTGATACATCTCATCTTTATGAAAAGCATCCCAGTGGCGCACAGATTTTAATGCCCTTACTTTCGCCTTACTTTCAGTGACAGCAATTACAAATGCATTTTTATGTATTTCTGCAAAATCCTTGCCATCATAACCACCTAAATTTACATAATATAGTTTTTCACTTCCATTATAAGGTTCAGGCTTAAGTGTGATTCTGTAACCGTCAGCTTGTATAAGCTCAGACCAGCAATCTATATGAAGGCTTTCAGGGCTGCCCCACCATTGCTTTTGCAGCTCCTCATAAGTGTCTTCAATAGTTTCTGCCACAACAAAACGCATATCATGCAGTTCAATATTCGCTCCTTTGATATCGCCACCAACATACACGGCAAAAAGCTTCATATTTTTCTTATCAGAAAGAGTTTGTTTACTGGAAGAACCCTTATTTTTCTTAGAAAGATTCTCAGTAATTATTTTTCCAATATCATGTGAACTTGTAATTCCCTGCACAAAAGGAAATTGCCCTAACATAAACGGAATACTAGGGCAGTATAACCTGTAAGTATGTGGTGAATCTGAAACCGGGTGGTAAGCCATATCAAGCGCTATACCGCCGATCTCTAAAGGTTTCTGTTTGATTTTATTATTTTTATAAGGCACCGTTGCTTCTTTGATTATCCCTTTATTCCAGAGGCTTGGAAATGGAAAATCCTGCGCTGATAATTTACGCTGCCCGGTTGCATCAATAAAAGCAGGAAAATGTATGATCGAATCTTCATAAGTTAAAATCACACCGCCTTCTGGTGGTTTGGTATTAAGCTCATATTCTGTTCCAATACTGAGTATATCTAGCTTTCCAGCTTCATGTAATGCAAGGATGCGCTCAATGGACTCATGGGGAACTGTCGCGTAATCATCAATAAAAATGTTTTTAAAATCATGTGAGAACCTGTCATAATCTTCAGCCGATAGATGCGGAACTATCCGCGCTATAATTTCATGCATTCGTAAAATAGCATAACGCCATTCAACAACATGTTTATTCTCTACATTTCTTTTAGACTCTTCCAGATTCATCTTTGCCCACACAAACGGATCATGCTCTTCACGTTCCCGGAAATATTCATGTGAAAATTCCTTAAGACTTAAATTCGTTAAATTTATTTTCTTTGCATATTCCGGGTCAGCCTCAGCTAATTCAGCCTTGAACAGATCAAACGCACTATCAAGTAGGGTAACCTGGTCATTGGAATGTATCAATTCATTGATATTTTCTACAGTGCAGAATTTAAGCGGCTTATATGGAATTGGAAAATAAAAATCAGCTTCAGGCAGTAAACCTTTCCGTGACATTAATTTAACCCTGAAATCTTCCGTTCCCGGCTCAGGCAGATAATGCAATACTCCACTAAAATCACGCCTGAAAGCGCCGCGTGCTACTGCAAGAGTTACCATGGCATCAATAGCACTCAAAGATGTTCCAAGTATGCCAACCTCACAATTGCCTATGGTTTTTAACCCTGCCGGAGGCCACGGGGAAATAAAATATCCTTTGCGTATCTCATTCTGTTTTGGCCATGTATGCCCGGTTGCCATTACAACATGGCTATGTACTCTTTTATCAGACCTATCTTTTAAAATAATACTTATCTCATTATCATTAACATCAACATCTTCAACATGACTGTTCACATTAATAGTAAGCCCAATTCCTTTACTATCTGCTTTATCTCTTAACTTATTCAACTGATTTTGAAAATATTGGCCAAGGACAATACGGGGATAAAATTTGCGGTCATCAATATCCTCTTTTGAAAGGCCCATGGCGTTAAGGCTGTTGTCATCTTGATTTGAAAGCCATTCCACTAACGTTTCAGTAAGAGGCGGTATCTCAATACTGGCGATATTAGCAAGCATAGCATCACTGTTCCAGTCTTGATGGTAAGGCGTGCCTTTACCGGCTTCCGCCTGCGATTCATAAACCGTGATTGATACCGGAGTGTCCAGTTCTATCAAATATTTTACCGTATAAATGGCCGTAGGCCCGCTCCCTATGATCGCTATATCTAACATATACTTTTATTGTGATTCAAATAATCTAGTATTTAAACAGCTTATAAGTTGTTTTAAAATAAGTGAACTAAGCTGTATAATAAAATAACCATAAATTACTGATAATATTCAAGGTATAATGGATTATTGATATTATAGGCTATTAGATATTCAGATATTAAAAAATTATTATGGAAACCTCAAAACAGCCTATTGCGATCATTTTAAATAATGGCGCAGGAAAAAATGATGAGCAGCAACTACGCTCTAAGATTCTTGAAATACTGGAAACATCAGGTCGCGAATTCAATATCATCAATATAAATTCCAGTAAAGATTTTCTAAGCAGGTGTGATTCCATAGTAAGATCATCAAAGCAAACAAATACTCTGGTAGTTGCAGCTGGTGGCGATGGCACCATTAACGCCATAGCTACCTTATGTTATAAATATCAGGTTACATTAGGTATTATCCCTTTAGGAACCTTCAATTATTTTGCCCGTAATTTACTTATCCCGACAGATATTTCTGAAGCAGTAAAAACAGTAATAACAGGCGCTATAAAACCTGTGTCGGTTGGTCTGGTTCAGGATAAGGTTTTCCTCAACAATGCGAGTTTTGGTTTTTATACAAAGATGATTCTCCAGCGTGAAGAAGCAACCTCAAAATTTGGGCGTATAAGAATAGTTGCAGCTTTTTCTACGGTTTTAAGCCTGCTAAAACGCCAGAAAATATTTACCATTAAGATCAACTCGGATGGCCATGAAGAATTTCTGAAGGTCTCTATGGTTTTTGTAGGTAATAATACCTTGCAGCTGGAAAATCTTGGTCTTGATGTAGCCTCATGCACTTCTAACAATAAACTGGGCGTAATTATCATGAAGCGGATAAACTTCCTCGGAACATTAAGGATTTTATGGCATAGTTTGATCAGGAATTTAACAGATGAACCAAGGCTGAGAAAATTCTGTTCAGATAATTTTACAGTTGAAACAAAAGAAAAAAATATCAAACTCGTTATTGATGGGGAAATTATAAACTGCGATACGCCGCTACATTTCCGCATCGAGAAAAACGCTTTAAATGTAATAACACCTCTTGCAACTGAAATAGCATGACAAAGATTATACATATTTCTGATACTCACTTCGGCACTGAGATACCCGCTGTTGTAAGTGCAATTAAAAAGACGATTCAAAATATTCAGCCTGATATAATATTGCTGACCGGTGACGTTACCCAGCGTGCTACTCAAAGCCAGTTTAAAGGCGCCGCAGATTTTATGGATTCATTAACTGCCAAAGTTAAATTGGTTATTCCCGGCAATCACGACATTCCACTACATAATATTTTCTCCAGATTATTTACACCTTACAGGAATTATATGCGCTACTTCGGCGTAAAGGAAAACATATATTGCTCTAAAGATCTGGGAATTATCGGATATGATGCCACAGATATATTCCGCCACACTCGGGGTAAATTAAATGGATCTACCCTAATAGATAAAATAAAACAGGCCAGAAAAAGTCTGAATTCAGATGCAATTCTTATAGCATGCGCTCACCAGCCATTGGTAACAGCATGGCCTCAGGATTCACATGAAGTTTTAATCCATGCACAGAAAACCGCAGAGTTATTTTCGGAACACAAAATTGATATGGTTCTAAGTGGTCATGTCCATGTACCGTTGATCACAACTACAATTCAGGCATTCCCAAAACTAAAAAATCATTTCATGCTGGTTGGCGCTGGAACGGCAATTTCACATCGTACTCGCCCGGACGCGCCAAACTCATTCAATTTAATTGACGTTAGTTCGGATAAAAACTCCGCTGTAAAAGTTACTCAATTTTATTTTGATGATATATCGCAGCAATTTATTTCTTCTCCTGATGATACAGTTAACTTTGTTAATCAGCAAAACGGCTGGAATGTTTTGATATAAAATTTATTAATCGCTGTTCATTCATTACTTAAGTTTTATACTTAAGAAGATACCTGTAATTATTAATTCAAAATGTAATTTATATGCGCTTTTTATCTGCTGTTACCGTAATTTCCTTAGTTACCCTGCTTTCTGTCAATGTTAATGCCGCAGAAAATGCCTGCTCTTCATTACCTAACCATTCCGAGCTTGAAAAAGCATTAAAGTCTGCGCGTAACCAAGACAATGGCGGTTTGAATCTTGATATGTGGGGCGCTTTGATAGCGCGCGATGGCACTGTCTGTGATGTTGCCTACACCGGTAAAACAATTGATGCCCAATGGCCGGGCAGCAGAGTTATCGCTGCACAAAAAGCAAATACTGCAAATGCTTTCAGCCTCAAAAACCTGTCTCTTTCTACTGCTAATTTATATTCAAGCACTCAGCCAAGCGGCTTCCTTTACGGCCTTCAGGAGAGTAACCCTGTTGACGTGAAAGTTGCTTATGCAGGCCCATCATCAGATTATGGCAGTGAAAATGATCCTATGGTTGGTAAAATGATCGGCGGCGTAAATATCTTCGGCGGTGGTTTGGCATTATATAATGAACAGGGAGATATCATTGGTGGCCTAGGCGTTAGCGGTGATACTTCATGTGCAGATCATAACATCGCATGGCGCACACGTAATTCTTTGAAACTTGATTATGTTCCAAAAGGTGTTGCAAAGGATAAAAGCGATGCGATCATTTATGATATTACTTTAGGCAAAAGCCTGAGTGGATTTGGCCATCCTAAATGTGGCAATAAAGAAGATGAGATCGTAAAAAAACTTCCTACAATATCTCATAAAGAAAAATCAAAATAGTATCAGCTATTCATATTAAATAGATGAAAGACTATAATAAAAAAAAGGTTTGGATAATCGGCGCCAGTTCAGGAATTGGCGCTGAACTTGCCAAGAAGCTTTCAAAAGAAGGCGCTATTCTTGCACTATCAGCTCGCAGTGAAGAAGGTTTGAAAAATATCCGTCAGGAACTCTGGGGGGATAGTATAATTTTCCCTTTGGATGTTTCCAATACTGCTAAAACTTTAGAGACATTAAATTCGATCCATTTGGAATTAAATGGCCTTGATAGTATCATATTCATGGCAGCAACATATTCCGCTGATGAGAAAGAACGCGAAGACATAGATATAGCAAAAAGAATAATTGATATAAATTTTACTGGAGCGCTCAATGCCGTTTTCCCGACGCTGGAAATATTTAAAAAACAGGGTTATGGAGAAATAGTTATCTGCGCGAGCGTTGCAGGTTATCGCGGTTTACCTGGCGGCCAGCCATATTGCGCGACTAAAGCGGCGCTTATAAATTATACTGAAAGCCTCTATATTGAAAATAAGGATAAGAATATTGATGTAAAACTCATCTGTCCGGGATTTGTCAAAACGCGCATTACTGATAAGAATAAATTTAAAATGCCAATGATGATATCTGCTGAAAAAGCAGCTGATCATATTGTTAAAGGCCTTAAATCAAATGATTTTGAGATTCATTTCCCCAAGTCATTTACCCTGATAATGAAATTCCTGAGGTTACTTCCAAATAAATTATATTTCTGGATCGCAGGTGAAACCGCCAAAAAATTATAGGTTACAAAATGACAAAAAAAAATAAACTCGGCCTATTCTTCGTTGGTATATATGCAGTGCTTTTATCATCATGCACCAGTGCATCATTTTTCATAGCAAACTTCCCGACCAACATATTCAGTGACCAGAAAATAGAGGGTAATATTTCTTACGGCACTGAAGATTACCAAAAGCTCAATATTTATCTGCCTGATAAATTATCAGAAAAAACTCCTGTAATAATATTCTTATATGGCGGCGGCTGGTCGACTGGTAATAAAGATCAGTATAAATTCGTAGCGGATGCCTTTACCTCTGAAGATTACATATTTGTTATACCTGACTATGTAAAATATCCTGAAGGTAAATTCCCTCAGTTTGAATATGATACTGCAAAGGCAATATCATGGGTTAAAAATAATATCTCAAAATATTCTGGCGATACAGATAACATATATCTGATGGGTCATTCAGCTGGAGCCTATATGGGCGCCATGGCTCTTGCGGATGATAAATATCTCGCCGAATATAACTTGAAACCAAAAGCTATCAAAGCTTTCATCGGGCTTTCAGGGCCATATAATTTTACCCCTGAAGAAGAACGTTATAAAAAAGTTTTTGCTGAAGTATCTAATGATTACGATAAAATGCATGTTAACACTTATGTAAATGGAGCTGAACCACCAATGTTACTGATCCATGGCGCAAAAGATAATATTGTGCAAAAGGCAAATATGTACGCTCTAGAAAAAGCTCTTAAAAAAGAAAATGTAAAAGTGCAGACAAAATTATATAAAGATTTTAACCATATTGACACCATCTCAAACTTCTCAAGAATATATAAGACTAGAGATTTTGTAAAAAATGATATTTTGGATTTTCTAATGTCAATTCGCTAAATTTAAAAGCGGTTGTCTGGATATTAATCTGCCAATATTGTATCAATTCAGTATTTGTGAGATGATTTTAACTTCCTTATGGAAAATTTATACCCGTTGGGAATAAAATAACTGTCTAATTTTACTCAATTATTTCAAATTAATATAAGATTCGATTAACAACCAACGGACATGAGGATGAACGGTCAGAAAAATTACACCAAAAAAAAGCATCATATTGATACGCCAATTTTATTTGGTCTTATAGTTGTAATATTATTCTTTATAATCAGCGGCTATGTCTCTTACTGGAATATCCGTATCTTAAACCAGAACATCTCACAGGTTACCCGCACTCATAAAGTTATTATCGCGCTTGATGCTCTTCTTTCCGTAATGAAAGATGCTGAAACCGGCCAGCGCGGGTTTGTTATAGCAGGCACTGACAAATATCTGGAACCCTACAATAAAGCCCTCACTAACATCAGTGCCCGCATAAGTGATGTTGAATTTCTTATTCATGATAACTCTACTCAAAAAGCAAGGATACCTTCGGTAAAATCCCACATTAAAGCTAAGCTTGCTGAGCTGGCTGAAACTATCAATCTTCGCAGGTCACAAGGGTTTGAGGTTACCCGCGATCTGGTAGTCTCTGACCGTGGCAAGATACAGATGGATGGTCTCAGGGAAGATATCAGGGTAATGAAAGAGGAAGAGCAGAAAACCCGGACCAGAAAACTTAAGGAGATGCAGGAATCATTTAAGATTGCTGTTTTAAGCGGTATTCTTTCTGGCATTCTGGGCGTATTTCTTTCAGTAGTGGTAGCAAGGTTATTATACCGCGCTGCTATTGTCCGCGGAAAACAGGAATGGCTACAGACCGGGCAGGTAGGTCTGGCAAATTCTATGATAGGTGAACAGAGAAGTGAGATTCTTGGCGATAACATCCTTAAATTCCTTGCTGAATACTTGGATGCCCACGCCGGGGCTTTATTTATCAAAAAAGGTGAGAGTTATAATCGCATAGCTTCTTATGGCATGGCGGAAAATAACGGCGTTCTTGAAAAATTCAAACTAGGGCAGGGATTACTTGGTCAGGCTGCAAAAGACGGAAAAACATTTTTTGTTAATGATGTGCCTGAAGGCTATTTAACTGTCAGCTCTTCACTTGGTAAAAGCAAACCAAAACATCTTGTTATTTCCCCTGTATCTACAGATGGTTCTGTAAATGCGGTTCTGGAGCTTGGTTTTATACATCCGTTAAATGCTTCCGCAGTTGAGTTGATGGAAAAGATATCTGCAGCTATTGCTATTGCTATCAAGTCTGCAAATTATCGTGAGCATCTGCAAAACCTCCTTGAAGAAACCCAGCGCCAGTCTGAAGAACTGCAATCACAAAGCGAAGAACTCCGAGTAAATAATGAAGAGCTTGAAGAGCAAAGCCGCGCCCTTAAAGAATCGCAATCCCGCCTTGAAGAGCAGCAGGCAGAACTAGAGCAGACCAACTCTCAGCTTGAAGAGCAGACACAGCTTCTTGAAACCCAGCGCGACGATCTTGAAAAAGCAAAAGCTGTAGTACAGTTAAAAGCAAAAGAACTTGAACAGGCCAGTCAATATAAATCTGACTTCCTTGCGAACATGTCTCATGAATTCCGCACACCACTTAATTCTTCACTCATACTTGCAAAACTTCTTGCTGATAACCCTAACGGAAATCTCACAAGCGAGCAGGTTAAATATGCAGCAACCATCCAAAACTCGGGTAATGATCTTCTCGCTCTTATTAATGACATCCTTGACCTCTCAAAAATAGAAGCTGGCCATATGGAAGTCAGGCCAGAAGCAGTTACTCTTGAACGCATGATGAATGATCTTTCCAATAATTTCAGTCAGGTCGCAAAACAGAAAAGCTTGGTATTCAAAACAAATATTGCTTCCGGTAGTCCTAAAATAATTGAGACTGATCGCCAGAGGCTTGAACAGATAATCAAGAACCTCATATCAAACGCAATAAAATTCACTGAAAAAGGTGAAGTTGAATTAACAATAAGAAAAACTACTGATGGCCGCATTGCATTTGCAGTTACAGATACTGGTATCGGTATTGAGAAAGACCAGCAGCAATTGATATTCGATGCGTTCCGCCAAGCAGATGGAACTATCAGCCGCAAATTCGGTGGCACTGGCCTTGGCCTTTCTATTTCACGCCAGCTTGCACGCCTCCTGGGTGGTATTATAGAATTACGAAGTGAACTGGGCAAAGGCAGCACATTCACTGTAATAATTCCTGAGATTTATGATCCAAAACTTATAGTTTCAAGAAATAATTTTGAAGAAAAACAAGAAGAGATAGCTGCAATTAATAAAGCTGCAACTAATACTGAAAGCGAAAAACCAAAAGCTCCGGCACCAAAATATAAATCATATGTTGAAGATGACAGGGAAAATCTCTCAGGCAGTAAACGTGTTATATTGGTGATCGAAGATGATGAATCTTTTGCGCGCATCCTATATGATCTTTCGCAGGAACTGGATTTCCACTGCCTCGTTGCCAGCAATGCTGACGATGGTTTTATCATGGCTAAACAATATATCCCTCATGCGGTGATATTGGATGTTGGCCTTCCTGATAACTCCGGCCTATCAGTTCTCGATCGCCTTAAACATAATGTCAAAACAAGGCATATACCTGTCCATGTGGTTTCCGCCGGTGACTATACCCAAACTGCTCTGTCACTCGGTGCTGTCGGTTATATGATGAAACCTGTTAAAAGAGAGCAGCTTGTTGATACTTTCAAACTCCTTGAAACAAAACTTTCCCAGCGCTTGCAGCATATTTTAATTGTTGAAGATGATGAAGTACAAAGGGATAGTGTGTGTAAATTACTGGCATCAAGCGGAGTAGAAACCACCGGAGCTGGTACAGTTGCAGAATCGCTGGAAAAACTTAAAAAAGGTAAATTCGATTGCATGGTGCTTGATCTTTCTCTACCTGATGCTTCAGGATACACACTCCTTGAAACACTCAGTAAGGAAGATTCCTACTCTTTCCCACCTGTTATAGTTTATACCGGCAGGGATCTCACGGTTGATGAAGAACAGAAACTCCGTAGATATTCCAAATCCATAATTATAAAAGGTGCAAAATCTCCTGAAAGGCTACTTGATGAAGTTACATTATTCCTGCATCAGGTAATTTCAGAACTTCCACTTGAGCATCAACGCATGCTGGAAAAAGCCCGTAACCGCGATGCCGTTCTCGAAGGTCGTAATATTTTAATTGTGGAAGATGATGTCGCCAATGTTTATGCGCTTACCTCTATTCTCGAACCACGCGGCGCTATACTAAAAGTTGCGCGAAATGGCCGTGAAGCTCTCGAAGCTCTAGAAAAAAGCATGAATGACCCGGCCAATGCGATTGATCTTGTCCTAATGGATGTGATGATGCCGGAAGTTGATGGCTTAACCGCAACGCGTGAGATAAGGAAAAGATCTGAATGGAAAAAACTTCCTGTAATTATGCTTACCGCTAAAGCAATGAAGGATGATCAGGAAAAATGCCTCAATGCCGGAGCTAATGATTATATGGCAAAACCTCTTGATGTAGATAAGCTCCTGTCCCTAATAAGAGTATGGATGCCAAGATAATGACCCAGAACAAAACAGAAGATATTGAAATTAAACTTTTGCTTGAAGCGATATTCAGTAAATATTATTATGATTTCCGTGATTATTCTATGGCTTCAATCAAGCGCCGTTTAAAACAGGCGAAAGATAATTTTGATTGCCATACTTACTCTCAACTTCAGGATAAAGTTCTGCATGATCCTAACTTATTACCGGAACTGCTTTCATATCTTACAGTTCAGGTGAGTGAATTTTTCCGCGACCCATCTTATTTCCGCGCTATACGTGAAAAAGTAGTACCTCATCTTCATACTTACCCTTCACTTAAAGTATGGGTAGCTGGTTGCAGTAGCGGTGAAGAGCTTTATTCACTGGCGATTTTATTTCGGGAGGAAGGCCTTGAGGAAAAAACTATTTTCTATGCAACAGATATAAATCCTGATGCCCTCAGAAAAGCCGAGGCTGGCGTATATGAACTTGACCGCATCCAATTATTTACCGAGAACCACCGCAAATCAGGAGGTAAATCATCTTTATCAGATTATTACACCGCAGCTTACAGCGCCGCCACATTTGATAAAACCCTGCGCAAGCGCACAGTTTTTTCTGATCACAGTTTAGCTAATGATGAAGTTTTCGGTGAGATGCATTTGATATCATGCCGCAACGTACTTATCTATTTTGACAGGAAATTACAGGATCGCGCTATCGGATTATTTAAAGATTCTCTAACAAGAAAAGGCTTCCTCGGTCTTGGTTCTAAAGAAAGTCTGAAATTCTCAAACCACTATGAGGGTTTTACTGATTTCACTCACGCCGACCGCATCTATCAAAAGCGGAGCACCCATGAAAGGTAAATTCAAAGCAATAGTTATAGGCGCATCAGCAGGTGCGCTTGATGCTTTGTCAAGCATTCTGCCCCAATTGCCAGCTGAATTCCCTCTGCCCATTATGGTAGTTGTTCACCTGCCTCCCGATAAGGAAAGTATTCTGGCGCAGCTTCTAAGTAAAAAATGCAAGCTTCAGGTAAAAGAAGCCGAAGACAAGGAAAAGATAAAACCCGGTACAATATATGTTGCTCCGCCGGATTACCATATGCTTATAGAAAATGACAAGCACATTTCCCTTTCTAGCGAAGAGCCCGTTTTATTTTCGCGTCCTTCAATTGATGTACTATTTGAAACAGCATCTGATGTTTATGAAGATTCACTCATCGGTGTTGTTCTTACTGGTGGTAATAATGATGGCACAAATGGTCTTAAAACTATAATATCCTTAGGTGGCACTGCTATTGTGCAGCAGCCTGATTCTGCCTACGCTACTGCAATGCCTGAAGCCGCTATTAAAGCCTGTCCGGAAGCGCATATCTTAAGTCTGGAACAAATTGTAATATTTTTAAAGAAGGCGGCTCTATGAAATTGAATCCTGTATATTTTTTATTGGTTGATGATCTGGAAGAAAACCTATTATCCCTCGAAGCATTATTGCGTCGCGAAGATCTGGTATTATTAAAAGCGCGCTCCGGTACTGAAGCACTCGAACTTTTATTACAACATGAAGTTGCACTTGCACTACTTGATGTGCAGATGCCTGGCATGGACGGTTTTGAGCTGGCCGAATTAATGCGCGGTACTAAAAGAACAAGGCGCGTACCAATAATTTTCTTAACCGCTGGCAGCGATGATAAAAAAAGGCGTTTCCGAGGTTATGAAACAGGCGCGGTTGATTTCCTCCATAAGCCAATAGAGACAGATATTTTAAAAAGCAAAGCCAGTGTATTTTTTGATCTGTTCCGCCAGCAGCAGCAGCTTATCCAGCAGCATGCTGAACTCAGCAAATATGCTATTGCACTAAAAGATGCCGACAGGCGTAAAGATGAATTCCTTGCAATGCTCGCTCATGAACTCCGCAATCCTCTTGCCCCGATACGCAATGGCTTGCAGATTCTGAACATGTCACCTGATCCAAAAATTCTCAGTGAAGTGCGCGACATTATGGATAGGCAGCTTACCCATATGGTAAGGCTTATTGATGACCTTCTCGATGTATCTCGTGTAAGCCAAGGTAAAATTGATCTCCGCAAGGAAACTATAAATTTAAATACTATTATCCAGACCGCTATAGAATCCAGCCGCCCTTTAATTGATAATGCCGGGCACACACTTACAGTAAACATCACTAATGAACCTTTATGGCTTGATGCTGACCATACCCGTCTCGCGCAGGTAATCGGTAATCTCCTGAATAATGCCGCAAAATATACGCCGCAAAATGGCCAGATAAATCTCTCGGCATATCGCAGTAATGATGATGTAGTTATTGAAGTTAAAGATAATGGTCTCGGCATTCCTGAAAATATGCTGCCTAGCGTTTTTGATCTTTTTACCCAGATAGACCGCAACTTGGAACGCTCACAAGGCGGTCTTGGAATAGGTTTAGCACTAGTAAAAAAACTGGTAGCAATGCACAACGGTTCTATAAAAGTTGAAAGCGAAGGTAGTGGAAAAGGTTCAACTTTTACTGTGAAACTTCCATTTTCAAAAAATCATATTCAGGAAGTTAAAATTCAGGAATCTCCTGAAAACCAGCAACCAAATTCAGGCCTCAATGTTCTTGTGGTTGATGATAATATCCCATCAGCAAAAACAACAGGCTGGACGCTCGAATTTATAGGCCATAAACCAACCCTTGCTCACGACGGTCTTGAAGCACTTGAAATGGCAAAAAATCTAAAACCCGATGTCATACTTCTGGATATCGGTCTGCCAGGAATGAATGGCTACGATATCTGCCGTGAGTTACGCAAACTCCCTGAATTTAAAGATACTATAATGATAGCCCAAACAGGCTGGGGGCAGGAGCGTGACCGCCAAACGGCTCTCGAAGCAGGTTTTAACCATCACCTTACTAAACCTGTTGATTTTAATGACCTTTCAAAATTACTGGCACCTATAAAACCTAAATAACTCAAGGGTTTAAAATTTACAATTGAATTGCAACCTGTAATTGTGTATATATGACTATGCACAAATTATTTTATATAACTTTTCTATCACTTATCTTTGCAGGTTCTGCAAGCCCGGCACGTGCGGAATTCATGATAAGCTCCGCGATAATAGAATTCAATAGTGAAAGCCCCCGCCAACAGGATATTGAAGCTATAAGCCGATCAAAAGATAATGATTATCTTGTCAGTGAGATAAGCGAAATAATAAATCCCGGTATGCCAAATGAAACCAGAAAGATCATTGAAGATCCTTCAAAAGGCGGACTACTTGTTTCACCAGATAAAACCATTCTAACAGCAGGCGGCAGAAAAGTTCTGCGCTTCATATTACTGCGTGAACCGGATGACAAAGAACATATTTACAGAATAACAATAAAACCTGTTATCAAAGGTTTGCAGGGTGATGTAAAAATAGGTTTGAAAATTCTTATAGGTTATGAAGTACTTGTTATAGTAAGGCCAAAAGAGATTAAGTTTAATGGTCTGGCAAAACGTGTTGGTAAAACTTTTACCGCTATAAATAACGGCAACACCAACATACTTTTCCAGAACGGCAAACAATGTATCACTGAAGAGAATTGCCAGATACCGCCCGTCGTAAGGGTTTACCCCGGTGAAACCAGAACAATACAGCTACCTTTTGACGCGCCCGTATGGTACTCAATATGGGATGGCAAAAACACTATGGATAAACAGTTTTAATTTCCCCATCCAAATTCATTACAGTTTCGTTTTCCAGTTCATTACTTGCTTCAATCACTGCATTATCTGAAACACATAAAAGCGGATCATTATATATTATAACGCCATTCAAAGGTTTTACATTATCAGGCAGTGTCACACTGCAAACTGAATTATCTTGTTTCAAGAAAGTGAGTTTTCCCGGCGCTGAAAGTTCCGCCTGAACATAACCTTTGCCACTTGTTACCACCTGCTGGCGGGTTTCTTTTAAAATAGCATCGCCGACAGGTTCACCATTTTCTGAAACGATATGAGCGGTCACCACATAAAATTTATTCACTTTCCATAAGAGCTTCGCAACATTTCCCGGGTATAGTGTCACACGTTTTGAATTAGTTTCATAATCAAGCAATCCATTCTTTTCCGGCGATACTCTTATGTCATATATATGAAAGGGCGATAGATATATCACCTGTTCTTTGCCTATCTTAACTTTGCTGCGCTCCATATTATTTACAAATATTTTCATATCTGTTTCTGCGTCACCTTCTACAGAAACTATCACGGCGCTTTTGTCATTCTGGTTTCCGCCCGCCTGAACATCAAATCCATTCTGTGCAACCCCGAAAACAAAGTTACCACCATATCCTAGTGCCGCGCCATTTTTAGTATAGGCCTGCTGAACCGTTCCGGTAACTTGTCCCATATTGCTTTTCCAGTCAGCATCAGCTGCTATTATTTTTTGTCTTTTATCAGCGCTTAGTGAAGCACCAAGCAGTAAATTATTATTAGGGTTATTCGTATCACGCCACACGCGGGCATTGCCAATTGTGCCACTATCAATCCCACCTACATTCTGCCCGGCTGATGTTGTGACACCATAATTACCAAGTCTCTGCGTATATTGCATAAAGGCATTACCTTCATTGCCCTCATTATTATTCACAAAATTACCTGATAAACTCAGCATGCTTTCACCCTTCTGCCAGATGCGCCAGTCAAAATATGGCCCGACAGAAGATATTGGCACGCTTGCTTCCTGCTCGGAATAGTTTGCGCGCGCGCCAAGCGTTACATCATTGGTTAGCGCATATGCAATTGTTCCGCTGGCCTGCAAATTATCGCGCGATATATCTTCAAAACCCGGCATTGGCACATGGCTCATCCATGATTTTCTCGCATCACCAGATATGCTCATTTTATCCCATATGTGCACATATCCTGCCTCAACTCCCATATCCCCCTTTGTTGATATCAAAGTATTCGCCTGTAATTTCGCACCCGAATGTATCCAGAAGGCTCCTGTTTCAAGTGCTGCCCTGTCACTAATTCCAAGCGTACTTATATTAAGCCCGATATCATCCTTTATGCGTCTTACTGTACCAAGCCTAACTATCGGACTGGATGGTCGCCAACAGAATTATGTCCGCACCTTGCAAAGTTCAGCAGATCATCTACTCGGTCTTATAAATGATATATTGGATTTCTCAAAACTTGAAGCAGGGCAGATGAAAATTGATCCTATCCGTTTCAATCTTCTTTCAACTATTGAAGATGTTTTCGAACTTGTCTCCACTCAGGCCCGCGAGAAAAATCTGGAATTATTATTGCATTATTCTACCAGCACTCCACGTTTTGTAACGGCAGACCCAGGCAGGATACGTCAAGTGCTTCTAAATCTGATTGGCAACGCCATAAAATTCACTGATCAGGGATATATAATGGTGCATGTGGATATCAGCAAAGATCTGGACAGAAAATTCCGCCTAGATATCCGTGTTGAAGATACTGGAATTGGCATCCCTGAAGATAAGGTCGCCTCATTATTTGAAAAGTTCATGCAGGTTGAAAGCGGCTCCACGAGAGCGCGTCAGGGAACAGGTCTTGGCTTGGCAATAAGCCGTAACCTTATAAAACTGATGGGCGGTGATATAATTGTTACCAGTAAACCAGGCAAAGGCACTACTTTTTCATGGTATATTCCAGTGTCTGAAGCCGGTGACCCAGAAGCTACCATACCAAAAAATATCATACTTGAAGGCAAACGCATTCTGCTAGTGGATGACCTTGCACCAAACCGAATATTGTTCAAGGAAGTTCTGACAAGTTCTGGACTTGAATGTCTGGTTGCTGAAAATTATGAAGAAGCGCTTTCAGTTTTGAATTACCAGTTCAATATAAATAACAAGATAGATGCCATCATTACAGACCATATAATGCCCGGTAAAAGCGGAGTAGAGTTAACGCGCAATTTGAAGAAGGATGAAAAATTTAAAAACATCCCGGTTCTCATCTTTTCATGTTCAGAAGAGCACGGCCTTGTTAAACTTTTTGATGATGCTGGCGCGGATGCTTGCCTTATAAAACCTATAACACGCCAGCACATGCTTGACACTCTTGCGCATGTACTTGATGATAATATGCACGGCAAAAAACATACTATCATAACATCAGACATAAGCACTTCCATGAGCGCGCGAAAATTACTTGCAGGGAACAGCATCTTACAAGGCTCTCATATTCTTCTGGTGGAAGACAACAAAGTTAACATGGAAATAATGAGCAAAATATTATCAATGTTCGGCTGCCAGGTAACCGTCGCTGAGAATGGCCTGATTGCAGTTGAGGCCGTTCGTACAAGGTCATTTGATCTTATCTTCATGGATTGCCAGATGCCGGAGATGGATGGTTTTGAAGCCGCGAGAATTATTGTCTCGCTAAAAGCAGAAGGCAAAATTGATCCTGTACCAATAGTTGCACTAACTGCAAATGCACTTAAGGAAGATCGTGAACGCTGCCTTGAAAGCGGTATGGATGATTACCTCAGCAAACCTGTAAGGAAAAGCAGCCTTGAAGCAATATTGCTGAAATGGCTTCGTGAGAAACTGGAAAAAGCCGTGCAGAATAAATCTCCAGAAGATGACATCTACGAATCAATAATAAAAATTCCATCCACTATAAAAATTGACGATCATAAATACATTCCTGTAAAGATCCCTTCCGGAGTTGATATCCCAACTTTCAAAGCAACTAAAGATACTCTCGGCGACAAAATCGGCGTGGTCATCGGGTACTATCTTGAAGACGCCGAAAATTATATGAATGATATAGTCCAAGCGCTCAAACATAATAATACAGATGATATAATCCGCCCAGCACATACGCTTAAAAGTTCAAGCAAGCAGTTCGGTATTACAAGCATCGCTGACATGGCCACCCATATGGAACTCATAGCAAGGGAGGGTAGCAGCAAGCATAGTATTGACAGTCTTTCTGATATGATAAACATGATCCGCAGTGAGCTTATTGACATAAAACCTTTCCTGCAATCACATATAAATGGCTGATCATCAGAGGAAAATAATACTGGAATAATCTCTGCTATAAGAATATATCTGTCTCTATATATGGCAGAAAATCTAAACACACATATTGGTAACAAGCTGCGCGAAAGACGCTCTGTGCTTGGCTTAAGCCAAGGTGCTATAGCAAAAGAGCTTGGCATAACTTCCCAGCAGGTACAAAAATATGAGAAGGGCATTAATGCCATGAACGCTGAACGCATTTATGAATTTTCAAAATTCCTTAAAGTTCCGGTAGTTTATTTTTTTGAAGGCTTTAATGAAAAGCCGATCTCAATAGTCACTTCAAAAAACCTAAAACTGATCGCTAAAACTTTAGAGCCTTCGCTGGATGATATTGCTTCTGACAGGGAGTCGATCGAGATACTAAAATCCTTTAAACTCATAAAAGATAAGTCACTTAGAAAGCGCCTTGCTGACCTCCTGCGTTCTCTCTCTTTAAAAGAGATCTGATTTATTTTCGCGTTATAGTTCTGAAGGCGTAATATGAAACTCCAAAATTCAATAAAGCAAAGATAGCAAAAACATAAGCTATGCTGAACCCGAATTTACTTATGAGCACGGTGCAGAATATACTGCCTAAAACCATGAACAATGAATTTACTATATTATTGGCGGCAATCGTTTTTGATCTGTTTTCTGTAACGCTATCATGCTGCATTATAGCATAAAGCGGCACGCTATACATCCCACCTAATAAAGATATAGCAACCATATCCACAAGCACCCTATACCCCGAAAAAGAACTTAAAAACTCTTTCACATTATATAAACCTTCTACCGATCTGTAAAATTCAGATAAAGTATATGAAAAATCCAGTAGAAAAATTGAGATCAGGAACATACAAATTGGAACGAGCCTGTCAGATATCTTACCTTTAAGTATCACATTACAAAGCACCGAGCCAATCCCTATACCAACGCAAAATACTGTCAGTATAAGCGTATAAACCTGCTGGTTTGCGGTCAGCACTGATTTTGTCATCTCTAACATCTGACTCATCAGGATAGCTCCTATCAGCCAAAACCATGAAAGAAAAATTATAACCCTGAATATGCGCTTATTACTTTTTGCATTTTTAATTACTGAATAAATATCCTTAATGAAAAATATGCTCGGGTTTTCCGCATTAGCCCTAGGCAATGTTTTAGGAATGAACAATGTTGTAATAAAACTTATAACTGCCAGGCCAAAAACAAACCCCCCGGCAATAGCTAGTGAAGAATCATTTGCTGAAATAATCATACCACCAATTACCGCGCCCAATATTATCGCTATGAATGTCGCGGCTTCTACCAGAGAGTTTCCCGCGAGCAACTCATCATCCTTAAGATGATCAGGCAATATACTATATTTTATCGGGCCAAAAAATGTAGACTGCAATCCTGTCAGAAATAGAACTACTAATAACAGATTTATATTAGCATTCATAAATCCAATCACCCCCAAACCCATCACTATTATTTCAAGGAATTTTATTATTCTTACCAAAGTTGCCTTATTATATTTATCGGCAATTATCCCAGCCGTTGCTGAAAACAGAAAATAAGGCAGCATGAATATTGCGATCGCGATTGAGCTATAGAATGCCTTGCTCTCATTAGATATAGAACTGATATGAAACATCACCAGAACCGTAAAAGCATTGCGGTAAACATTATCATTGAATGCTCCCAGAAACTGAGTGATAAAGATCGGCAGGAATCTTCTGGTTTTGAACAGCGGTAATATTTTATTCATTATTTTAAATATTATTTTCCTGAAAAGAAAATTGTAAGCAGGTCGATCGCGAAGAAGACAACTATTATAACTTCAAGCCAGAGCATACGCAAATTTGAAACTTCCGTATGCACTACCGAATATAAAGCATCTAATTGTGTCAGCCTTTCTGCAACAGAATTTCTCCATTTATCAATATGGAATCTTTCCCGCGCCCCCAAATAAACCCTGGCCAGATACCAGTCACCGAAAAATTTGGTTATATGGGTAACTTCATCATTTAGTTTTGTAACATCAACACGAAGCGTACGTAGCGAACGCAAAACCTTCGAATGCGGTCCTAGTAAACCAAATTTCTGCTTCCTGATATCCTCATATGCTTTATTAAGGTAGCGGTCTAAACGCTGGTCCATTATCTTATATTCTTCAAGCTGAAGGTTCGCCAGTTCCAGAACATATATCGTATCATCAAGGTAACCCGTCAGGTCTACCACTAAAGCAGCATCCCAGTCAATTATGGCAATATCATTGTTGCTATAGGATAATTGTATGCGCATCACATCATCGGTCTGCTGGTCACTTAAAACGCCGAGTTTATTTTCTGTAAGAAGTGCTGCAATATTCCTACGGTTTTCTATGAACCAATCCCCGGTATTTTTCTGGGCGCCAAGTTCTATCAGGCAGAATACAGTGTAAGCCTCAGGCTCCGGTATCTTAAGCGCGCCTTGTATTATCGCTTCTTTGATACTTTTGCAGGTTTCCTTGCATAAATTATAAGCTATCTCATCAAGGTTTTTACCATTCTCAAGTATCGGTCTATGGAAAGGCAGAAGTTCCTGAAGGTCACTTGTTTCAAAAGCAACCCGCAGATTTATTGATACCACGCCAACTTCGTAAATATGTATGATAGGCTTTACTTCTTTACCGGATAAAAGCGACTCCAGTATCGGAAGCTCAATAGATAAGGGCTTATATAATGGTATGTCTTTAGGAAAGGTATGGTCAATACTTATCTCAAATGGCACCGGTTGCCCCTTTAATATCTCACGTATCTTCTCGATCGCTATTTCATTAGCAACATCAAATGCATACAGATAAACCAGCTCGCCTTTCATATATTTTGTAATACGATATTTATAATATATAATTCCATCATAGTAGAATATATATGACGAAACAAAAATACATTTTATCTTTTGATCTTGGAACTTCAAGCTTAAGAGCTGTATTGTTTGACTCCAAGGCAGATATTATAAGTTCTGAACAGGCAGAATTTACACAGCATTATCCAAAGCAGAACTGCGTTGAACACGACCCTGAAGAAATTTTTGAAAAATTAATTAAAGCTACAAAAAAACTCCTGAAGAAAAATAAACTTTCAGCTAGTGACATAGCCGGAATAGGAATCACCAACCAGCGCGAAACTACAGTAATATGGGATTCAAGAACCGGCAAACCCATATATAATGCCATAGTCTGGCAGGATACCAGAACCGCAAAATATTGCGAATCTTTAATAAAGAAAGGCTATTCAAAAACTATCCGAGATAAAACCGGATTAATAATAAACTCTTATTTTTCTGCCAGCAAAATAAACTGGATATTAAATAATATTGTTAATAAAAAAGATATCCCTCACCTGAAATTTGGAACAATAGATAGCTGGATATTATGGCAACTGACTAAAGGCAAAACCCACGCAACAGATTACTCAAACGCTTCAAGAACTTTACTCTTTAATATAAACACTCTCACATGGGATAAGCAGTTACTGGATATTTTTAATGTGACAGAAAAAATCCTGCCTCAGGTTAAACCAAGTGACCATAATTTCGGCAACACAGACAGATCAATCTTTGGCGCAGAAATTCCCATACTTGCAATTTTAGGTGATCAACAGTCCTCATTATTCGGCCAACTATGTTTTGAAAAGAACGATATAAAAATTACTTACGGCACAGGTTGTTTCATCCTCAAAAATATTGGCCAGAAACCTATACTGTCAAAAAATAATTTACTAACTACCATCGCTTGGGGAATAGATAATAAAATATTCTATGCGGAAGAGGCTTCTATCTTTAACTGCGCATCGATCATCAACTGGCTTAAAAATAATCTCGAAATTATTAAATCAGGTAAGGAAGCTGATGAACTTTCCAACTCGGTTGAATCAAGTAACGATGTTATTTTTATTCCCGCATTCTCAGGTCTTTCAGCTATCTATCGCACGTCAGATAAAAGTGCGGAGATATCAGGTATAACACTTCTCACTACTAAATCACATATTGTCCGTGCAGCGCTTGAATCAATTGCATTTCAGGTAAAAGACGTTTTACAGATAATAGAAAAGGATTTACAGAAAATAAAAAACCTTTCAGTAGATGGTGGCATTAGCAATAGTGATTTTCTCATGCAGCTGCAAAGTGACCTGCTAAATATTCCGATAAAAGTTCAGGCAGAATGTGAGAAGACCGCCTGCGGTGTAGCATTTCTTGCTGGAATAAAAGCAGGCTTATGGAATGTAAATTACCTTAAATCCAGAACTGACTATAAAATATTCAAACCTGCTAAAAATAGCGGAACAGCAACTTCTTACCGCAAATGGCAAAGCGCTCTTAAAAATTATTTAACAGTTTAAAATATCTCTCAGTATAAACATCTTTCATATCAGGATGGATATGAGATGCAGAATCACCCATATCAATATCCGACGTGCAGTAAAAATTATTGCTCACAAATTTTAATCCTGTTTCCCTGATAAACTTCTCACCCGTTTTCGTAAAAGCCTTTAGCTTTTTACAAGTATCATTGATGATTGTTCCATGAACATAAGCACAGTTTATATTATTATTTTTACATAACTCAGATATCTTCTTTAAATATATGAACTTCTCAGGATTAAGGTCTTTCGCGGTTTTCGAAGGTCTTAGATCGTCAAATTTATTTTCCTCGCGCTTTGATTTTTTCTGCTTCATATAATCACTGGCAAAATCTATTTCCTGTTTTTGCACAGCTGTTTTCTTTATCAGAGAGCTAAACTTCGTACCTAAAGTTTCAGAGTTCATATTCATTTTCCAATAAAGAAATAATTTTTGCAAAAATGGAATTTCCGGATCAAGATCAACATGCGATTTAGTAAACGCTGCATATGATATATTGCCAAGCATTTGCTGCGGTTCAAAAAACAATAGTATCTTCTTTGGCCTTATATTTTTTGAGAGAGCATTAAGCATCATAACATAAGCCCCTTCATATCCATAAACACCGGTAAGAGCCAAATTCAAAGTTTTATCGCCAGATAATTTACTCCATAGTTTTGCATTGATAGCATTACCAAGTGAACTATCACCAAGGAATATCGTATCTATGTTTTTTGCAGTTTCTAACTTGTAAAACTGATATTCAAATAATTCATCATCAGACGATCTTTTATTTTCAATTTGTGCAAATAAAAATGCAAATGCACACCATAAAATAGTGAAAGAAATTATCGCAAAAAAATATTGCCTAAAACTGGAAATAAATAAACTCGGAAACATCATTCATTTTAATAAGTGAAAAGAATAACATAAGCGAAATTGCTAATGCGTTTAGTAAATCGGGTAACCACGCAAGCTCATTTTCACCAGGTTTTATATAGGTTTCACTATATCCTTCAGTTGGTAGAGCTGGAGATGATTTCCTCATCCACTCATAAGTATTTGGGAACCTCCATACTATAAGTAAGCATACAGGGATCAGAATTATAACACTGATATCACTGAATTTTAAATGCCCAATATATTCTGTCGATAATGAAAAAACTGACTGTATTATAAAAAATAATTCCGGCGGTAATTTAATTCCACTAAGCCCAAGCATTCCTTCATACATGCTTTTCATTACTTCAAGACTTTCAGAACGGAATGGCACCCAGCTGATAACAAGGATAAAAAATACCAGCAACTTTGCTATCTCAGGATTTGGCTTTGGGAATTTAGCCCATATTAATATCCTGTTCACGATAAGCAGAAAACCATGTAATGTGCCCCATATCACCATCATCCAGCTGGCGCCATGCCACAGTCCGCCAATAAGCATAGTGGTAAAGATATTTGTAAGCTGTCGCATCTTACCGAATTTATTTCCGCCGAGCGGTATATAGATAAAATCTTTGAGGAATCGTGAAAGCGTAATGTGCCATCTACGCCAGAAATCTATTATGGAAATTGCTTTATATGGCGAGGCAAAATTCAT
>JANPLD010000033.1:0-4213 GCA_031426355.1 Alphaproteobacteria bacterium | reverse complement strand
CTTTTACGAGCCTGATCAAAGCCATTCCTCCTGATTCGGGGATGGCTTTTGTACTTGTGCAACATCTGGCGCCAACCAAAGAGAGCCTTTTGCCAGAGCTGCTTCAGAAAATTACCAGTATACCGGTATTGGAAATATCTGATGATATTAAAGTAATGCCCAATCACATTTACATTCTTCCAAGCAACAAAATGTTGATAGCGAACGATGGTGTATTAGAATTGAGTCCAAGGCCAGAAAATAGCTCAACCAATAATAATCGTCCAATAGATCTTTTTTTTACATCGCTTGCCCAAATACACAGATCGCATGCAATTGGTATTGTTCTTTCCGGATTAGCTTCAGACGGTACACTGGGATTGAAAGCTATAAAGGACCAGGGTGGGATTACTTTTGCCCAAGATGAGATGTCAGCAAAATATGATGAAATGCCCCGAAATGCTGCCCGGGCAGGCGTGGTGGATTATATTTATTCGCCAGAAGAAATGCCTCAGAAATTATTGGAGATCAAAACCGCAAGAAGTTCCCTTAATGGCGGTACGGACATGGAAGAAAAAATATTCAGTGAAATTCTGGCATTATTGAAGATTGTTCAGGGCACTGATTTTACCTACTACAAACAAAATACTATCCGCAGAAGGATCACACGCCGGATGCTGCTGAATAAAAATTACATCGCATCAGATTATCTGAAATACCTTCAAGACAATAAAAAAGAACAGATCTCTTTGTATCAGGATTTGCTTATTCCGGTTACCTCATTCTTTAGAGACCCCAAAGTTTTTGCTAATCTAAGTGAAAATATTTTCCCTAAAATTCTTGAAAAAAAGGCAGATGGTGAGCCAATACGAATATGGGTGGCTTCCTGCAGTACCGGACAGGAAGCTTTTTCGATGGCTATTTGCATAAAAGAATATCTTGGAAATAATACATCAGGAGTACAGGTTTTTGCTACCGATCTCAGCGAACCTGCTATCGTTAAAGCGAGAAACGCAGTGTATAGTAAGGCGGAAATGGAAGGTGTAAGTGATGCAAGAGTGCAAAAATATTTTAAGGAAACGAAGGAAGGGTACCAGTTGAGTAAGGAAATCAGGCAGATGTGTATCTTCGCAGTGCATAATTATTTAAAAGATCCTCCATTTGGGAAAATGGACTTTGTAAGCTGCCGCAATGCCTTAATTTATATGGAGCCTTATCTTCAAAATAGGGCGCTTACCACTTTCCACTACGCGTTGAATCCCACAGGCTATCTGCTTCTTGGAAAATCTGAAACGAACACCAGTGCTACAGAATTATTTACCTGTGTAAATAAGACAGACAAACTTTATACGAGGAAAAACGTGCCCGGCAGATTTATACATGTTGCCAGCCAGAGGGTTGAGGAGCAATTTCAGGAGTTTCGGGATGCTGGGAGTTCTGATCCTAAAAATGGTGGTTATCTGAAAATGGCGGAAGATATTATTCTAACAAAATATTCTCCCGTAGGAGTGATTATAAATGAGGAAATGAATATTGTCCATTTTCGTGGAAATACCTCAAAGTATCTGATTCAAACTGCCGGGAAACCAACCCATAATTTGATAAAGATGGCCAAAAACGGGCTGGGTTTTGATTTGCGCTCTTTGGTACATAAAGCCAGAAAAGGAAAAGTTTCTGTAGAAAAAGAAGCCATCCTTCTAGAAAATGCTGCAAACCCCACTCTTATTTCGCTAGTATGTATTCCACTTATCGGCATTGAAGACCCTCATTACCTGATTCTTTTTAATGAAAGGGTATCATCCTATGCAGGTATTATAAGTAGTTCTAAAAAAAATAATAAAGGTAAAATAGAAAAAGACGATAGAGACCTTCATATCGAATTTTTAGAAAAGGAAATAAGCATATTACGAGAAGATATGCGGAGTGTTTCTGAGGAGCAGGAAGTGGTAAACGAAGACCTTCAAAGTTCCAACGAAGAGTTATTGAGTGGAAGTGAGGAAATGCAGAGTCTTAATGAGGAACTGGAAACAAGCAAGGAAGAACTACAGAGCAGCAACGAAGAATTAACAGTACTGAATACCGAACTCAATATTTCAAATGACGACCTTCAGGCTGCTAGAGATTACTCAGATGCGATTATCAATACTTTGCCGGAATCATTAATTATACTTGACAGAACTTTAAGAATAGTAAGAGCAAACGGATTTTTTTATAAAACATTTGGTTTTACTGAGAAAGAAACCAAGGGTGAATTGATTTACGATCTTGGTGGTAGAGAATGGAATATATTACTACTTAGGAATTTATTGGAAGAAATCCTGCCCGAAAAAAAGGAGGTTCAGAGATTTGAAATAATACATTCATTTAGGGCAGGAAAAAAAACGATGTTGATCAATGCCAAAGAAGTTTATCGCAAATCAAACGATGAAAAGCTTATACTCATTTTAATCAAGGATGTAACTGAGCAAAAGAAATTACAGGAAGCGGCTACAAATCTTTTAACCCGCTTTCAGGAACTGGTTTTACAAGCTCCTGTTGCCATGTGTATTTTAAGAAGTCCGGAATATGAGGTAGAATTGGCAAACGACTCTTATTTAAGGCTTGTAAATAAGGATAAAGACTTTTTAAACAAAGCTTTCTTTGATGTTTTACCTGAGCTGGAGGAACAAGGGATAAGAAGCCTTCTCGACATCGTTTGGAAGTCGGGACAACCTTATTTTGGAAATGAGGTCGAGATAAAGTTTTCGCAGTCTGATAATAAGCATAAAACATTTTATAATGTGGTTTATCAACCTATGCATGAGGCAGACAAAAGCATGGTAGGAATAATTGTAATAGTGTCAGATGTCACCGAGTTAGTGATGGCTAGAAAAAAAATGGAGATTCAGGCAGAAATGGTTCGTGATTTATTGATGACTGCACCTGGTTTTGTTTGCATATTAAAAGGTCCTCTCTATGTTTTTGATTTGATCAACGAACGTTTCCAACAACTTTTTGGGCGAAGGAGTCTAATTGGGAAACCTATGATGGAGGCGCTTCCTGAACTGAAAGGCCAGGGTTTTGAGAAGCTTTTACATGATGTATATACCAAAGGAATTCCTTATTTAGGAATTGATATTCCGGTAACAGTATCTAGAGATATCGGTCTTGAGCCTGAAATTTCCTTTTTCAATTTCAGCTATCAGCCAATGTACGATGAGGAAAAGAATATCACTTCTATTTTGGTCTTCGGATATGAAGTAACAGAACAAGTAATAGCTAAAAATAAGTTGCTGGAAGTGGAAAAATCGCACTCTGCCATTTTGGAAGAAATTGTTGGCGTAAGAACCCAGGAAATACTGGAAATTAATCGTTCGCTTATTGATAAAAATGATGAATTGGTGCGGATGAATGCTGAGTTGGAATCTTTTGCCTATATCTCAAGTCATGATTTACAAGAGCCTTTGAGAAAGATACAACTGTTTTCAAAGCGTTTAATAGATACGGAGTTTCAAAATTTATCAGAGCAGGGAAAAGAACTGTTTAATAGAATGCACAAAGCTGCGATGAGGATGCGTGATCTTATTGAAGACCTACTTACTTACTCACGAACCAGCATTGAAGAACGGACCTTCCAACGGACCGACCTCGGTAAAATGATGGATGAAGTGAGGCTAGAATTGGCTGATGTTATTCTTGAAAAAAATGCGACGATCATTTCTGAAAACTTGAGTGAAGCAAATATAAATCCATTCCAATTCAGGCAGATCATGAATAACCTTGTAGGTAATTCGCTCAAATTTTCGAAGCAGGATGTTCCGCTAATACTCACCATTAAAAGCACTGTTGCCGATGGTTTAACGCTGGAAACGCTTAATGAGCGTTTACCAAAAAGAAAGCTTACTTCGTATAAAAATTATTGCCATATTAGTTTTGTTGATAATGGTATTGGCTTTGACCAGGAATATAATGAACAGATATTTAGCTTATTCCAAAGGCTGCACGCAAAAGAATTATATCCCGGTACGGGCATTGGGTTAGCAATAGTTAAGAAGATAATTGAGAATCACCATGGGTTCATTACCGCCAGTGGCGTATCGGGCGAAGGGGCGAGGTTTGATATTTATATTCCTGAGGTGTTAG
This sequence comes from Alphaproteobacteria bacterium, assembly GCA_031426355.1. Classification (GTDB taxonomy): domain Bacteria; phylum Pseudomonadota; class Alphaproteobacteria; order Rickettsiales; family UBA8987; genus JANPLD01. The sequence goes on along the minus strand of JANPLD010000033.1, from coordinate 112 downwards.
CTGATTAAAGATTAATAACTTTATGGGAAGGCAATATATCTATGATGTATGATGTATGATCTATGATGTGCCGAAACATTAAACTTTAAACGAAACGGTTTCTGGTTTCTGG
>JANPLD010000032.1:0-7398 GCA_031426355.1 Alphaproteobacteria bacterium | reverse complement strand
GCCTTGAAACCCTAAGGCAAATGGTGGTTGCTGACATGGGCATTACGTTAGTTCCGGAGATCGCTGCAATTGAAACTAAGGGTATAAAATATCTGCCACTAGACAAATCTATTAAGGCTGGCAGGGAGATAGGATTGTTTTATAGAAACAATGGAAGCTTTAAAGATATGGCAAAAAAAGTCGTTGAGAAAATTTAGCTATTTTTTTCCTGTTACCATAAAATTTACTGATAGATCATCAGTTAAGGAGAATTTATCAGTGAATGGACTGTAGGAAACGCCTTTTAACTCCTGAATTTTTATCCTATTTTTTTCAAGTAGATTAACTATCTCGTGAGGCTTGAAGAATTTTTTCCAGTCGTGGGTTCCTTTTGGTAGCCAGTTTAGGATATATTCAGCGCCTATCTTTGCGAAGGCGAATGATTTTAGATTTCTGTTCAGCGTTGCAACAAATATAAGCCCTTCAGGATTGAGAAGATCAACTGAGGCTTTCATGAAAGAATTTACATCTTCAACATGTTCTATCACCTCCATATTAAGCACTACATCAAACCTTCGGTTACTTTTTTCCAGCTCTTCGGCGGAAGTGCAGAGATATTCTATTTCTAACCCTTGCCTTTCCGCATAAGCTTTGGCAACATTTATATTTTTTTCCGAAGCATCAATACCGGTAACTTTTACGCCGAGTCTCGATAGTGGAACTGAAAGCAAGCCGCCACCACAACCAATATCCAGAATGGATAAGCCTGTTAATGGCTTGCTAATGGTATCAATTATATATTTTAGCCTGATAGGATTAAATTTATGAAGCGGCTTGAATTTGCCGTGAGGGTTCCACCATTCATCAGCAATGGCCGAGAATTTTTCTACTTCTTCCTGATTGATACTTGGCGAGATGGACATAATAAATTTATAATGGCCGCAGACGACCCGAGTGAAATCTGTTGCGGATGCTTTCTTTCGAATCTGTCCGGGTTAGCAGCACGCTCGCCCGCCTACGACCAAGTGTAAATTAGTGCGATTTGCAAAGAAAGCAACAGATTATCTTTTTAAAATGTTACCATTTCTTAAAAATAAAGATCACTGCGAGAATTATAAAAAGAAATCCTACGAAATGGTTCCACTTCAATGGCTCACCTATATAGTAAACAGAGAATAGCGCGAAAACTATCAGTGTCAGAACTTCCTGAATGGTCTTAAGCTCCACCAGTGAAAAATAGCTGCTGCCGATCCTGTTGGCTGGTACTTGCAGGATATATTCGAACAAAGCTATTCCCCAGCTTACAAAAATAACGATTACCAGCGGTACAGTCTTAAATTTTAAATGGCCATACCATGCGAAGGTCATGAATATGTTTGAAAGCAGAAGAAGTGTAATGGTTATATAAGGGGTGTAATTCATAATGCTCACCTTGAATAATAAGTGTTATCTTTCAGCTTTTCTTCAATACCGGTTGGTGTGCGCATTTTGATTTGCACTGACTGGAACTTTCCGCTTCTTTTTACTTTCACTACAGCAAAATGTAAATGCGGAGAGCCAGTATAGCCGGTGTTTCCCGAATAGCCAATTTTCTGGCCTCTTTGTACATAATCACCAACTTTTACGATAGCGCCGCTTTGCATTAAATGTCCGTAAACACCCACTGTTCCATCTTCATGCTCAATATGGATAAAGTTTGCTTTCTGCCTTAAAGTTTTATCAAGGCCGCCGCGGGCAAAGCCATCTTTAACTCTTACAATTACGCCTTCGCGTGTTGCATACACTGGAGTTCCCACGGGCATGCGAAAATCATAGGCAAAATAATTTTCTTCATCATCATGGGAGAATGTTCCGCCATAACCCTGAACCATTTTAAAACTCTGGCTAACTTCAAATGGCAGGGAATAGATATAATTATCGTTATGTATTGCGTCAACAAAGCCTTCGATGGAATTGAAATTAAAATTAAAACTGAAACTTTCATTTGCTGAAAGCCTTGTTATCTCAGCTATCTTCACCCTTTCCTTCCCGCGGACTATTATCTTATCAGGGTCTTTTATTTTTAATGTTACTTCAGAATTCTTATTCCATATCACCAGAGATATCGTGCTTGTGATCAGCAAATTATTCTGCACCTCAACATTTATAAGTTTGTCGGAAATAAAATAAATAATGCATACGCCGCCATTTGTATCGCAAACCTCTTTCTTTTCCTTAAATTGAGGGGCTGCCTGGTTTATTGAATTCTCTATTAATCCGTTAGGATTATTGGCTCTCTTATATAGTTCTGAATCTTTATTGGTAAGGTTGGAATCAAAAACAAACTCTACCTTATCTTGATTATGGTTAGGATCTTCAATTGCTTTTCTAGTGAATTCATAATTATCATAAGGCGCGCCGTTATTAGCGGGTTGCTGACCCTGCGGGCTTTTTTTGGCGTATCCAAAAGGGTCACCTGCCTGAATAACTTTTGGGTTATCTTCAATATTTGTGTTGGCATTACTGCCAGCTACATTCAGGTTTAAATTGAAAGGATTTTTATTGTTACCGACAGAAGTTACAGGCTGCTGCTGGGGCGCTCCACCAATCGGCTTTATCGCCGATGGTGAAAAATCAGTGTTGATCTGAACGTTGGAAACAGCCGGGTTATCTGAGCTTTGCGCGAGTGAAGAGAAGGAGAAAAGCAAAATAATAACTGTATTTATAATTCTTAACATTTAAACTTTTACTAAAGTGATTATATAAGGCCAATAAATAACAGTAAATAGAACAGGTTTAATGTCTTCAAAAGTAAAATTTATAAATTCTTATGAGAAATTAGGTGAAGAATATTTCAGCCGCACCAAAATTGAAGCATTTGATAGGCCTGAATTGATAGATGTAAACTATGAACTTGCCGCAGAATTAGATCTGGAATTAAATGATCAGGAATATCTGGAATATTTTTCCGGCAATAAGAATTTTGATTCTTCTGTTATTTCTACAGTATATGCAGGGCATCAGTTCGGTTCATATGTTCCGCAACTTGGCGATGGCCGCGCGCATTTACTTGGCGAGATAGAAAATATAAAAGGCGAGACTTTTGAGCTTCAACTTAAAGGAAGTGGCAAAACCCCCTACTCACGTTTTGGTGATGGTAAAGCTGTATTGCGCTCCTCAATAAGGGAGTATCTTGCAAGTGAAGCGCTTCATCATATCGGCATACCAACAACACGCGCCCTCTGTTTAATCGGCAGTGATGAAAATGTGATGCGGGAAGGTATGGAAAAGGCAGCCATGGTAACAAGGGTTTCCCCAAGCTTTATACGCTTCGGGCATTTTGAATTTTTTACCCATTCCAAAAAGCCTGAGCAAACTAAAATTCTGGCAGATTATGTAATTGATAAATTCTACCCGCAGGCAAAATCTTTTGAGGATAAATATGAGAAATTCTTTTATGAGATAGTTATCAGGAATGCGGAATTAGTTGCCAAGTGGCAGGCTTTTGGCTTTGCACACGGCGTTCTTAACACTGATAATATGAGTATATTAGGTCTTTCAATTGATTATGGCCCTTATGGTTTTCTGGATAATTATCATTTGGGCTTTATTCCAAATCACTCTGATTATAGCGGTAGATATTCCTTCGGGCACCAGCCACAGATAATCCACTGGAACCTATATGCCCTTGCAAATGCCTTAACTCCTGTTTTACCCCTAGATAAATCTGGTGAAGTATTACAGCTTTTTGGCGCGCATTTCTTGAGGAGTTATATTGACCTTATGCGTGAAAAAATAGGGTTAAAACAGAAGAAGGATACTGACAAAAAACTCATACAAGATCTACTTCATATACTGGCTGAGCAGGAAATTGATTATACAATATTCTTCCGCAAATTATGTGATTACAGGATAAATGGTGATAATTCAGAGATATATAAAGAGCTTAAGAAAGTTGATATTTTTAAAGAATGGGAAAGCCATTATCAGAAAAGGCTTCTTCAGGAAGTATGGCCCGACCTTAACAAGAATGCTGAGAAAGCTGAAGAAGAACGTTCAATGCAAATGAAAAAAGTTAATCCTAAATATATCCTCAGGAATTACCTTGCTGAAACGGCAATCAAACAAGCTACTTTTGTTCAGGACTATTCAGAAATAAAAAAGCTCCGCAAAATATTGCAACATCCTTTTGATGAACAGCCTGAATATGAGCCTTATGCATCTTCCCCACCAGAATGGGCAAGAGGTATAGAATTATCATGCAGCAGTTAACTGGCTAGGTAATTAGTTAGAAGGAGCTTGGTTTAAATCAGGCTTATAAGCTTCATCGGGAGTATAAGAATCCCTCTGTTTTTCGAGTGCCCTTTTTGCGTTTTCAGAGGCATACTGGCGGGATCTTCTGCTTTTATAGGTTATACTGCAATTTTCCATCAGAAAACCCATCTTCTTATTTATAACTTTGTTTTTTTCCATCATGGCCTGCTTGCCTGATGCCATGGCTTTATCTTTTTTGGCTTTTTCCTTAATATTAGCGTCTTCCGCCAGCTTAAGGACTATCTGTACAAACTCCTCACTGTCCTGGTCAAGCGCCTCGGTAAGCTCCCTGACCTGCTGGTCTGAGCAGGTGGCTTTCTGGTTATCAGACAGTAATTTTGTCTGATATTTAGTATTTTGCTGGGCTAAAGCTGGCGTTGCAAGCATTAACAAAACAAGAAAAACGTAGTTTTTTATCATTTTTTACCTGAAATTTTATTTTATGTGATTATAACCTATCCATCTTTGAATTAAAAGTAATATGGAAAGATACGCACTTATCACAGGTGGGGCTATAAGAGTTGGCAGGGCAATTTGCGAAAGGCTGGCGGCAGAGGGTTATAGTATAATTGCGATCTATAATAATTCTTCTGAAGACGCTAAAAATCTTCAAGATAGTTTAAAATTACAAAATGTAAAATGCGATATTTACCAATGCGATATATCAGATATTAAAAGCGCCAGATTAACTTTTGAAAAAATATTTTTAGATAATAAAAATATTAGCTTACTGGTAAATAACTCTTCTAATTTTGAGAGGCTGAGATTTGAGGAAACATCAGAAAATATATTTGATAAAACCTTTGATATAAATTTCAAAGCGCCGTTTTTTATAACCCAGCAATATCATAAATATTGCCAGGATAATTCTATAAAAGGCCATGTTGTAAACATTCTTGATTCGTACATTTCAACTAATACCGGCGCTTATTTTGCTTACCTTTTAAGCAAAAAATCGCTTTTTGAACTTACTATGATGTGCGCCAAGAATCTGGCACCTGATATCAGGGTAAATGCGGTGTCTATTGGCTTATTATTGGAGTCAGAATCTTTCAGCGATGAACAGATAAACAAAAAGTCGGCACAGCTGCCTTTAGGAACCCGAATTAAACTTGATGATATTACTTCCGCAATATGCTATTTGGACAGCGCAAAGAACGTAACCGGGCAGAATATCTTCGTAGATAGCGGCCATCATTTGTAAAATCAGTATATTAGTATATCAGTATGTTAGATTTCTGACCTACTAATATACTAACTTACTGACATACCGCCTTTTTATGATATTAAAAATAAAAAACCTTACCGCTAAAACTATCATTGGCGTTTATAATGATGAAAAACTGCGCAGGCAAAAGCTGGTTGTAAATGCGGAGCTTGATTATGATGAAGGCAAATCCCCGCAGAGTGATTCCATCAATGACACCATGAATTACCACCCAATCTGCGATAAAATAACGTATCTGCTTGAAAGCGGAGATTTTCACCTGATTGAGTATGTTTGTGAGGAAATTGGCAAAATATGCCTTTCCACCCCTCAGGTAAGATCAGCTAAAATTGAGGTTGATAAGCCGGAAGCCCCTCTCAAAGGCGTTGACAGCGTATCTGTTACCAAGATATTTACCAGATAACCACGCTTGATTAGTAATACTTTTCCCTTTATATCAGCCAAAACATTTGAATAGAAGCCAATGACTAAAAAACCATCAAGAGACGAAGCACTTAACGCCGTAAAAACATTACTGGCGTGGGCAGGTGATAACCCTGACAGAGAAGGCCTTAAGGACACCCCGCGCCGCGTAGTTGAGGCTTATGAGGAATGGTTTGAAGGCTATAATGATGATCCGAAAGAAATTCTTTCCCGCACTTTTGAAGATGTTGAGGGTTATGATGAAATGGTTCTGCTTAAGGATATGCGCGTTGAATCCCACTGCGAGCACCATATGGCACCAATAATCGGTGTTGCACACATTGCATATATACCAGGCAAACGAGTTGTTGGCATAAGCAAGATAGCAAGGCTGCTTGATTGCTATGCAAAAAGGCTGCAAACGCAAGAAGTTCTAACCGCCCAAATAGCTGATGCCATCGAAAAAGAACTGCAACCTGTTGGCGTTGCCGTTGTTATCGATGCAAAACACCAATGCATGACAACCCGCGGTGTTCACAAAACTGAAACCACAACCATCACCAGCCAGGTGCGTGGAATATTCAGGGAAAGTGATAAAACAAGGCAGGAATTCCTCACGCTTATCAGTATGGGCAAAAAATAGATGCGCAGGAAGATCTTAATTGTTTCCAGCCCCGCATCTGCCCTTACTGAAGATATAAATTCCGGGTTTCAGGGCGGCGTAAGGCAATCATTAATAAATTTCCTCAAAGCATTAAAACTTCTCAATATCAAAGCTGACATTCTGGCGCCTGAAGGTTCGGCTCTTAAAGGTTATAATATAAAAACCGTAAAAGGCGACCATTTTCACATTTTCAATAATGATAAGGTTTATCCAATAAAGCTTAATTCTGCAATCACGTCCCTTTGGGATGAAGCACATAAGATAGCTAAAAATTATGATTTTGTGGTGAATTTCGGACAAGACTGGCTGCCTTTATTCAACATGAATATATTTCCGGTGCCTTTGCTAACCCGTCTGAACTTAGGGAAGTTCAACCCTGTAGTGGATGATATAATTTCAAAAAGAGCTGTCTTATATCCTAATATGATCGCCTGCCTTTCAAAGATACATTCCGGCGAGTTTAAAAATGGCAAAAACATGTTTAAACTTCAGCCTGCCATAAATGTTAAGGAGTATAAATTTTTTAAAACTCCCGTAAAAAAAGAATTTGTTACTTTGGCGCGAGTTAGCCCTGAGAAGGGAATTGAAAGAGCAGCGAGACTAGCAGCAAGCATAAATAAAAAGCTAATAGTATATGGAACTATTCAGGATAAAATTTATGCAAAAAAATTAAAGTTAGAATTTGGAAATAAACTGGAACTTAAAGGTTTTTATGAACCTAAAGAATTAAAGCAAATAATCGGTTCATATGAGGCTACGATATTAACGCCTAACTGGAATGAAGCTTTTGGCGTTTCAATTCTGGAAGGTTTAGCTTGCGGCTTGCCTGTTA
>JANPLD010000031.1:0-62234 GCA_031426355.1 Alphaproteobacteria bacterium | reverse complement strand
AACTGTGCTGCTAACTAATTGATTTTGTTGATATATGAGAGTTGTTACGAGCAATGTAGAAGCGAAAATGGTGGATTTTGCTAATAGTTCGCGGAATTCCATAGGGGATAACTATGTTGTGCACTTCAGGTTATCAAAGCTTACCGAGACGTATAAAAATGATTTCCATGTTAAGATCGCGGTGAATATCCTCAATGATGTTTTTAGGGATGAACAGGGAGAAATTTTAAGAGGGCATAATTTTGATGTGTTCCTTTTATATAGGGGTTCTGACAAGCAGATGTTAAGCAAAGCGATATTTCAGCTAAGATATCTGTTCTTTGATGATCCACTGGCAAACCTTGGGGATGGCAGGGAGAATAAGGAGTTTTGTGAAACTTATGACCTTAATTTTCAGTGGCCGCAATTTTCGCAGCTTGCAGCGAAGCTAATGTCGGAATCCATGCAGAGGGAGCTCGGGCAGGATTTTAAGATGTTCGATGATTCGGAAATAGATAGAGTGCCGCTACCCAAATTACTTATGGATGCTGAAAAGGAAATACTGGAAACAAGGATAGATGGTGCGATTAGGAAGCAACCGGTTTGCACAATAAAAAATTTAATTAACCCTCAGCCTAAACCGCTATTTCATGAGATATATATAAATATACCTTATTTGCAGAGGATGCTGCAATCAAGGTTCCGTATAACTTCAAATAAGTGGCTGTTCTATTATCTGACGCAGAAGCTGGATGAAAAAGTTATAGAGACCATTTCGGTGAATCCGGAGAGTTATCTGTATATGCCGATCAGTTTGAATCTGAATATCAATACGGTGCTTTCTAAGGATTTTGCGGAGTTTTGTGAGATAGCCAAGGATTTTAAATCGCAGATATTGATAGAGCTTTCAGCTTCGGATGTGTTTTCTGACCTAAATGGTTTTATGAAGGTGAGGGATATTTCGCAGTCAAGGAACCATAAGATATGCCTTGATGGACTGAATAATGATACATTCATTCAAGTGAACAGGCGGAAGCTTGGGTTTGACCTGGCGAAGCTGCAATGGAATGCGGACGTAAAAGGCGATATTGAAGCCAAGAAAGAGAATGCGATATTGAAAGATGCAGTGACGGATTGCGGGGCCAATAGGGTTATTTTATGCCGCTGTGATGATATCCACGCGATAGAATATGGTCATGTGCTTGGAATCAACTTGTTTCAGGGAAGATTCCCTGATAGGCTGCTTAACCCGGCAAGTAATATAGTAAATTAAAACAAAATGTATTTAAGAAAGGGAAATTTAAAGTTCGTTATCACGCAGGATAATTCTGCAAAAACACTTCATATAAATGATTTTAAGAAGGCGGTGGATGAGCGTAGGGAAGGGGATTATTTCGGGTATGATGAAGAGGTTCTGATCGGAAGGGATTTCAGGACATTACTACCTGAGGATGTTCGGGAAATAATAAATGATAATCTTGAGTTTGAATTTGAGGCGCAGGATATGAAAGATATCCTGAACCATGTGATAAACTTTAAGATACTTACGGCAGCAAGCCAGTCTTTAGATATGAACGTGCATATAGAGCGCGAGATATCCACAAGTGATAAGCAGAATTTTGAGATAGTGCTTGAGAGGAAATATCACCTTAGAGATAAGATAAAATCCATACTGGCGGGAATCTCTGAAGTGCAGAATGCATATCAGGAAGGTATGAACATACTCAACCTTGAATCGTTTGAGATGGTTCTGGATGATGTTATGGATTATCTTTATGAGATGAAGCTGGAGTCAATATTAATGGTTATATCGGTAGAAGGTTTCCCACTTATCAGGCGTAATGAGGGTAAGGAAAAGACCGATGATATAGTTCATGATATAGCGGGGGTTATTAAAAATACGTTCCGCTCCAGGGACGTGCCGGCTTACATAGGTATGGGAAAGTTCGCAGTTGTGATGCTGCGCACTTTTGAGGATGAAGTTTTATATCCTATCAAAAGGCTTGAATCCAACCTTAAGATGGCTGATGTGTTAAGGTCTAAAATGTCTTTTAATATAAGGTATGAGAAGCTTGACCTGAGAATGAAAGCAAGGGACATGTTAGAGCTTGTAAGGGCGGCACAGGTAAAATATACTATAAACAGTAAATAGAGTTTAGTAATTAGTTGGTAGATTTTTATGTTATTTGGATCAAAAAAACAGAAACAAAAACCACAAGAGCTGGATGTAGGGCAGAAATTCTTCAAATTCGCGGCGTTCTTTTTTCTCATGTTCGTTCTTTACCAGATGTATGCTTCTGACCTTAAGGGTAGGATATCAGGTAGTTCTAATGAGAAAGAGGTGGTAACAGAAGAATCACAGGCGCAAATGGACCAGAAGGTTCAGGGTGCGTTTGATAAGATGTATAAGGATCCTGAGTATAATAAAATTAAAAACTTCCTTCAGTATATAGATACTAATGTTGATAAGAAGAAAGGTACTGCGCTTAAAGCGCCAGGTGGTTACCTGATATTTGTGCCGTTTGATCTGGTGTTCAAGGATAATGCGGTTCCTGATAATAAGATACTAGTGCGTTCTGATGAGGTTGAGTTCTATATAGATTATAAGATCGTGCAGAAGATATTGGAGACGCCATCAGCGCAGGATAAGGCTCAGGCTGTTAATAGTGACATAGGGGAAATCAAATCTGATGTGGATAGTGCTGAATATAACAGGCTGATGGAAGAGATAGCTAAAAAGAATGGGGTTGAATATACGCCGCCTCAAGAAGCGCCAATTGGACCTAAGCAAGCTGTAGCTCCTAAAAAAGAAGTTATTCAACCTGCAAAACCTGAAACTTCTGTAAAGCCGGTAGACAAGATTGTGCCAAAGGAAGGTGTTAAAACTCCTGTAAAGCCTTCTGAAAGTGGCGAGAAAAAGAAAATTTCGGTACCTGTTGCCGAAAAATCCCCAGCAACTGGTGCTAAGGAGCCACAGCCATCAAAGCCAAGCAAGCCAGCCGCAGAGCCAAAGTAAGGGCTTATTACGGTATATTGGTTTGTGTCTAATATTAAGACAAATTAACATTTTTTTAAAATTTGAAATAATTTCGAATTGAAAGGCTTTGCCAGGTATAGGGCAAATACTGTATATATGATGTTGGGCAAGTAGCTCAAATACTATTAACAACAACAATCCAAGTAGGAGATTCTATGGTAGGTATAAACTCAAACTTCTCTGCCGCTTCGGCGACAAGAAATCTAACTGCTGCTAACAACGTAGTATCTGGTTCGATAGCCAGACTTTCAAGCGGTAACAAGATAATCAAGGCATCTGATGACGTTGCTGGTCTTTCGATCGGTACATCAATCATATCAAACTTGAAAGGTCTTGAAGTTGCAAGTCTTAACGCTAAACAAGCAGGTTCAGTTCTAGCAATCGCAGATGGTGCATTAAAACAGGTTGGTGATATATTCACTCGTCAAAAAGCACTTGCTGCACAAGCAAACTCAGGTTCACTGGGTGATACAGAACGTGAATATCTTAATCAAGAGTTCCAAGCACTAAAATCAGAGGTTGACCGTATCGTTGATAATACTTCATTCAATGGTATCATACTTCTTAACGGTTCACTAGGTTCTGCTGATGGTCATGATGTGTCTACTTCTATTGCTTACACTGTAACAGGTGAAGGAACTAGCGGTACTACAGGTGCATTTACTTTCGGTGGTACAGATAACAATGCAATCCAAGGTGCTTTAACCGGCGCAACTGTTAGCGCTATATCAAATGCTGCAAACAGTCTTGATCTTATAGTGCAGATCGGTAATGCTGTATTCACTGGTACTAATACGAACACAGCTTCTTCAGGTGCATTTACTTTAACTGATGCAGCTACTTCTCAAACATTAACAATCACACTTTCAGCTGCTTACGTATCTAGTGGTGTAGCTAACCAAGGTGCTGCCAATACTTTAGCTGGTTTAGTGGAAGATGATATTCAATCTTCAACTGTTTTCCAAGTTAGAGCATATGCAACTACTACTGCTGGTATACCTTCTACTAATGCTGCTGGTACAGTGTTAGAAGGTGTAGATGGCTCTGATATCACTTTATCAGGTTCTAGCTTTAGTTCTGATTCGGCTCCGGTGGTTGGAACATTCAGCTTAACAGCTGCAACTGGTACGACAGACTTTTCTGCCTCAACTACTATAGGCGGAGTTACTTACTCATCTACTGCTGCTACTAATGCAGTTGTTGATGGTGCAAGTGGTGCCAATATTGACACTTTAAATATCGATGGCGCTGGTTCTGGTACAGGTGTGTTAAGGCTTTACAAAGATGGTGATGCTACAACTAACCCAGACAACTATATTGATATCAACCTTGCTGGTGCAAATATAAGCGGTTTAGATGTAAGTACAGCTGAGAATACATCTACTCTTGAAAGTGCGCTAAACTCACTGTTTGGAATAGGTAACAATGGTGCATTAAGCTTCCAGGTTGGTTCTTCTTTAAGTGATAAAATCGAAGTAAGTATCTCAAGTGTTAAAACAAGCGATGTTTACTTAGATAATGACAGTGTTGTTCAAACTCTTGATATCGGAACTCAATCAGGTGCACAAACTGCAATTGAAGTTCTTAACAATGCAATCAATACAGTAATCTCTAGACGTGCTGACGTTGGTGCCGCGACTTCAAGGTTCGACTTTGCTTCACAAGCGATTGAAGTTTCAATCACTAACCAAAGTGCTGCTGCAGCTGTATTCCTTGATGCCGACATAGCAAGTGAATCTACAAACTTTGCTACTGCGCAAGTTAAGTTCCAGGCTTCAGTGTCTGTACTTGCTCAAGCAAACCAGATTCCACAAGCACTACTTAGCCTTCTTCAATAAGCTAAGATTATTTTACAGGGGCGTGGGTAAAACCGCCCCCTTTTTCTTTCTAATTACACCTTAGATTTGCCATTTTGTAAATTTGGCATATATTTAGCTTAATAGTTTTTATCTAATTTATTCAGGTAAAAACTGGTAAACCAAATAATAAAGGATGGAGGCATTATGGATGTTTCTTCAGTAAATTCAGTACCAGCTAGCCAGTCTGCGCAAAGCTCAGCGGTTCAAACAGGTGTTGCAGCCTCACAAACGGAAGCTCAAAGGGCGGATGTTTCAGCTAAAAGGGTTGTTCAGGTAAATGAAAAGGTTGCAGTTGAAGATAATGCTGCACGTGCGGAGGAAAAGAAATTTGAAGCTATAAGAAGCGCATCAGCGCGATTTGTTTCAGGTGAAAACTCTTTCTTAAGGGATATAAAATTCACTATCCATAATTCCCAGAACAATAGCGCCGGTAATGAATATGAGATCAGGTTCACTGATATATCTTCAGGTAATATTGATGTTAAGAAAGATATTGAGTTATTGGGTGGTGCTTCAGGTAATGTTGTAAGCGGTAATATATAGGGGTTTTGTGGCTACTATTAATTTTGGAAATATACTCGGGAATAAAGTTATCGGTATATCTTCCGGTATTGATAGTACTGCTATTATCAAAGAACTTTCCGCTGTACGCCAGAAGCCGATAGATGATATAAATACCCAGCTTACCAAAAACCAGACCAAGGTAACTGAATATGGTAAATTAAGCACCATACTTACTGACCTTAAAAATACTCTTAATTATTTGCGTAACCCTTCAGGGCTTACAAATAAATTCTCAAATATATTTAATTACCGTACTTCTACTCTGGCATCATCGACCATTACGCCATCAAGTTATTTATCAGTTGTGGCTGATCCTAACTCTCAGGTGGGTAACAGCGTTATACAAATAGGTAATCTTGCAAAAGCTTTGGAGCAAAAATCAGCAGCCTTTAATTCAAGAAATATTGATGCGACAACTGTTGCAACGGGCGCGCATTTTAATACGGGAACTTTCCAGATAGGTTCCGGGCTGGTTGAGTCAGTAACTGGTAGAACCCTTTCGGGCTTTGCGCTGGTAAGTTCAGATTATTCAGTTGATGGCGCCGGGACAGGAATATTAACAGCGGATGGCATTCATGATATTACAGTAACCGGTGGTTCAGGTGGGCAAACAGGTTTACAAGGTAAAATAGCCTCCATATCTTCAACTTATGATACGATAGGTGATACAGTTACGCTTACAACTTCCATAAACGGAGTAACTTATACTTCTAATGCTATAACAGCTAATACATCTATAAATGCTGGAGCAAATACAGGTATAGCATCGGGTGAGACAATTACTTTCACAGCAGGTGCAGGTGGTGTGAATGAAACCTCTTTCAGTTTAGAAACTGATCAGGATGTAATAATTGATGATCTGCAGGCTAATGCGAATATCTTTGCGGATAACCTTGAAGTAGGAATTGCAGATCAATCAATTTACCAGTCAAGAAGGATACAGAATTTCAGCAATCCTAATGTGAAAGCTCCGCTTACAGGGTTAACAAGTTCTAATATTAGATTTGTATCTAATAGCTTTAACAAAACTACGGGTGAGTTTGGTGAGATAAAAGGTTTTAATGTTAAAGCAAGCACTGGTTCAGATGGGGCAATATCTGTTGATATAAATGGTGAGACTTACCGTGCGACGGGGCTTGGTACTACAGTAAATTCAAACCTGGTATTGCAAAGTACAACTACAGACAAGCAGCTTTTAGTTAACCTTGGTGATGCCGGAGTTTCTGTAAATATATCTTCGGATGCAAATGCTACCTCATTGGAGAGAGCGCTTGATTATTCTTTTGGCACACGTGAACTTACAAGTATTACTGTAAATGCAGGTGATAGTTTAAACGATGTTATATTTGCTATCAACCAGCAGGGTTTAAATACAGGTGTTTCTGCTTCTGCGATTCAGGTGAGTGAATTTGATTACCGTTTTTCACTTAAGGCAAATAATGAAGGTATAGATAATAAATATGAGTTATTTGATTCTTCAAATGTCCTGACTGATGTTGGCCTTAATGCAACCAGTGAAGCTGAAGATGCGATACTCAGTATTGATGGTGTTGAAGTAAAACGTTCATCAAATACGATAAGTGATGTAATTGAAAATGTTACTTTGAACCTTGCGCAGGTTACAAACGATTATGGTTTGGTAACTGCTGATGAGATAAATCTTACGATAGACCAGGATACTGATACAGTTGCTGACAGGGTTGTTGCATTCCTTGATGCATATAATGCCTTCAGGGTTTATGAATCGGAACAGAATCAGAGGAATGAAACTACTTCTGAATATCTTGAAACTTCTATTCTTGGTGGTGATACTGTTCTGAGGACAATTGCAACGCAAGTTGCCAATGAAATAATCGGTGTAGTTGCGGGCACTACTGACAGTAATTTTGATTCACTTTCTGATATCGGAATATTACTTCAGGATTTTGAAGGAACGGGAGATACCGTTTCAACACCTAATATACTTGTTTATGATGAGACACTTCTTAAACAAAGACTCGCGGCTAATTTTGATAAGGTAAGAGAAATATTTGAGTTCAAATATACTTCAAGTGATGCAAGTCTTGGAATATTCAAAACCAGCAATGCGTATACTATAAGCGACTTTAAGCTCGATATAGATACGACTCGTAGCGTTGGTCAGCAGATCAAATTGCTGAATACTGACGGAAGTGATTATCTGGAAGATGGCCTTAATGTTTATCTTGATTATAATGGCGGGTTAATAACTGGTAAGATCAATACGGCGGTTTCTGGCCTTCAGTTCGTTTACAGTGGCGATGGAAGTGATGTGATAACGGTTTCTGTAAGGCAAGGTATTGCTGACAGGATGTATAACATAATGGATGACTATACAAAAGATGCAGGGCTTCTTGATGATGCGGTTACTGCTATTGGCGAGCAGAATAGTGATTACGATACGCAGATACTTACTTTGCAGGACAGGTTAAGTGATTTTATCTCAAGGTTGCAGCGCCAATTTGGGGTGCTGGAACAGGCTGTTAATAGTGCCAACTCGTTACTGGCATTACTTGATGCGCAGGATAAAGCGAGGCAACAAGGTTAATTCGAATTAATTCCAAGTAGGAAGGGGGCGATATGATAAATAATATTAAAGCTTACAGGAGTGCTAACCACACTTTAGACAAATTCACCCAGCTGACGATGCTGTATGATACAGCTATATCGTCTATGCAGCAGGCTAAAGAAGCTATTATTTCTGAAAATATTGAACTCCGTTACAACAAATTAGAAAAAGCTTTCCTGATAGTTACAGGGCTTCGTGATGCTCTGGACATGGAAAGAGGCGCCGATGTAGCAGAAACTTTAAGGGAATGGTATACCGGCCTTGGTATGAGGATAATAAATATCAATTCGACCAATGATACTTCAATGGTGGATCTCTGCATGCAGCATCTTAAAGAGATGCGTGATGCTTTTATTGAAGCTAAAAAGATTTCTGATGGTGAGCAGGCAGAAGCACTGGCGCAAACCCCAAATATCATTGAGGCTAAGACCAGCGATTTTTTGCCTGATATGGCCGTTTATTATAAAACGACAGAAATGCAGGAGCACAAACCAATGGTTCTGAGTATTTAATTATTAGATTATTCTTTTACAACGCCTTTTTTGGGAGCTTTCCAAGGATTTCCTACAGAATCTGTTAATTCAGGATTTCCTAATATTTTATTGGCATCTTTAACAAGGTCAGCAATATTTTTATATTCTGTATCAAGGATAGTATCATGTAGTTTAATATTTTTTTTAATAGAGTCATCATAATTAACCCCATAGCAAAGTGTAGGTTTACCGCTATTAATACCGCTGCAACCTATTTGCGCTTCACGCAAAGCATTTTCCATTCCATCAAAATATTTAAATAATTCCTCTTTGTTATTTGCCTGAACTCCTGAAAGGACAACAATGGGATGAGGTTTATTACTTAATGTTCCATCGCTATGATAAAATTCAACATAAGTATCTTTACCATTATTATAAAATTGTACCCTATCAATATTTGTAAAAGGTGCTGTATGAATGCCGCATACATCATATGGTCGGGCAACTATAATTTTACTATGTGCCGGATCTTTTACTTTAACAATAGAGCCATCAAAAACGATAACCTCATCAGATCCATTTTTATTGGTAATTACAGAAACGGCCTGCGTTACAGTAATTTTATCATTACCACCTGAGATAATGTCAACTCTTTGAAAAGGAAGTGGTGCTGGTTTTCTGTAATCTTCTTTTTCTCTGTAGTAAGGAGTGATATCAGTAACAGAATAGTCAGAGAGTATTTCTCGAGATACATTAATTTCTGCACCACCTTTTCCTGTATATATATCACTAAAAGAGCCGTCTATAGTAACGGTAGGCTTTGTATTGGCAAACTTATTTTTAGTTTTTATTATACCGTCTACAATATTTTCAAAATTACCTATCACTGCAACTGTTTCGTTAATATTAGCTGAGTTTATTATTTGAATTGTATTTTCCTTAACAAACTCTTCTCTAAGTTTTCCCAGGTAAGTATACTCCAAATTATCTAAAAAATTTTTAACATAATTGTTACTTCTTGCTATAATTGGTTGTAAGCGCAAGATTCCAGTAATTTCTTCAGAGTCAGTGTTTTTGTCAGAAAAACCTTTTTTAAGAGAATAAAATTTAGTAGAAATTTCATCTATTGTAGAATTTGCATTTTTTAATTCTTTATGCCAATCTTCGATGGGTTTTGATTTGGACATTTGTGAGCTTTCCAGCCCTAAATAATCAGGATCGCCATCTTGAATTTTTGTTAATTTTTTTCTGCAGGATTTTGTGAAAATCCCATCTTCTTCATAAATTTTGTTATAGGTTTTTTTGTATTCGGCTAAAGCTTTCTCTATTTCATCTGATTTGGATGCACACTTATAGGAGAACACCTTTTGATTTGTTGATATTATTTCGTCAAATATCTTCAACCTTTTGTCTAATTCAGCATCAACTAAATTTACGGATTTTTTGTCATGCCAAGGTTTCTCTGACTCCTCTAGTAGCCATTCTATATGGCGAATATCTGTGTCATTCAACTTTGGGTTTGAGTTTTTTATTGATGTTACTAAATTTTCTTCTAAAGCTTTTTTCTGATCTTCATTTATAATAATTCCTGGTGTTTCAAAAATAAATTTTTTTAGAAGTCTAAACTTATTAAGTTTATCGCCTATATCAGTCATATCGCATACTAAGGTTAAATTCTAGTTAATTTATATTAAAATTGCTATAAAAGCTAGATAAAAATAAGGGCGGTCACTTTTAAGCTGATTTAATTTTAATTGCTTAAGACTAATGCCATTATCTTATTGAAATATAGCAATTATAAATTAATTATAAGGTCAATATAGGTTAATCCTCAGGAGTTTCGGCGAAAGGGTTGTTGGTCTTTTTAAGAGAGATGCGAACTGGGGTGCCTTTGAGTTCAAATTCCTTTTTGAAGGTGTTTATCAGATATCTTACGTAACTTTCAGGGAAATCTTTGAGGAAACTATTACTGAAAATAGTTATCCTTGGTGGGCGTGAAGCTGTCTGGGTTGCGTATTTAAATTTGACGCGTCTACCGGCGCACATTGGCGGAACGTTCTCTTCAGTTACGTGTTCAAGCCATTTGTTGATTTTTGAAGTGGATATTTTGATATTCCAGTGTTCGTAAACATCAAACACACTTCGTAAAACTTTATCAATACCACGTTTTTCAAGAGCGGAAATAAAGAAATAAGGTACGTTCTTTCCCTGATGGAAAGAATAATCTAGAAGGTTTTTAATTTTTTCGAGCATTATTTCGCGCTGCTCAACATCAAGTTTATCCCATTTGTTAAGGGCAATTATCATTCCTTTTCCTTCAGTGAATATAAGATCAGCCAAATGTAAATCCTGTTTATCCATTCCGGTTTCAGCATCAATAACAAGTATTGCAATATTGGTAACGTTCAGACATTTTACAGTATCATCAACTGAAAGTTCTTCTTCGATCTCGCCGTGTTTGTGTTTCCTGCGGATACCAGCAGTATCATATAACTTAATCTTTTTACCTTCAAATTCTGTATCAATGAAAACAGTATCTCTAGTTGTTCCTGCAACATCAGAAGTGATAGAGCGGTAATCGCCAATTATGCTGTTAAATAAAGTTGATTTGCCAACGTTAGGTCTGCCGATAATCGCAAGTTTAAGTAGGCCATCATCTGGTTCTTCTTCGCCAGTAATGTTAAGGTCTTCTTTTTCGGCTATTTCCATGATCCTGTCGTAAAGATCGCCCATGCCTAGGCCATGTTCCGCTGACATTATGATCGGTTCACCAAAACCTAAGGAATAAGCTTCGAAAATTCCGGGTGCGCGCCTTTCATTTTCACATTTGTTAACAACGGCAACAACAGGTTTTTTACTTCTACGTATTTTTCTGGCAAAATGTTGATCTTCCGGTGTGAGGCCAGCGCGGCCATCAGTTATGAATAAAGTTATGTCTGCCATTTCTATAGCTTTATCAGTCTGAGCCATCATTAGCTCTTCCATAGAACCATGCTTTGCAAGCTCAAGCCCGGCAGTATCAATGATGGTGAAATTAAGGTCACCGATCTCAACTTTAGTTTCTTTGCGGTCACGTGTAAGGCCCGGCTTATCATGTACTAATGCAAGCCTTGAGCCTGCCAGTCTATTGAAAAGCGTTGATTTGCCAACATTTGGCCTGCCTATGATCGCGATCTTGAACATTTCTCTGATTGATAACTTAAGAATTATTGCTATAAACCAATCACTTGTAACTAGCAACAATTATGAAATCTGAAGCATTTGAGGCAATAAAAAATATAAAACGGTCTTTTGAGACTATTGCGAGGTGTCTTTGACCAGCCCGCACTTGAGGCTCGGCTTAAAGAATTAGAGGAAGAAGCAGCTAAGGATAATTTCTGGAATGAGCCAAAAGCGGCTCAGATAGTACTTAAAGAAAAATCAATTATTGAAAATAAACTCAAGAGATACAAAAAACTCATATGTGAGCTTGAGGATATGGAAGCTTTGAAGTCACTTGCTGAGGAAGCACATGACAACCAAAGCTTGATAGAAGCTGAGCAGGGATTTATCGTTCTTGAAAAATCAGCTAAAAGATTTGAGTTAGAGGCATTATTCACAGGGGAAGCAGATAGTAATCATGCGTTCTTAGAGGTTCACAGTGGAGCAGGCGGAACTGAAAGCTGTGACTGGGCAAGTATGCTGCTCCGTATGTATCTAAGGTGGGCTGAAGCTAATGGCTTTAAAACGGAAATATTAGATGAGCTTGAAGGTGATAGCGCGGGAATAAAATCATCAACCGTTCATATAATTGGTGAAAATGCTTATGGGTGGCTCAAGAGTGAGAATGGTATCCACAGATTAGTTCGTATCTCTCCTTTTGATTCAAATGCGAAGAGGCATACAAGTTTTGCATCAGTAACTGTATATCCGGAAGTTGATGATGATATTGATATAAAGATCGAAGATAAAGACCTTCGCATTGATACTTTGCGCTCTTCAGGGGCGGGTGGACAGCACGTTAATAAAACGGAGTCAGCGATACGTATTACTCATATACCGACAAATATAGTTGTCTCATGCCAGAACTCACGTTCACAACATGCTAATAAAGCTGAGGCATTCAGAATGCTCCGCGCGAAATTATATGAGCAGGAATTAAAGAAACGTGAAGCTGAAAAACAGGCGGCTGAAAATGATAAATCTGATAATAGCTGGGGTAATCAGATACGTTCTTATGTCCTACATCCTTACCAGATGGTGAAAGATCTTCGTACCGGTTTTGAAACTTCTGATACTAGCGGAGTTTTAGACGGGAACCTGCAAGGGTTCATGAATTCATGGTTGTCTGGCGAAAGGGTAAAATAGTTTATAGTTTGATGTTTAAAGTTTGAAGATAGTTCAGGTATATCCATCTTTTTCTTTTTTCTTCTTTTTTAAATAGTTCAAACGATTAATCGCGTGTTGTTCCATGTTGGAGCGGGATAGAGTTGCAGGGCAGGTGACTATAGCTTCTAATCCTGTTTCCTCATCAACGGCACAAACTTTTACATATGTACCAAGTTTAGTGAATTCGAATATCATATTCCTTCTAAGCTCCATCGGGCTTTTGGTATAAAATCAAGTGATGAAATATAACCTTTTCTAAATCTTTCTAAGCCAGCCCAGGCTATCATAGCAGCATTATCAGTACAAAGATTTAATGGAGGAGCGTAAAACTGTAAATTATAATGGACAACTTCATTGCGAAGTTTTTGGTTAATATATTTGTTAGCAGCAACTCCGCCAGAGATAACAAAGTTTTTAAGATCAGGAGATAAAATCCTTGCGGCTTTAACTGCATTTTTTAACCTGTCGCAAATTATATTTGCTACGGTTTTCTGAAAGGAGGCTGAGACGTCTTCAATTATATTTTGGTTTAAATTTTGTTCTCCCAGTTTTTCAACTTCTCTTAGTACGGCTGTTTTAAGTCCTGAAAATGAGAAGTTACAATTAGGTGTTCCTAATAATGGCATGGTAAATTTAAAGGCATTTTCATTTCCTTTTAAAGCTGCCTTTTCTATTGCAGGGCCACCGGGATAATCCAGGCCAAGCAATTTTGCTGTTTTGTCAAAGGCTTCCCCTGCTGCATCATCTAATGTTTCGCCGAGTAATTTATAATCGCCAACATCTTTAGCCAGAATAAACTGGCAGTGGCCACCTGATACAAGAAGTAGTAAAAAGGGAAAAGCTACATTATCAGTAAGCCTGCAGGTGAGGCTATGGCCTTCTAAATGGTTAACACATATTAGCGGTTTATTTTTTGCGGCGGCAATTCCTTTGGCTGTCATAAGGCCGACTATTAAGCCACCTATTAATCCCGGGCCGGCAGTTACGGCGATTCCATCAATATCATCAAGTTTTGTATTTGCTTTTTGGAGGGACTCTTCAATAACTTCTTCTATCTTATCTATGTGGGCGCGGGAAGCTATTTCAGGTACAACTCCACCGTAAGCTTTATGTTCGGAGATTTGTGAGTAAACTATATTTGACAATATATTTCTATCACTATCAACAATAGCAGCAGCAGTTTCATCACAGCTTGTTTCTATACCCAAAATTCTCATTTAAGTTGATTCTTTATTATGAATTCTTAATTATAGATTATTAGAAATATGAATCAACTAAGCAGTGCCAGAGCATTATAGTAAAGTAATATCTAACCACAAAACCAAGGAACTTTTTGATATTGTTGCTGATGTAAAATCATACCCAGAATTTTTGCCATGGGTTTCTGGCGCGAGAATTTTGGAAATCAATAGTAAAGGAAATTGGCTCATTGCAGAATTGCTGGTGAGCTTTAAAGCTTTCAGCCAGAAATATTCTTCTAAAGTAGAATTATTTTATCCTGAAGGTGAAAGCAAAACTTATAAAATTAAAACCAGCTTAGTTGAGGGGCCATTTAATTATCTAAATAATAACTGGATATTCAGTGAAACTTTAGAAGGAGATACGGAAATAGTTTTTGAACTGGATTTCAAATTTAATTCAATAATTCTTGAAAAGCTGATCGGCGGATTATTTCAGAAAGCCACCAATAAAATGGCAGAAGCTTTTTCCAAAAGGGCAGATGAATTATTGAGTGATTAGCTTTTCTTCTTCTTTTTAAAACCACCACCACCGCGACGATTTCCTTTTGGTTTAGCAGCCTTTTCAGCTATCAGCACTAATGCTTCATCAAGGTCAATTTCAAATAATTGTTCTGCTTTTATAGAAGCAAAAATTTTATCACTGGAAACATAAGGGCCGAACATACCGATCGATGCGATAACTTTTTTACCATCAGGGTTGTTTCCGAGTTCCCTAGGAAGACTAAGTAGCTCTTCTGCTTTCTCTTTAGTAACATCTTCAGGTTTGATACCTTTAGGCAATGAAGTACGTTTTGGTTTTTCTTTACCTTTTGCTTCGCCGAGTTGGATATAGAGGCCATATGGACCTCTTTTTATGACCATGTCAGCACCAGTTACAGAATTGGCACCGAGGTTTATATCCTCGAATTTTTTGAATATTTTTTTGCCGTTCTCATCTGTTTCGGCCTCTTCAGGGTTTTCTCCGTCAACTTTAGTTGCAGATTCACCTTCGATCTTTTTGGTGTAATTACATTCAGGATAATTTGAGCAGCCAATGAATGGGCCAAATTTACTGAGTTTTAATCCTAATGTTCCAGTTTTACATGAAGGGCAGTGTTTGTGGTCTTCACCAACACCTTCGCCAAATATCCATTGAAGGGAAGCTTCAAGCTTATTGATAACATCGGTGATGGTTATCTCAGTTGCGGCATCAATATTGCCTTTGAAACTTACCCAAAAATTCTGGAGGAGATCTTTCCATTTAACTTTTCCGTCAGAGACAAGATCAAGCTGGTCTTCAAGGTCGGCGGTGAAATCATATTCCACATATTTGCGGAAATATTCTTCAAGGAAGCCAGTAACTATACGGCCGCGTGGTTCAGGGTAGAAACGTCTTTTATCGAGTCTGCAATAGCCTCTGTCTGAAAGTATGGAGATTATTGAAGCGTAAGTAGATGGTCTGCCGATGCTAAGTTCCTCTAACCTTTTAACTAAACTTGCTTCATTAAAGCGTGGAGGTGGCTGAGTGAAATGCTGTTCTGCATTTGGATTGGCGTTATCATTATCGTTCTGTGCTTTTTTGGAGAAGCTGAGTGTTTCGCCTTCTTTAAGATCGGGTAAGAGTTTTTCGCTATCTTCATCCTCACCATCATCAACATCTTCGTGATATAGTTTTAAGAATCCGTCAAATTCGATTACGTTACCAACTGCGCGGAAAACGAATTTTTTATCTTCGCTTTTTATGTCTGCGGCAACTTGATTGAAAATAGCTGCTTCCATTTGGCTAGCCATCATCCTTTTCCAAATGAGTTCATATAATCTGAACTGGTCTTTATCGAGATATTGCTCTGCCATTTGCGGGGTGCGGGCGGAATCTGTAGGGCGGATGGCTTCGTGCGCTTCTTGTGCATTCTTCTGTTTTGAGGTATATAATTTTGGTTTTTCAGGAAGATATTTATCGCCAAAATTACTTTTAATTGTAGAGCGTGTTCTGTCAATTGCTTCAGGGGCAACAGTCACGCCGTCCGTTCTCATATATGTAATAAGACCTGTAGTTTCAGAACCTATTTGCACGCCTTCATATAATCTCTGGGCAAGCATCATGGTTCTTGAAGCGGTAAAACCTAATTTCCTAGAAGCTTCCTGTTGAAGGGTGGAGGTCGTGAAAGGTGGTTTTGGGTTCCTGAATATCTTTTTCTTCTCAACTTCACCTATAGTGAATTTACGTTTTCTTATTTCTTCCAGATATGTATCTGCGGTGCCTTTATTTGAGACTGAAAGTTTGTCGAGTTTTTTACCTTCAGCATAAGTAAGGTTTGCAGGTATTAAACTAGCTACAGAATTTTCAAACAATGCAGAAATACTCCAATATTCCTGAGCTATGAATTTTTCGATCTCATTTTCACGTTCGCAGATAAGGCGAAGCGCAACTGACTGAACACGGCCGGCTGAACGGCTGCCCGGAAGTTTCCTCCAGAGAATAGGTGACAGGCTGAAACCAACGAGGTAATCAAGTGCGCGGCGTGCCTGCTGGGAGTTGACCAAATTCATATCAATCTCGCGCGGGTTAGCCATGGCACTGAGTACGGCCTCTTTAGTGATCGAATTGAATGATACCCTTTTCACCGGGAATTTTGCATCAATTATTTTGTCCTTGCGGAGAACATCATATACGTGCCAAGAAATAGCTTCACCTTCGCGGTCAGGATCGGTTGCAAGTATCAGGGATTTTGCGCCTTTCATTGCATCTTCAATAGCCTTGACGTTCTTTTTTGAATCAGGGGCAACCTGATATTTCATTTCAAAATCTTTCTCAGGGAGAACAGAGCCGTTTTTAGAAGGGAGATCACGTATGTGACCGTAAGAAGCCAGTACCTTATAATCTTTGCCGAGATATTTGTTGATACTTTTGCACTTTGCCGGTGATTCTACTATTACAACGTGAGTCATTATTCTGAGGATTTAAGTATTTAGTTCGGGGAGTTTAACTGCTCTCCAAATAGTCTATTTTACTGAATTTTCAAGCCATTTAAGAAATGGGGGGTAACCTTGGTCAATTGCAAGGCTTATTATACAAGGGGTTTTATAAGAGTGTGATTTTTTTATCAGCTGTTCCAATTCTGCATAATTATTGGATGTGGTCTTCAAAAATAGCTGAATCTCTTTTGAATTCTCTAATTTTCCCTGCCACTCATAAATGGAAGTAATTTCTGAACCAATATTAGCGCAGGCTGCAAGTTTTAATCTTACAGCTTCATTAGATATTTTTTCTGCCTCTTCACGTGAAGAGCAAGTTACATAAATAAGAAGATGTTTTGGTTCGGACATTATTCCTTAACTTCTGCTACTTTTTTAGCAACACCTACCATGGCGGGGCGTAGCATGCGGTCTTTAAGGGTGTATCCGGCGTGTATCATCTGAACTATTGAGCCTTCTGCAAATTCATTGGTAGGTATTTGAACAACTGCCTGATGGACTTTATAATCAAATTTTTCGCCTGGGTTTGGTGCAACCCTTTCAATGCCATATCTTTCAAATATCCTTTTTACTTCTTCGTAAGTGAGGTTAAGGCCTTCAACTATTTTTTTATAAAGCTCATCTTCCATATTAGGTATGGAATCGAAGGCGCGGTTGAGATTTTCCAGAACGGTAATCATGTCGTTGGCAAAACCAGTTATCGCATATTCCTTGGCGTCTTTAACTTCTTTGGAATTACGGCTACGCATGTTCTGCATTTCTGCAAGCAGGCGGAGGTTTCTGTCTTCAAGTTCTTTTACTTTATCTTCAAGTGATGGTTCGTTAACTATAGATTCAACTGCTTCCTTTGTTTCATCATCTAATGTGATCTCATCAACAGTAGTTTCATCAATTTTATTTTCAGCTTGGGTCATGGTGTTCTTTGTATTTGTTTTTCAGGATTAAATAGTTAGTGTAATATCTCAATAATTCAAGAGTTTAAAATGTCCAGACCGTTAGAAAGAAAAGCAGATGAGCTTCGTAAAATTATATTGGAGCCTAATATATCCGAATATGCGGAAGGGAGTTGCCTTGTATCATTTGGTAAAACTAAGGTTTTATGTACGGCGTCAGTTGATAAATATGTTCCGCCTTTCTTGAAAAATAGCGGTAAAGGCTGGGTGACAGCGGAATATGGGATGTTACCGCGTTCGACTCATACAAGGATGGACAGGGAAGCTGCAAAAGGAAAGCAATCAGGCAGAACTATAGAAATCCAAAGATTGATCGGCAGAAGTTTGCGCGCAGTGATGGATCTTAATAAGCTTGGTGAAAGGCAGATCATAGTAGATTGTGATGTTATAAATGCTGATGGGGGAACCCGTACTGCGGCAATTACTGGTGGGTTTCTTGCACTTAAATTTGCTGTTCAAAGGTTGTTAAATAAAGGCTTAATAAAGCAGAACCCTATCAATGATTCTGTTTCAGCTATTTCTTGTGGGATATTCAAAGGAGAAGCGGTTTTAGATCTGGAATATACTGAAGATGTAGATGCAGAAGTTGACGCAAATTTTGTTATTACCGGTTCAGGAAAATTAGTTGAAATTCAATGTACCGGAGAAGAAGCCACTTTCAGTGAAGAGGATTTTGGTAAATTGCTGACGTTGGCGAAGAAGGGTTGTGCGGAACTTAAAGAGTTGCAGAACTTATAAACTCCTGTGTCATTCCCGCGAAGGCGGGAATCCAGAGGGGTTGTAATTCTTGGTATTGTTCAGGCTAGATACCTGCCTTCGCAGGTATGACGCAAATGCTTAAGCAACCAACAAATTATTTTCTGTATCTTTTATTTTGATCTCAATAAGAGAGCCAATATTAAAATTATCATTTAATTTTACCTGAGCGAAATGTTCGGTTCTGCCGATGTTGCCTTTTTCGACGATTATGTTTTCGGTTTTTCCAATTCGGGTTTTAAGGAATTTTGAGAGTTCGATATCGCAGGCTTTCCGTAACTGTGCGGAACGTTCTTTCCTAATATTCTTGGGAACCTGTTTATTCTGCGGAATCTTTGCGGCTGGGGTTCCTTCGCGTTCGGAGTAAGGGAAGATATGGCCGTAAATGATCTCACATTCCTGAATGATTTTGAGGGTGTTATCAAACATCTCATCAGTTTCGGTGGGGAATCCTGCAATAATGTCGGCGCCGAAAACTATGTCAGAACGTATCTTTCTTATTTTTTCATAAAAGTCTAAAATTCCTTCGCGGGAATGGCGGCGTTTCATGCGCTTTAATATCATGTTATCGCCAGCTTGAAGGGAGAGGTGGAAATGCGGCATGAAGCGTGGTTCATTTTCAACGAGCCAGAAAATATCATCATCAATTTCGGCAACATCAACTGAAGAGAGTCGTAGTCTTTTTAATTCTGGAACTAATGCCAGAACGCGTTTCATCATCTGTCCAAGGCGAGGTTTACCGGGAAGGTCAGAGCCATAATCAGTGACATCAACACCAGTTAGAACAATTTCATTATAGCCTTGCTCAACAAGGATTTTTACCTGAGCTACGATCTCACCGATTGCAACTGAGCGGCTATTACCGCGGCCATAAGGGATTATACAAAATGTGCATCTATGGTTGCAGCCATTTTGTACCTGTATGAATGCACGGGCTCTATCTTCCAAGCCTGAGATCATATGGCTGGCGGTTTCAGTGACTGAAAAAATATCATTCACCAGAACTTTTTCAGTATTGGCAAAGTTTAGTGTATCGTAGGTTTTTGCATTCAGCTTTTCATCATTGCCGATAACTTTATCGACGCCTTCGATATCACTATATTGTTTTGGATTAATCTGGGCGGCGCAGCCTGTGACTATTACTTTAGCTTCCGGGTTTTCGCGGATATATCTACGGATGGCTTGTTTGGCCTGTCTTTCAGCTTCTTTAGTAACGGCGCAAGTATTGAAAACTACAGCATTTTCCATTCCCGATTTATCGAGATTGTTTTTGATGATCTCGCTTTCATAGGAATTTAGGCGACATCCGAATGTGATTACCTGATTGGACATGGTGGGGTTACTACATTAAAAACGTCAAAAATTCAATAAATAAGCGGTTTTAAATAAGGATTAATGGATTATATAAGATGGAAACCAATTCAGCGAAGCTGTGAAAACTCCGTTCTGGCCGGTTCCGTTTGGCTCTAAACCTATTGATCTGGGGCTGGAGCGGGTGGAAGAGGCGCTTAAAAAAATGGGAAATCCCCATCTTAAATTGCCACCGATGATACATATTGCGGGTACTAATGGCAAGGGTTCGACCTTAGCTTTTTTAAGGGCGATATTAGAAGCTGAAGGTTATAACTGTCATGTATATACATCTCCGCATCTGGTGGAATTTAATGAGCGTATAGTTGTTGCGGGAGAAAAAATATCAGATGAGTTTTTGAATGAAATTCTGCAACAAACAAAAGAGCTTACCGAACAAGTTAATTTAACCTTTTTTGAGGGGACAACTTTAGCTGCGATATTGGCGTTTTCAAAAATTAAAGCAGATTTTGTTCTGCTTGAAACAGGGATGGGTGGAAGGTTAGATGCGACTAATATTATTGATGAGCCATTACTGACCATTATTACGCCAATATCATTAGACCATACTGAATTTCTGGGGGATACGATCGAGAAGATTGCTTATGAAAAAGCTTCAATAATGAAAGGGAATACTCCTTGTATAGTTGCAGGGCAAGTTGAAGAAGTTGCGAAAGTTATAAAGAATTATTCAGAGAAAGTTGGTTGTGATGTTTATTTTTTTGAAAAGGATTTTGATTACAAAATCCTGAATAATTCTAAACCGGCCCTTTTTGGAAAGCATCAATATATGAATGCTGCCGTTGCGGTAAGAAGTGCATTGGAGATAAAAAATAAGGGGCATAAAATATCTGATGAAGCAATTGCCAAAGGAATAACATCTGCAAAATGGTTGGCAAGATTGCAGGATGTAAGTAATATTTTTGGTGGTGAAGTTTATCTTGATGGTAGCCATAATCCGCAAGGTGCAGAAACGATTTCTGAATTTATTAAAGAAAAGAATAATGAAGCTGTCAAAGACAGTTATTTAATTGTCGGGATGCTCAAAAATAAAGATGCGGAAGGTTTTTTCGCTAATCTTAAAAATGTAAAAAAGATATTTTTTATTTCGATACCTAATGATCTTAATTCGGCAAATCCAGAAGATATAAAAGTTATTGCGGAAAAGGTTGGAATAAATTCTGAAGCATCAGATAATCTAGATGAGGCATTGAATAAGATAAATAAAATTTCAGGTGATAAGAGAGTAATAATCTGCGGTTCTTTGTATTTAGCGGGGTGGGTATTAGAGAATTATATAAGTTGAGATATCTTGCTGAACTCTTCAGGGGTCAGGTTTTCTGCGCGGGATTCAGGGTTTATGTTAAGTGAGATAAGTTTCTTTTCGCAATCATCACCTAGAACTGATTTTAGAGAATTACGAACGGTTTTACGGCGCATCGAAAACGCAGCTGCGGTAGTTTTCTTAAGTTTGTTTATATCAGTATCGTAAAGTGGTTTTTCTCTTGGGGTAACTTTTACTATCGCTGAATATACTTTTGGCTGAGGGTAAAAAATAGATGGGGGAACAAGAAATAATATTTCAGTTTCTGCCAGAATATTAGAAATTATGGAAAGCCTGCCATAGGCATCTTCACTAGGTTTAGCACAGATCCTTTCGGCAACTTCCTTCTGGAACATTAGGATCATTTCATCAAAAATATTTCCTTCTTCATACCATCTTAAAAGTAATTCTGTACCGACATTATAAGGGAGGTTGGCAATTACTTTTAGGTTCTTACCAAAAGTTTTATAATCAATCTTAAGGGCATCTTCGTTGATGATCTCCA
This sequence comes from Alphaproteobacteria bacterium, assembly GCA_031426355.1. GTDB lineage: Bacteria > Pseudomonadota > Alphaproteobacteria > Rickettsiales > UBA8987 > JANPLD01. The sequence continues at coordinate 40,283 of JANPLD010000031.1, read as the reverse complement.
GTTTGCCTTCAGATAAGGTTTTGAGTTCGTTAAGAATTTTTAAGCATCTTTCGTCTTTCTCAATAACTATAAGTTTTTCGGGGTTTTCGGAAAGTATAGCTCTGGTTAAACTGCCGGCGCCGCCGCCGATCTCAATTACTGTTGAGCCTTCAAGGTTGGTTGACTGTTTTGCAATTTTTGTAGTGAAGTTGATGTCGAAAATGAAATTCTGACCAAGGGATTTTTTTGTATAAAAGCCATGAATCTTTAGTATCTCACTAATCGGAGGAAGGTCTGATATTGCTTTTGCGATTCTTTCTTTCTGTGTCGTCATTATCTGATTTTGCCTTGATATCAATATTAGTTTCCGCTTTGCCCCATATTTCTCTTAAAAAGCCCGGTGTCAAGGCTGAAAGCGGGTTTACTGAAACATCAGTATGAGGGTATTTACCTTTGACGGAATATTTAGTTGCTATCAAACCTTCGCCTTTTTTGCCTGTGATAAAGTTGAGGATAGGAATTTTGCTGAATAGGGAATTCACGGAATAAGATGGAGTAACATAGCCTGTGAGGTCCACTTCAGAAGTTTTAAGGTTGATGGTGCCGCGTGAAGTAAGGCCGAGGGAATTGCCGTAGGAAACGATGTTTTTCAGCGCAAGATATTCGTGTCGTATTGAGAATTCACCTTCCATCTGCTTCATCGGGATTCCTGAACCGCTTAATACCTGCGTTATACCGGTAAGGCTGGCGAGGGAGAATATCCTTGCAAGAACAGGGGCTTGTGAAATGCGGTATTTTGTCATGGTTATAGTTCCTGCGGTGCCTATATCATTCTGAGGATCAGATTTTGCTACGATACTTGCGGTGCCGCCTTCTATCTGGGAAGTAAAGGATAGACCTTCCATCATTTTACCAACGTTGTTGGTGTAAAGTTTAAAATCTTTTATACCGTATGGGTTATCTTTATTCTCAGGATAGTAGGAAAGATTTATCTCGCCGCCATTATCTGAGATCTTTCCGGTGAGGCTTGCTTTAAAGCATTCAGTTTTATTACAATTTATATAACCTTCAGTGTTTTCAAGCGAAACATTGTTGGCAAGATGCAATCTATCAACTTTGATCTCGGCTGAAATTGCAGAGCTGTCTTCCCCAATTAGTGTGGAATATTGATTTATCAGTTGTCCAATATCGAATGACTTCCCACTTACTTTTATCTTGTAGTTATCAATGTATTTATCTTTTGATACCTTCTGCGATTCCCTCGTAAGGTAGACCTTGGCGTCATTTTTACCGCTGATGAGCCTGCTGAAATAAAACTCGTCTGCTATGGTGCCGCGCTGTCTTGCGATGAGAGCCTTGCCTTCAGATACACCCTCAGCAGTAGTAATGCGGACGGAAGATAATTCTATTGCTTTATCAGTAAGGAAACGACCATTGAAAGAAGCTTCTGTGACTTCATTCTCATTTTTATTTATTGAGAGATAGGGAAAGTTAATTTTCGTTTTTACGAAATCTGCATTCGCTGCAAAAGAATTATCATTTTCCTGACTTTTGTATTCAGCTTCAAATTTAACCTTGCCGGTGAAATATTTTTTGTAGTCTTTTATTATAAGTTCAAGGTTGGAATCTGACAGGTCAGCTTTAATATCCAGTGCGACATCATTTTTTACATGGAAGCCTGTCCAAACTTTTATGTCAGCTTTGTCGCCATTTACAGTGCCGCTGCTTACAAGGTTAAGGCCATCATTATTCAATGTCATTTTTCCAGCTGGGGCAGAATAATTTATTCCGGTCAGGACATTTTTAACTTCAATATTTTTAAGGTCAGCGGTGATGTCGAGTTTGAGTAGGCTTTTGTCAAAGCCGTGATTGAGATTGTCACGGTAATAGAATTTTACTTCTGAATCTGCGGAAATTTCCCTGGTGTTGTAAAAAGAATCTTTATCCCTATTGTGATTGATGGCGCTTACAAGAGGTTTAAGTTCTGTTATATTTCCTTTGCCTGAACCCTCAATTTCTATAGCGGATTGAGGTCTGTTGATACCTAATATTCTGGCATCAACTTTGTCAAATTTAAATTTACCTATATATCCGTTGGAGGCCTTAATGAAAACATTCTCACCGCTAAGGTTAAACACGCCATCAACTTTTTCAAGAGTAGGATAGCGGGGATTGAATATGATGTCTGCGCCTTCGAGGTCGCCTTCAGCTGAAAAGCTTTCTTCCAGTACTTTTACGAAATCGGTATTTTCAAACCTGTAGATGAATGAAACGCCGACGGATTTGAAAAAGCCTTTGCTGTAATTTTTAAGCATTTCAGCGCGTATCTCTTTGCCATATTTTTCAGGCCATAATTCTTCCAGATATTTCATCTTAAGGTTTTCAACCCTTGTTTTACCTTTTATTTTTGGTTTGATTATACCATCATTGCCAGGGATGAGATCAAGCTCACCTGCGAAAGTTATTTTTGCTTTTTTCAGGCCTTTTTGCTGGAAATTAAGACTGGTGTTAAGAAGGGTGGTGCTGCCTATACCTTCTTTTTCTAGCATAACTTCAGCATTACCATTTAAAATGGGATTTAATTTGTAGAGCCAATCAAGTTCCGAAATAATTTCACCAAGTGCGGATGATGGGAAGTTATTATAGGAAAGATCAAGCTTTAACCTGTCATTTTTAAGTACCCTTGCATCTGCCATTATATTGCTTTCAAGGCCGCGTATTGTAGTGGTTATTTCAGTTCGGAGATAGGTCGAGTTCTGTAATTTATAGAAATTAAGGGTGGCTTTACTGAGTTTCCAGTTCTGGTAAGTGCCCCCTCTGTTAAAACTAAAGACGGCATCATTAAGGTTTATTTTTTCAACGGGAATTATGTTGCTATCTTTGCTTACGGCTTCAAATAAATTGTAGATGGAGTTTCTATAAATTGAGACGAAACTATCCTGACTGGCTGCATCAAAAAAATCTTCTCCTTGTGAAGCTTTGAAAAGGAATTGCGGTTTTGTGAGAATGAATTCCCTGAACCTTATTTTACCTTTCAACAGGTCTGAAAGCTTAAGTTTTGCCTGCATTACAGGTGCTGAAATTATAAGATCCTTCCCAATATTTATATAGCTGTTCTCAAGTTTTATAGTGAAGCCTTTGTCAAAGCCTTCAAAATGGGCTTTTGCTTTTCCTATATAGGCTTGAATATTTTTACCTGAAGATTCTATTACATCTTCAAGATAGTTAATGTTCTGAGGAGGTATTTCTTTTTCAGTGCCTGAAAATGTGAACAGGAAAACGGAAATGAATATCGCAAAAAAGAAAAGCGAATAAAAAACAAGTCGTAATATTATGTGCAGGGCAATTTTCATTAACTATTATTAGTTTATTGTATTTTTAACATTTTTGTAAGATTATCCAAACAAACTAATAATAAACCCTCTAAATCTGTGATTTATGGCTGAAGGTGATGACGATTTAGAACGGACGGAAGAACCTACGTCCAGAAGGATAGACCAGGCGGTCGAAAAAGGGCAAGTTGCCTTTTCAAAAGAAGTGACCAGTTTTCTATATTTTGCCTTTTTTGCGCTGTTGGTAATATGGCTGATACCAACGGTTGGCTCCAACAATATACAGTTTCTAGCATCATTCATTGAAAGATCAGATGATATAATACTTGATAAGACCACCATATCAGGTTTTGCATATGAAATTATCTGGGGTTTTGTGAAGATGGTGTTTATTCCAGTGGGGATGATCCTGTTCCTGGCATTCTTTTCAAGTTTTGTGCAGAATGGGATAATATTTTCAGCGGAACCTTTGATGCCGAAACTGGAAAAGATATCTGTATTCGCGGGTATTAAAAGGATATTTTCAATGCGTTCAGCGGTGGAATTCCTCAAAGGGCTCATAAAGATCACGGTGATAGGGTATATTACTTATATGATAATAATCGGTATGCTGCATGAGATAGTTGAGTCGCCTATGCTGTCACTTATGGGTATAAGTATATTGACACAAAAGATCGTTTTTAAGGTTATACTTTTTACTACAGTGATGATGATGCTAACGGCGATAGTGGATTTTCTTTTCCAAAAGGCTGAGTATATAAAAAGCCTTCGTATGAGTCGTCAGGAGCTTAAAGAGGAATTCAAGCAGACCGAGGGTAACCCGGAAATTAAGGCAAAATTGCGCCAGATAAGGGAGGCGCGTGCGCGAAGGCGGATGATGGCGGCAGTTCCCAAGGCCGACGTTGTGATAAGGAACCCGACCCACTATGCGATCGCGCTGGAATATAAGCAGAATGGTATGAGGGCACCTAGTGTGGTGGCGCTTGGTGTGGATGAGTTAGCCTTAAAGATAATCGGCGTTGCGGAGGAAAGCAAAGTTCCCGTTATAACTAACAGAACGCTTGCAAAGGCATTATATGACACATGTGACCTTGACGAAGACATACCTATTGAGCATTATAAAGCAGTTGCAGAAGTAATTGCTTATGTGTACAAACTGAGACCAGAAAAATACAAAGTAGCGTAGTTTATGAGCGATAATAAATTCACAGATAAATTTACTAAGAAAAACCCGCTTGATGCTATCAGGGAGAAGAAATCTGCCCTTGATATAGCAAAGGAAAGCAAAAAGACCGATGAAGATAATTCGGATGAACCCGGATCTAGCGGAGGTGGATTTGCCGGAGAGAAAAAGAATTTTATGGATCACCTGATCAATAGTCGCGGTGATCTTTGTTATAAAGTTTCTGGACGTGATATAACAGGCAGGAATGCTTGGTATTTTGTTCTTGTGGATAAAGACAGAAAGGAATCTTTCCTGAAGCATAAATCCGGCGATAGTTACAATCTTGAAGATTACGGCAAGATCATAATTTCAGGTTATGGGGATTCAGTTCCTGATGATGTGCAGGAAATGCTTAAAGATAAATATGGGTTTGATAACTTTTAATGGGTGATATTGAAAATAACCCATCCGTTTTTGTATTATGTATCGGCGGCACTATTGATGCCAAGCCTTATAAAGACCCTTTTAACCCGCCTTTAAATGCTGAAATGTTACCGCATACCCAAGTGAAGGAAGCACTGGAATCTCTTGGGCATAATAATGTTTTTGTCGCTGAATATAAATATAGGAAAGACAGTAAGGATTTTATAAAAGCGCCGGAATTACTTGATGAGCTGGCTGATCATATAATTTCTCTTAATAAAAATGGTGTTAAGAAAATACTGCTTACTTGCGGAACTGACGCTCTTTTTGAAATAGGCAGAAGGCTTCAAGAAAAACTGGAAGGTAAGTTTGGTGGTTATATAGGTATGTGTGGTGGCTATATACCCTTATCAAATGGGTTTATCTTATCTGATAAGGTGAGGAATGATTCCTACGATAATCTTGATAATGGAGTAAAAACTTTACAATATCAGCAATCTGAAAAAGGTAAGTTCTTTGCTGCATTGGATAGGAAGGTTTATCGGATAACACCTACTGCGGAAAAGGAAAAAACCAATTATCCGCAAAACATAATTAAAAGTTGGAAGCAGAATGGAGCGCTGCCATATCATGTGGTTAATGCTGATGAAATAATTTCAGTAAAAACTAAACGCGTGGCTAATCCATCTCTTTAAATATATCCGGGATCGGAGCTATTATTTCAGGGAAGTAATTATGCTTGTGGGAAATTTTCCATGAATGAAGGTGCATTGTATTTGATAGTCCTTCGATGAATGCCCTTGTGCCGCCGTATTTGCCATCTCCGATTATAGGAAAGCCTTCATCAGCCAAGTGAACGCGTATCTGGTGTTTACGTCCTGTTTTTGGGAATACGTGCAGAAGAGTTGCCTGACTTCCAAATCTTTCAACAACTTCATATTCTGTAACGGCTATTTTACCGTTAGCGTAATCGACCATCATTTTTTCATTACCGCCGGCGCCAAGCCTTTTGCCAACCGGTTTTGCTATACGGCCTTTATGCATGGGAACTTTACCTGCAACAAGAGTGAGGTATGATTTATCAATATCCCTGTTCTTGAAACCTTCGCCGAGGATCTGTGCGGCTTCACGGGTTCTTGCGATGAGTAGAACGCCGGAGGTATCTTTATCGAGACGATGAGCAAGGGCAGGGCGCTCTTCATAATCATCAAATCTGAGGAAATCGAGCAGGGAATCTATACTGACACCAACACCGCTTCCGCCTTGGGTTGAGATACCTTGTGGTTTATTAAGCGCAATAATATTCTTATCTTTATATATGATATTTGGCAGAAGATATTTTTCTGCATCTTCTAAGGTAGCCGAAACAATCTTCTGTGTTTTTTTAGCGACCCTTGATTCTGCCGGAATGAATATCTCATCATCGGTTTTAACAAGGTAAGTATATTTTTCTGATTTGCCATTTACCCTGATAGCCCTTTTGCGAAGGAGTTTCTGCACTAAAGAATATGGGATCTCTATGTCAGCTTTCTTGATGAATTTTGCAAGCTCAAGGCCTTCAAATGGCCTTTTTACGATTATCTTTATTCCGTTCGGATTCATTTTATTTCATTATTGAGTAACCTGCATAAACGGCAGTTAAGCCAAGAGATACAGATAAAATTATATAAATAGCAGTATTAATAAATTCGCCTTTTTGCAGGAGGATGAACATATCCATTGATAGTGAGGAAAATGTTGTGAGGCCTCCTAAAAACCCGACCGCTACAAAGAACTTAAGAAAATCCTTCGCTTCGGCAGAGATATTGTTTTTGCTCAAAAGTGCATAAAATATTCCTATCAGAAAACTTCCAATTATATTAACAACAAGAACATAGTTGATATAAGAGGGGAGTTTTTGCAGGTTATTATTTGTAAAGCCCATCAGAAACAAATATCTTGCAACTGAACCAAGCGCACCACCTAAAAAAACATAAAACAAATTTATCATGAGCACAGAACAGATTCTAGATTTTACATTCAATGCTATCGGAATAGCAGGGGTTGCGCTGATAATAGTGGCTTTTTTCCTTTTGCAAAGCGGCAAATTGACCTCGGAGAAGATGATATATCCTGTGCTTAACCTTGTTGGGGCTATATTGCATATAGTTTCTCTATACAGGTTCTGGAATGTTGCCAGCTTTGTGATAGAGATATTCTGGATAGCAATCAGCGCCTATGGGATATGGAAAATCACCAAAAAAGGTAATTAATCCTCATAGTGGTTTGCCACCAGCCTATCAAGTAACTGAACGCCAAAGCCAGTTGCAACGTTGGTCGGAACTAGAGGTTTATCTTTAGTTGCCCAGGCCATTCCCGCGATATCAAGATGCGCCCATTTCTTATCATTAACGAATCTTTTCAGGAATTGCGCTGCAGTGATAGTTCCGGCTCCTTTCATGTTACTGATGTTCTGAACGTCAGCAATTTTAGAGTCGATCTGTCTGTCATATTCTTCACCAAGTGGTAACCTCCAGAGATGTTCGCCTACCTGTTCGCCGGCATTATATAACTGGTCTGCCAGTTGATCATCATTAGACATTAAACCTGCTTTATGCTGGCCGAGGGCAATAACAACGGCGCCTGTTAAAGTCGCAAGGTCGATCATGAATTTAGGATTGAACCTGTCCTGGCAATACCAAAGGGCATCAGCGAGGACGAGCCTGCCTTCAGCGTCAGTGTTTAAAACTTCAATGGTCTGACCGCTCATGGATGTAACTATATCGGAAGGGCGCTGGGCATTACCATCAGGCATATTCTCAACGAGGCCAACAACGCCAACGGCGTTAACTTTTGCTTTGCGGGAAGCAAGCGCATGCATAAGACCAACAACGGCAGCAGAACCGCCCATGTCGTATTTCATGTCTTCCATTCCGTCAGATGGTTTGATGCTGATACCGCCGGTATCAAAGCAAACGCCTTTGCCAACGAATGCAACCGGAGTTTCTTTTTTATTTTTTGAGCCATTATATTGCATAATGACCATTTTAGATTCCCTTTCACTTCCTTGTCCAACGCCAAGAAGTGAGCCCATGCCAAGCTTTTTCATTTCTGCTTCGCCAAGAATCTCAACTTTGATGCCGAGTTTTGAAAGTTCTGCTTTTATAGAGTTAGCGTAGCTTTCAGGGTAAATAACGTTAGGTGGTTCGGTAACGTAGTTACGTGCGAGGAATATGGAATCTGCAATTGCTTTAAGAGGTGCAAATTTCTCCCTAGCCTGTTTTTCGTTAACTACTGAGAAAGAGAGTATTTTGAGGGATGGTTTTTCTTCATCTTTCTTTTTTGTAAAATACTTCATGAAAGTATAACTTTTGAGGAGGGCGCCATAAGCCATGTTCGCAGCCAAGGTTGCATCATCTGCTACTACAGAGGCATTGATTGCCCTGATACCGTTAAGATATTGCTGAATGTCTGCGCCTATTTCCCTTGTATATTTTTCAGCGTTATTTGGTTTTTCCTCACCGGCGCCGGCGAGTACTATCCTTGAAGTTCCGAGATATATAGTTATGAATTTTTTGCGTTTACCATCAAATTTAGATTGGTCGATCGCGCCTTTTACCTGCGGGTTTGCCTGAAGTTCCTTAGGGAGTTTCATTTTTTCGTTAACAAGGTAAACCACTGTTTGTGATTTAGCTGAATTTGGCTGGAATTTTACTTCAAAAGCCTGTTTATTCATTTCCATAGTAATCTCTTTAATTAGTTCTATTCATTATGAAATATACTGAATATTGAAATTTTGTAGTTTCATCATATATTCCCAGCAGAAATAACCATATATTCTTTTAATTTATGACCAAAGAAACACTAAAATTCGCCGCTGAGACCGATAAAATATTCAAATTAATGGTGCATTCCCTTTATGAAAATAAAGATATAGTTCTGCGTGAACTTATTTCCAATGCTTCAGATGCTTGCGATAAACTCCGTTATGAGGCTGTTCAGAGACCGGAGCTGCTTAAAGATGATGAGCTTAGGATCACTGTTGAGTTAGATAAGGAAAACCGCCTGCTTAAGATATCTGACAACGGTGTTGGCATGGATAAGCAGTCTTTAATAGAAAACCTTGGAACCATTGCACGTAGCGGAACCCAAAAATTCATGGAGAGTTTAACCGGGGATAAAAAAAATGATAACCAGCTTATAGGACAGTTCGGGGTAGGTTTTTACTCATCTTTTATGATAGCTGATAATGTTACGGTTATATCGCAGGCGGCGGGGGAAGATAAAGCATATATATGGAATTCAAATGGTAACGGAGAATTTTCTATCGATGATGCGCCTTCCAATATCGGTAGGGGAACAATTGTAACGCTTCACATAAAAGAGGATGAAGATGATTTTCTTGATAGGTTCAGGGTGAAGAGCATTATTGAAAATTACTCAAACCATATAGCGTTTAAAATTGTATATAAGGAAGAGAACGACAGTGAAACGATATTGAATGATGGCAAGGCTATCTGGCTGAAGAGCAAAAGTGAAATTGAAAAAGAAGATTATAATGAATTCTATAAAACCATTTCGCATTTAGGTGATGATGAGCCGTATCTGACCATCCATAATAGGGCGGAAGGATTGCTTGAATATAATTCACTTTTATATGTGCCTTCACGCAAGCCTTTTGACCTGTTCCACCCTGACAGGCTGACGCGTATAAAATTATATATTAAGCGCGTTCTGATATCTGAAAACCTTGAAGTGATACCTGCTTACTTACGCTTTTTACGTGGGGTTGTTGATAGTAATGATCTGCCGCTTAATATCAGTAGGGAGACAATACAAAATTCTTCAACACTGCAAAAAATCAAAACTTCGATAACCAAAAAAGTTCTTAAGGAATTATCAAATAAAATGAATTCGGATAAAAATGATTATCTGGAATTCTGGGATAATTTTGGGGCGGTTCTTAAGGAAGGGTTGTGCGATGGTTTGGAGCCGCGTGATGAGATTCTGGAGGCGTGTCTGTTCCAGACCAATATGGGTGAAGATTATATCAACCTCAAGGAATATAAAGAAAGGATGAAGCCGGAGCAGAAATCCATTTATTTCATCAATGCTTCAAACAGGGCAGGGGCACTTGCCAGCCCGCAGATAGAGGGTTTTGTTAAGCAAGGATTTGAAGTTATTATCCTGACAGATTCAGTTGATGATTTCTGGGTAAATGTTCTGCATGAATATAAAGGTACGCAGTTCAAATCTGTTACTAAAGCTGGTTCTGACCTTGATGATATTCAGAGTAAATCTGAAGATAAAGCGGAAGAGAATAAAAATACTGAAAATGTAGATGGTTTGATTTCTTTTGTGAAAGGTGTTTTGGGTAATCAGGTGAAAGATGTAAGGAAAACCAGCCGTCTGGCAGAAAGCCCGGTGTGCTTAACTGTGCCTGAAGGTGCGATGGATATACGTTTGGAAAGATTTATGATAGATAATAAGCAGCTGGCTCAGGCAAGCGCGAAGATATTTGAGATAAACAGTAACCACCCGATAATTAAGAAGCTTACTGAAGATATTGCAAATGAATCCAATAAAGATAAAGCAAAAGATATTATTCTATTACTGTTTGCACAGGCGAATATTATTGAAGGTGAGCCTGTGCCGGATATCAAGCATTTCACCAGTAATTTTAATAGACTTATTGAATTGAATTTGGCTGCGTAAAATTATTATTTGTTTTCTATTTCAAACTGATCTTTATAATTTGGCGGCAGTGCAAATATTTGATTCGTGTTAAAATATTTCAGCGCTTTAGGATGTTCTATGGTATTAATTTCATTAACATCAATTCTGATAATGTTCTGCATATAAATTTCTGATGCAGGATCTAATATAACTTGGCTTTCAGGCTTTTTTTTGAAAGCATAAAAATTATTTGAAGTGTTATATTTTAATATTAATACATACGGAAAAACTTGTTTTAGGGTATTGTAAATAACTTTAGTAAATCTGTCGTTGGCCTGGAATGACCAAAGGGCTAAAACTCCTCGATCTGAAGTTTTTTTGTAAACTTCTTCAAAAAAATCTTTAGTAAAAAGCGCTGAAGAATGTATTATTGTTGGTTCTTCAACATCAACTATTACCGCATCATACTTTTTATTAGAATTTCTAAGAAGATCATAACCTTCATGCTGGATTATTTGTATATTATCTGAAGCATTTAGGGATGCGGTATATTTTTTAAAATGCTGTTTTGCTATTTTTATTATAGTTGGGTTTATTTCAGCAATATCAAGTGTTTTTAAATTAGAATGTAATGCAAGGCTATTCGCGGTTGAGCCGCAGCCAAGCCCTATATTTAGGGTGTTTGAATTTTTTCCCGAAATATTGAGAGCTGTTCTGGCTAAATTTCCTTCAGAACCGGTATCGGAATCTGTACACATATCCCTATAATTCACATAAAGAGTTTTTCTTTTATTTCTTTCACCAACAGTAATTAAACCAAAGGGGGATTGCTCCTGTGTAATTATATTACCAAATCTAGATTCTATTTTAGCTGAATATTCAATAGCAGAATATTTAGAGGCTACAAATGCCATAAAAATGATTACAACTGCATATTGTACTTTTTTCTGGCAAAGGAAAAGTGCGCAAGCCAAGCTTAAAATTATGGTAATCAGAACAGTAAGTTTTAGTCCTAACACAGGTATAAAGTAGAACCCTGAGACAAGAGACCCTAAAACAGAACCAATAGTGCTGTAAAAATAAACTATACCTGTCTGCTCAGATGACTTGCTTAACTCGTTGATGTAAAGCCCGGTAATCAATGGGAAAATCCCGCCTGTCAGGAAAGCAGGAATAAATAGATAAACCCAGATGATTGAATATCTTAAAAACGCTTTTAAAATGTCAGAAATTTCAAAACCATTAAAGTAGTCAAGGAATTGTGGTATGATCTCAAAATTATAGAGTACTATCAACCCATAAAGGGCAGAAAGAACCTGTAAAAGGCAAATTATATAGATATTATTGGTATTTCGTTTCGATAATTTTGAAAAAATTATAGCTGAGAGCGCTAATCCGGTTAAAAAAGAGGAAATCGCAATAGAAACAGCTTCTATTGTTTCAGCCAAGAACATAAATAATAATCTTATACTGTATATTTCATAGATAAGAGAATTGAATCCAGTAATTAGTATAACCAGAAGCAGTATGAAACGGGTATTGATTATTTTCATTTATGATTTTAAATGTTTCAACTTAGCTGATTCTGGATACTTGGTACATAATCACGGACAACTGCCATATTTACAATAATTAGTTCCCGCGCAGCAGTTTATGCTTCCATTAGTATTCCTACAAATTTTTAATGTACCAGTTCCGTCAGAATATAAAAGAACGCCTTCACCTGGAGTACCATAGAAAACATTTGGACATCCAGCTAAAGATGCATTGTAAGTAGTAGCAATTCTACCAGATATATCGGTTAAGTAAGTAAAATAAATCTTATCACCGTTGTACAGGCCCAATACTTGGTCAGCTCCCCAATTACTATTCTCCATATAAATAGAATTATATTCCTCAGTAATTTTTATAGTATCATCTCCATCACCAGGATATATCATATCGGGAACTGAGATATTACCGTCTGAAAGCTCAGCCGATGCCCATATAGTATCATTACCATCACCACCATAAATTGTGTCGCTTCCGGAGAAGTAATAGGAATCTCCATAAATAACATCATTACCATCATTTCCATAGATAATATCATCCCCACCACCACCCTTTATATATGTGTCATTTCCAGTGGAGCCATGTATAGTATCATTATCTGGCCCTCCATCAGCTGAGACCTTTTCATTCATTAGATAAAGAATATCGTTGCCAGCGTTACCAATGATAGTATCTGGTTCTGGTGGTACAGTTCCTCCTCTTCCATATATAATATCGTTGCCTGCCTCCCCAGCGCATCCATCAATACCATTTATCGTTCCTTCCAGATTTTCGCAATGCAAGGTATCGTTTCCATCCCCACCTGAAACTGTAGCAGCGTAACCACCAGGTTTATTTATAGTAATTATATCATCCCCGGCATATCCATTAGCATGATAGCCTCCAGTAGTAGTAAAAGTATCATTGCATGGAGTTCCGGTGAAAGTGTACGGAGTTCCGTTTGTAGGATCAGTTCCCAACGCGCAACTGGGGCTGCAAGTTAATGGTGGGGTGGCGGAATTAGGGCAACAGCATCGGCTGCCTAAGCATTCTGCATCAACGGTACAAGAACCACCGCATGCGGCTACATAGCATTTTCCAGTATTTATATTGTCTACATTAGTATTGCAGCATTCCCCAGCGCCAGTGTCACATTGCTCAGTCGCCGTGCAAGAACAGAAAGTTTTCATATCAGCGGTGCATGAGTTAAAGCTATCAAGTTTGTTAATTGCTGATTTATATTGCGCATCACATGATTTGCAGGCGGCGCATATTTTAAGGGAAATGCCAGATGGCCTACCCCACATTATCATATCTCCAAAAGCAATTTTCTTGCTTGCTTCCGGGTGATCAGGATCTATTAATACAGTATCAATAGGGGCTTCAGGTGAAAGAGCATATCTGATATTGCCTTTATGTTCAAGGTCATCACTGTAAAGTGCGTGATTAATTGACTGAAAATAATTATCAATTTTAACGCCTGGTGTTACCTCTATAGCTAGGTTAACATCACCGTTGCTATTAGGTGCGCCAATTCCATCATCACCTGCCCAGTATATAGCGTAGGTTGGTTCCTCAGAAGTATCAGAATATTTGCCGAAATTTGTATAATTCTGGTCTAGAGTATCAGTAGGAGTGGCAGATTTTAATATTTTTAATGTATAAGGACGCTCCTCTATGGTTAAATCATCTTTCATATATTTATAGCAAGGCTCTGTTTTTGTCAGGGCATTTGATACGGTGTAAGCTATATGATTTCCTTTGTTGTCGGTACAATCTTTTGGCGATAGGCCTAATGTTCTGCATGGTACGACACCTCTTACAAAATCATATTCAGGATCAGCTGGAATTCTACCACTGCCGTAAGTAGTTTCCTCATCAGAATCAATTTTATAAATCCCTGCCCCGGTGAAACAATAACCATCTCCATCTCTTAACTCCATAAGATAAGAATCCTTATCCGGTTTTATATTATATGGCGCAGGGCAAGGGAGGTAACCGTTATTTGCAACAAAGCCATCAATTTTAGTTTTAATAACCGAAAGCTTACGGCTCATTTGAGAAAATTGATCTGAATCTCTCTGTAAAGAATAATTTGTAAGACCTATAGTAATTATTGCAGCAAAAGCAGACATGAGAAGCGCGCTTTCAAAAAGGGAAAACCCACTGTTTTTGTAATTCCTGAATTTTCTAAAATATTTTTTCAAGTAAATCTCTTATATTAAAAATTACCATTCATTCAGACATTAACTTACCTTTTGAAAGTAAATAAATCAAATCAGTTATTTCTAGCATCAATTATTATTGATTATCCATTGGACAGCCCAGATAAGGATTTCCAATACTTGTTCTGCAGAAGCTATCCGGAACACCATAAGGAGGATAAGGCCCATTATTTATAGTATGCCAAATATAAGGAGATGAGCTTGTGGTTCTGTAACTAAATGATGCAGAACACAGCTCTTGGGCGCCCAAACTATTTAAATCAAAATTCACTGCACCAATATTAGCGCCAGAATAATTAACGCTAAACAGGCAAGGCACGAAAAATTCATAATTACCAACCGCAGGATTATTAGTTGTGATTATATCACATGAATTTAAAATAGAAAATTTGCATACAGGGTAAAGGTTGCATACTCCGCCGCCAATGGGCTGGCTGCCACCAAATTGTCCACCCATCCAACCAATATGCCTGAACTCCCACATCATTCCACTGGTAGTGCCGCTAGCTAAAAGTGCGGCAGGCATATTAGGAGCATAAGGGCCGGTAGTATTTCCTGATGTCCAGTTGGTCCATTGTATGCAACCCGAGCTTGCACAGGCAGGTATATTGGGGTTGCAACCATTAGGGCCACATTGGACTATATATGTATTACATGTTAGGCCACCAGAATTATCTTCGTCAGGTGTAGAGCAGCTGGAATCTTCGGGATTACATGTGCAGAAATCATAACCAGAACACTGTGGATTATCACATGAACTAGTACAGCTAGGTGTTGTAGAGCAACTTGAATCAGCCGGGTTGCAAACACAGAAGTTATAGCCCGGGCATTGTGGACTATTGCAGGAGTTGCTGCAGTCAGGAGTATTGCAACTTGCAGCTTGAGGATTACATGTACAGAAATTGTAATCTGGGCATAAAGTGCTTGAGCATTGATCCTGTTGACAGCCGCAGGCCGTCGGATTATATCCCGGGCATTGCTGGCTGCAGCACGAATCAGTTGAACAGCATGAAGGGGTGCAATACGAAGCATTACATTGACCATTTACCGAATTACAGCATTGTCCAATGGGGCATTGGCTATTGTTAACACAGCAGCTTTGAGTCTGACAGGTCCCGTTACAACAATTCTTACCAGGACCGCATGGTGTGCTATCATTGCAAGTACAGGCTGCAGAAGAACAGGTTCCGTTACAACAATTCATACCTGTTGGGCATTGAGCATCAGAGGTGCAGGAACAAGGTGCTGCTTGACATATTCCGGTTCCGCTACAGCAATTGGGTGTAGCTCCAGAACATTGAGCATTGGAAGTGCAAGAACAAGGTGCTGCCTGGCATGCTCCCCCACAACAATACGGGAGGCTTGAATCCGTACATTCATGATTTGAAGTGCAGGAAGTCTGGCATGGAGTATTGCTACATATGCCATCACAGCAATAATTTCCACCACAATCTGCTCTGTTCTGGCAAGTATTACATAGATCACTGGCGCTTATTTGTTTCTGTATTCCTGAATCATGTGATTCGCCACGTGGACCACCTCCGGAATTTAATTCGTCGCTTGAGGAAATAGTTGTTTTACCACCCTTGTATATTCCCCCCCCCTTGCCAAGAACTAACGCAATACCGTCAGTTTTACCAAAAGTATAGATTTTCATTTCTTCACAGAAGCCGCTGCAGCAAGCATATCCTCTAGGACAAGGGTTAGTAATGGGGTTGCAGGAAGTATCAGGGCATTTACCATTTATAATTGAAGAGTTGTCAACGCAGATACGATTACAACATGCCTGATTAGCAGCGCATTCATTTGAGGTTTTGCATGTTGAATATATATCATCACATGTGGTGCATGAGTTATTTACGCAACATTTCCCTGAGTCGCAATCAGCATCTACGGTACATGAAGCGCAGATAGGATCAGAAGGATTACAGTTGCAAGTATCATAACCCGGGCAATCAGGACTATTGCATGAATCGCTGCAATCTAATGAGCAGCTTGGATCAGATGGATTACAGGCACACTTATCATAATTGGGACATTTTGGATCGCAGATATCGTTACAGATAGATGTACAGCTTGGATCAGATGGGTTACAGGCGCACTTATCATAATTAGCACATTTTGGATCGCAGATATCGTTACAACCGGATTGGCAGCTTTGATCAGAAGGATGACAACTGCATAAATTATAACCGGTGCATTTTGCATCGCAGCACGGATCAGTACCGCAGCAATTAGGGAAGCCAATGCAATAGGAAGCGTTACATTCCTTCAGTGAAATATTACAGCACTCACCATTAGGGCATTCTGAATTATCTTCACAGCGTGGAGCGGATTTGCAGAATAAAGCATCACATTTTTTTCCTCCACTGGAATCACCACAGCAATTTCCAAGGGAGCAATCTGCATTACTGTTACAGGCTATTGAACATTGTTTTCCGCATTGGCCGGTCCCTTCATTGCAACATTCACCAGCCGATTGATCGCAACTTGCATCTGAAGTACATTTGCAAGCTTGCTCTATATCTCCGCAGCTTGAATACGAATCAACCGCAGCTACCATATTAGAAGATGTAGCATTGCAACCACGACAAAGAACGCAAATCTTTGTTATTATTGAGTTACTGCTTCCATATACGGCGATGTCTTCATAATCTGTGGCTTTAATCTCCTCGTTTACGGCTGCTCGGGGAGTTTTTAAGGGGTTTGAAGGTATAAGGAAAAATTCATCAAACTGACCTTGTTTTGTAAACTTCCTATTCGCGTCAAGCATGTCACTATAGTTAATGTACCTTCCTTTCATTGATGGAGGTAATATTCTTTCACCGTTCTCACTGAAGCCTCCTGAATCATTGCCAAATGATATAATAACGAAATTAGCATTAATGGCAGGGTCAACGTTTTTTGTCTGATTCTCGACAGTAGTTATTTTAAAATCCCAATCTGTCATTATTTTAAAGCTGGTAGGCATTTTTTCTATGGAACCATCCAGAGCTAAAAATCTATCACAAGGGTTTTTCTTAGTGAGAAGGTGTGAGACTGCATATAAATAGTAATCTTTTTTTGTGCCTTTAGCTGAATCAGATTTTAACCCAAGTGATGCAAATGGGAATATACCGCCTACAAAGTCTTCTGTTACAGGAACAGCTTGACCACCGGCATATTGAGCTTTGCCGTCAGCATCTACGCTTAATAATCTTGAGGTATCACAAAAACCTGTGGCTGGATTGAAAGCTTCTTTGCCAAAATCTTTTATGTCAGATCGTTCAATAGCTGCCGGGCAAGGATATCTGCCATTTTTAGCATAAAAATCCAGCACAAGAGATTTTAATTCCTTTAATTCTTGTGATGTGGATTTAAGCTCGGAAATTTTACGGTCATCTGTAAGGCCGATAAATATTGAGGTGAGTAGTCCTGAAAAAACGATCATCATTACGCCAAGCTCAAGTAAGCTAAAGCCGTTCCTATTTTTATTTTTGCGTCTATTGACCAAAGAAATTCCCTTTAACGATTTCTTAATTATTTCAAAAAGTATAATTCAACATTATAACATTTTTTTCAATCCTTTAAAACTTTTTTTATCGATGAGGTGATATGACCCATCTCTTTCTTAGAAATATTATAATTTGGCATCATATATATTACATCTTTAAAAGGTCGGAGCCAGATACCTTCCTCAACAAATCTTTTTCTTAAGGAGAACATATAATCCCACAAGCCATTGTTGTCGCTTGGCTTTTTTAGCTCAATAACACCTATGCCGCCTTTGACCCTCACATCTTGAACTTTAGGATTTTTGCGGAGTTCAGAGAGTTCAGATTCCATAAAATTTTCGATAAATTCGATCCTTTTTCCAAAATCTTCTTTTTCAAAAAGGTCTAATGAAGCATTTGCAGCGGCGCAAGCTAAAGGGTTTGCCATGAAAGTTGGGCCATGCATGAAGGCTTTATCTAATGTATCATCTAAAAATCCTTCAAATATTTCTTCTCTGGCAATAGTTGCAGCCAGACTTATCATCCCGCCTGTTAGGGCTTTACCAATACATATAATATCTGGTGTGATGCCAGCTTCATTACAGGCGAATAGATCCCCGGTTCTGTAAAACCCTGTCATGATCTCATCTGCGATAAATAGGATGTCATGTTTCTTACATATATTATGTATCTCTGCCAGAATGTCAGCGCTGAAGAATTTCATTCCGCCTGCACCTTGTACTAAAGGCTCAATTACAAGACCGGCAATATTTTTCTTTTCGGCTTTGACCATATCCTCAAATTCAGCGAAGCTATATTCATCCGAAGGTAAATCAACAACGTATTGAGCAGGGGAATAATTATTGAATGATTTTGATATCCAGCCTTCAGGGTCACTTAAAGAGAGGGCGCCCATAGTGTCGCCATGATAGCCATTTTTAAAAGAGATGAATTTATTCTTTCTTCTATCGCCCTTATTGTGCCAGAACTGTACTGCCATTTTCATGGCGATCTCAACTGAAGTAGAACCGGAGTCTGCAAAAAAGACCCGTGTTAATCCTGCGGGCATTAATTTAACTAACCTTCCTGCTAGTTTGTAAGCCTGTTCATGGGCGAGGCCAGCGAACATTATATGGCAAAGGCTTTCAGCCTGTTTTTTTATCTCACTAATTAAATGCGGATGTTGATAACCATGGCAGACGCTCCACCAGCTAGAGATACCGTCAATTAATTTTGTACCATCTTCTAATATAATGTTTGAACTTTCAGCAGATTTTACAGGGAGGGGTAGATCAGCAATTTTCATCTGGGTATAAGGTAGCCAGATATTCTGATAGTTTTGCGTGAGCCAGTTTGGGATACTAGACATTACTAAATTAATTAAAATTCATAATATTATTTATGTTTCTGTTAACACATTATTAACCGTTTATGTTCTAAATTAGAATAATAAATTTTATGAAGCTACATGGAAGATTTTGAACAGGCGGGAATATCTAGCGATTGCGGGATTTTTTCGATTAAGCAAATGTTAGAAAAAGCTAAGGATGGCGTTGTGGAGATTCAATGGCATCCTGATCCTAAACCTGAAGTATTAGTGGATTTAAAAAATGATAAGGTACTATCTAAACTAATTTCTGATCTGGAAGACTACTCAAAGCAGTGGGAGAAGGAAAATAATTTTATAAATAAATTTTCTCAAGCTATTGAAAAGAAAGATAATATAGAAATAGCAAATTTAAAAAGGGAAAGAGACAAAGCGCTTGGTATTAAATTAGGTGAGTTATATTTTGATATTGTCGGTATCACTGATGAAAAATATGTAACGGAAGGACCAGAAGAAGAAAAAAGAGCGCAGAAAGAATCATTTGAAAAAGGTTGTTATGTCCCTCCTAAACTAGATGCCTGCAGAGTGAAAAATCAGACCTGTTGCAGACATGGGGTTTGTGATGTTACTATGGCAATGTATTTGTCTCAAAGCCATTGGCCAGAATCATTGAATAACTATAAATCAGATTATTATATTTTTACGAATTTTTCCAGTAATTCTTCTGATAATCAAAATACAGGATATCATACAACCTGTCTTACAGAACAGGGGATGATCATTGAGGGGCGGTTTGATTATGGTTCCAGATATTCTGTTAGAGAAGGGGTTGTTAATTATTCTGTTCAGGATTTTAAAAATGGCACTACTGGTTTATTTAAAGTCTGGGATGCAAAAACACAAAGTTTTTTAGATAGTTATTATGTTACTTATGGTACGGGATTTGATGGGTCAGAGCAGTCCGTGCGTGTATCTAATGAAAGAAAAGTAGGTAAAGATACTTTTCAGGATTTTCCTAAACTGAAAAAAGCAGGAGGGATAGATTTAACATATAGGAATATTAAAGAATTTGAAAGTGGTGTTGAAGTGGGAATTAGCAAGCATAATCAGGATTTGATAAATGGTAATCAAGATGTTTTATGGCAGCTTGCAAAAATTAACCAAAGTAATCCCGGTATATTAATAAATTATAATGAAAAAGACGTAACTTTAAATCAGTTTTTAAAGTCATATACGACTTTAGGTACTAATAAAATTAAAGAAATTAATGATAAGGAATTTCTGTCTGAGATTTTAGATTATTCCAATATGATTTTGGATGTTGCTAAGAAGTTTGATAAAAATAAGAGCCATATTCTAGAGGCGCCAGAATTTAGTTCTTTGAAAAATGCTGGGCTAGAATATAAAATTGGTGGTCAGGAGATTAAAGCGGGCAGAAAATTATTTTAATTTTTGCCTAAAAAATCAACCACTTTGCTGACCGTAAAACCTAATATAGATTCTTTTGTTCCTTTTATTTCTGAAAAGAGGTTCTTTCCGTTAAGCTCGAATTTATAACTTCCAGCGCAGCCAACAGGATTATCCAATTTTATATAATTTTTTATTTCTTTATCACTTAAGGTTTTCATTTTAAGTTCAGCTTTTTCACTATGTTCCATAACAGGTTTGCCGCTCAGGAAAATACATGTTCCGTTATTCTGGAAATGGGTATTGCCGTTCATTGCTTTCAGGGAATTAAAAGCCTCTGTTTCGTTGTGCGATTTTGAGATTATTTTTCCATTAAGTTCGCATATCTGGTCGCTTCCTATAACGTAAGCTTCAGGATCTTTATCAGAAATTGATTTTGCCTTGGCTTTTGCAAGTTCAAGAGCCATTGTAAGAAGTGGTAAATGATGAAGGGTTTTTTTTACTTCTTCCTCATCGCATACAGGGGCGATTGATTCAAAGATAATATTGTTATCTTCCAGAAGTTTTTTTCTGATAGGTGATGTTGATGCTAATATTATTCTCATAAATTTATTTCTTCAAAATCTAAAGTTTTATTATTCTTAACCCAGTTACGCCACCAGGTAAACTGCCTTTTTGCGTAGTTGCGAGTGGCTTGCTGGGCTTTGTCTATGGCATCTTCTTTTGGTAGTTCACCATTTAGGTAAGATATTATTTCACGTAGACCATGTGCTTTGTAGGAAGGTAAGGTAAGTGGTGATCTATTATAAGATGAAAAAATCTTATTAGCTTTTTTTGCTTCTTCAAGGAGGCCGTTATCGAACATTTTTTCAAAGCGGAGATTTATTTTAATATAAATTTCTCCGCGGTTTTTATTTAGGAAAAAGATTTTAAAATCTTCCGATGAATAAAAAGTTTTGTTTGGTTTCTTGTTCCATTCCTGAATGGAAACTCCTGTGTGTTCCAGAACGGACAATGCTCTTATTGTCCTTTGTGAATCACCTGGCTTAATTTTTTCTGCACTTTTAGGATCTGATAGTTTTAATTTGTTATATAAAGTTTCCAGCCCATTTTTGCTTTCTTCAATGTATCTGTTTTTTATTTCTTCAGGAATTTCAGGGATCTCGGAAACACCTTCGGTGATTGATTTTAGGTATAAGCCTGTGCCACCTATTAGAATAGGGTTTTTGCCTTTTGCTTTAATTTCATTTGTTTTAGGAATTGCTAAGTTCAACCATTTAGCGACATCGGAATGTTCCAGAATTGAAGTAAAGCCAAATAAATGGTGAGGGATTTCATTTTTTTCGGTTTCGGTTGGCTGGTTGGTGATTATTGGGATCTCCCTGTATATCTGCATGGAATCTGCATTAATAATCTCAGAATTGCCAAGTTTTTTTGCAAGGTTTACTGCGAATTCAGTTTTACCGCTGGCGGTTGGTCCAAATATTATGTGGATTTTGTTGTTGATAGCTAATAATTATTCGTTAATTGCAGATAACAATTATCTATTAACTATCAACATTCAACAATGAAATTAACGGCAACTATAATCGCGGATGATTCTTTTAACCTGAATGAAGCGGAAATTAACCATATAGTGGATGCGCTACAGCATAGTGGTGGCATTGTTGAGAATGTTAACTGGCTTGCATTAGGAAAGGCAGCGGATATTGATTTTGTTCTGCTTAATGCGAATGAAACAAGGGAAATACTGACCGAGCTTCTAAGGCCATTCAAGGTTGATTTTATTGTTCAGGGGAAAGAAGGCAGGCGCAAAAAGCTTTTCATTTCTGATATGGATTCAACAATAATAAATCAGGAATGTATTGATGAGATAGCTGACTGTTTAGGATTAAAGCCGCAAATCTCTGAAATAACAGAAAGGGCAATGAATGGTGAGCTTGATTTTAAAGATGCGCTTCGTGAGCGTGTTGCACTTCTGAAAGGTTTACCGGAAGAAAAGCTTCAGGAAGTTTATGATAATAAGATAACTTTGATGAAAGGTGCAAAAACTCTGGTGCAGACCATGAAAGCAGACGGCGCAAAATGCGTTCTGGTTTCGGGCGGGTTTACATTCTTTACTTCGAGGATAAAAGATGCTTGCGGGTTTGATGTTGATGAATCTAATATTCTGGAAATTGAAAATGGAAAGTTAAAGGGCGAGGTTCGCGAGCCTATTTTGGATAGTCTAGCGAAGTTAAATGCTCTTAAGTTCCATTGTGAGGATATAGGGATTTCAACTTTTATGTGCCTGGCGAGTGGCGATGGGGCAAATGATATACCAATGATAAAACAGGCTGGACTAGGGGTTGCGTTTACCGCTAAGGAAAAGGTAAGGCGTGAGACAATTCACCATGTTAATATACCTGACTTAACACATTTGCTTTACGCGCAGGGGTATAAAAAATCAGAGTTTGTAGAAAACTAGTTGATGGTTAGTAGTTTATAATTTATAACAATGTATCAAATTAAGGCCAGCAGGCGAAGGAGCGTAAGTAATGCTATATCTCACACGAAAATTAGGGCAATCAATAGTCATAAATGGTGATATCGAAGTTAAGCTTGTAGATATCAAAGGCAAAACTGCAAAGATAGGGCTGGAATTCCCTAAAAACGCATCGGTTTTGCGTAAGGAAGTTTATGATAAGGTTGTTGAGCAAAATATTGAGGCGACTAAATCTTTTATGGAATAGTATAATTCCGGGGCTCTATAATGTCCAATCCGATACTAGATAAATTCTCTAAAGTTTCCGACTATAAAGTTTTCGGGCAGATCGTTGCCGTGAGTGGATTGATGGCTGAGGCGAAAGGTCTTGGCGGCTTGGTATCGCAGGGAACTAAATGTTCGATCATTTCATCTACGGGTAAAAAGATACTTTCAGAGGTTGTGGGGATCAGGGAAGATAAAGCTATATTGATGCCGTTCAGTGATCTGTTCGATGTGTCAACCGGTTGTAAAGTTGAGATAGAAGAATCTATGAGTCATGTATATCCTCATGAAGGATGGCAAGGAAGAATATTAAATGCACTTGGTGATCCAGTTGATGAAAAGGGCACTTTGCCTGAAGGTAAAATTCCGTATTTTTTAAAGAACCAGCCTATCTCGGCACATAAAAGAATTGCTGTTGGGGACAAAATTGATCTTGGAGTAAAAGCGGTAAATATTTTTGCAAGCTGCTGTGATGGCCAGAGGCTTGGTATTTTTGCGGGCTCCGGTGTTGGTAAATCTGTTCTTATTTCAATGCTGACGAAATATGCGAAGACGGATGTAAAAGTTATTGGGCTAGTTGGTGAAAGGGGAAGGGAACTTAAGGAGTTCCTTGATAATTACCTTGGTGAGGAAGGTTTGAAAAATGCCGTGATAATTGCAGCAACTTCTGATGAATCGCCTTTGATGCGACGTCAGGCGGCATATCTTACTATGACAGTTGCGGAATATTTTCGTGATATCGGTAAAAGTGTTTTGTGCCTGCTTGATTCGGTTACGCGTTTTGCAATGTCGCAAAGGGAGATAGGGCTTTCTGCCGGGGAACCACCTGCAACTCGTGGATATACACCATCTGTTTTTGCGGAACTTCCGAAGTTGCTTGAAAGGGCAGGCCCGGGCGCTGAAGGGCAGGGAAGCATTACCGGTTTATTTACAGTTCTCGTAGATGGAGATGATCATAATGAACCTATTTCAGATGCGGTGCGGGGTATACTTGATGGTCACATTGTTATGGATAGAAAAATTGCTGAGCGGGGAAGATTTCCTGCGATAAATGTACTGCGTTCAGTTTCGCGTACTATGCCGGCTTGTAATACAAAAGAAGAAAATGATATTGTAAAGCGCGCAAAGAAATTACTTTCTATTTATGATGATATGGGTGAGCTGATAAGGCTTGGGGCATATAGAAAAGGAAGCGACCCGGAAGTGGATAATGCGATAAAATATTCACCAAGAATAGAAGAGTTTTTAAATCAGCAGCCGGGAGAGACCATGGATATGGCGACTTCTTATGTAGAACTTAAGAAGATAATGGATAGCAATTAATCCTGATGAAAAGCTATAATACATTAATAAAGATATCAAAATCTCAGCTGGATGAGAAGCGCAAATTATTGGCACAACTGCTGGATAGGAAAGATGGTTTTATGAACCAAATTAAGCAGCTTAATGAAGAGTTAAGGTCTGAATTTACAAGGGTCAATTCAGAAGAGAATACTGATGTAATGATGAGAACCCAGTTTTTACTTTATGCTAGCGGAGTAGTTATGAAGCAATTTGAATATTCTAGCCAAGCGGAAAGGCTAAACCCTGAGATAAACCGTTTAACTGACGAGATATTTATTCATTTCGCCGATATGAAAAAATTTGAGATATTCCGCGACAGGAAAATTGAAGAAGAAGATGAGTTGCTTCTTAAGAAAACCCAATCAGAGCTTGATGAAGCATCTATAAATAGTTTTATCAGGAAAAATAAAGAGACTTATTTGTAACCTGATATCTTATCTACTGAAAGCACTCTGTATGGTGTTGAAGCTGAGCTTTTATAGTAGGTTCTCATCTGTAATTCAGCGATAAACCCCGTGGTGATAAGCTGTACTCCGGAAATTATAAGTAAAATACCTACGAAGAAAAGAGGGCGGGTGCCTATATCATCACCCAGTATCTTTAATATTAGTAAATAAAATTCAATCAGGCCACCGATTCCAAATGCCATAAGACCAAGTGAACCAAATAGATGCATTGGTTTCTGGCGGTATTTTATAAAGAAAGCCATTAGCATAAGGTCGCTGGCAACACGTAGAGTTCTTGAGATGCCGTATTTTGAAGTGCCGAATTTGCGAGGGTGATGCTTAACATCCATCTCAGCTATTTCCGCGCCGCCTAAATTGGCAAGTATAGGGATAAATCTGTGAAGTTCACCGTATAGATCAAGTGATTTTGCAAGATCAGATTTCATTACCTTAAGTGTGCAGCCGTAATCAGAAACGTTTATTTTGCTGACGCCGAATATCAACCTGTTTGCAATTTTACTTGGAATTTTGCGGAGGAATAAGCCATCTTTACGCTTTGCTCTTTTGCCTGCAACCATATCAAGTCCTTCGGACTCTAATTTCTGTAGCATTAAAGGAATGTCAGATGGATCATTCTGAAGATCGCCATCAAGGAAGGCTATATATTTACCCTCTGCAGCGTCAATACCGGCAGACATTGCTGAGGTCTGGCCGAAATTGCGGCTGAAGCGAACAAGTTTGATATTACCTTCGTTAAGGGTCTTTATCCTTTTTACGGTTTCATCTGATGAGCCATCATCAACAAAAACTACTTCGTAGTCAAAATTTTGTAATGATCTTTTTATCTCTTCAATAAGCGGGAAAATATTATCTTCTTCGTTATAGACTGGGATAATTACACTGAGGTTCATTAAATTTAAGTCAATTCGGTTAATATTCCGCGCGTATAACCTTTTACGTTATGAGCTTTCTTAGAATAGATCTCTTTCTTCATAAGAATAGTTCTAAGTTTTGGCAAGTTATAAAAGGGTACGGAAGGATATAGGTGGTGGTCAAGATGATAGCCACCATTATGAGGCGCAAAAATAAATTTTTCTATGAAGTTTGCATCAGTATTCCTTGAATGAGTATAGTTATGGTCATATTCCATTTTGCCGTGATGCTCCATAACGCTTCTTAAATACATAAAGAGCGTAAAAAAAGTAACCAATGGAATAAGCCAATATAGAATTAATCCTTTCCAGAAATCAAAATAAATTGATGCGGATAGAATCAATATATAAGTTATCATTCTCAATCTTTTAGTTGTTTTATTGACTTCGTATTTTCCTAAGCCTTCTTTGGCCTGTATAAATAACTTTATAAAGCCTATTCCGGAAACCTTTACTAATAATACTTTTAAAAATTGTAATTTTGTTAAAGGAGAAACAAAATCAGGATCCTTTTGTTTTCTAATCCAGTCAGGGTCATTCTGAGTGTTAAGGTTTTTATGATGAGTAAGATGATTATCCCTATATGCTTCCAGGTAGAATAATACAGACCATGCGAGAGGTTCCCCAATAATATTATTGAGTTTCCTGCTCTTAAAAGCCCTGTTATGTGTGCATTCATGTATAAGTATTCCAAAGGCGTGTTGCCTTGAGCCTATTATAAGAATCGCAACTAAATATATCCCTAAATTAAACCAGTAAATCTCAGATACATATATTGCAAGGGCGATACATGATACATCAAATGCCAAAGCTACCAAAAACTTCCAAAATATTACTTCTGAGAGAGATCTGATTTCTTCACCTGTGATCTTCTCGGGAGGTGATAAAGTTGGTGTTACGAAGACCATAGTATAAAATCGTTAGAATTTATATTTTATCTGGGCATAAAGCATTCTTGGAACTTCTGATGGTACAGAATATATAATCTCATCAAATTCCTGATGATTATCATCAAAAAGATTTTGACCTGTTATTGATAATTCAAGATTCTTTTTAGGTTTATATATTACAGTAGTATCGAATCTTGTATAATTCTTAATGAATCTTTTGGCGCCAGTAACAGTATAGTAAGCTATATCATCCACAAAATAAATAGAATTATTCATGCTGACATTATTCATGATATCATAATCAGATGTAACTGAATATTGGAAGGAAGGACTTCTTTGTTCATCTCTTTCCAGGCTTGTGTCTGTATTTCCTCTTGGTTTGTGAAAATTCTGTTTAAGCATGGAATAGCCAAACTTAAGATCCCAGTCATTATTTACACCCCATATTGCAAGTGCTTCACCGCCATAAGTTTCGCCATAACCATTGTTTCTAGAAGTAAGGAATGTAGTAGGGCCAACAACCCTTGCAACTTCGCTCGTCCTGAGATCATCATATTCATTAGAAAACAGGTTTACTTCAGCGTAAAGGTTTTTTCTTAAACTACCCCTCCAACCCATTTCATAAGCGTTCAGGTTTTCAGATTCATATGAATGATTGCCTTCTACGTAGGCAAAACCTAAAGGCAAACCTGCCGGGGCAATTCTATTAAAGCTGTCTTCGCCTCTTGAAGGTGTTCTTACAGTTCTTGAGATGGCTGCCCAGATGGAGTGTTTATCATTGATATGCCATAATACTCTGGCGTTTGGTTGAAGTTCAAAGTTGGTGTAATCATTGTAGTCAAATTTTGAACCAAGTATCAAGTAAAGCTTTTCGGCAACTAAAGAAATTTTATCCTGTATAAAGGTATTAATGATGCTTGTTGAAGAGCTTGGCGGAGTATAGGAGAATAAAGGAGTGTTTTCAAGGTTATCATTAGTTGCTCTGTAGCCAAGCCCTCCTACAAAATCATGCCTGCCGTATTTATAGTTTGCCTGCCAGTCAAAATCATATGTTATCATTTCTGTTTCAATAATCGGTAAAGAATCCCTATAAACATAATCAATATATGTTTGAAGTGTAGTCTGTACATCATTAATAGGTATATTCCATTTTAACATAACATTTGCGCCGCTGTAATCTTCTCCAGCATCAACATTATTTACGAAAGGGAACGTTGAGGTTGGGGTTTGAAGGTCACTATTTCTTCTTCCTGAATAAAAATCACCCTGAATTGCAACTTTGTTATTTGCGGTATCCCTGATCTCTGATTTAAACCCAGCCTGTCCTTTGCTCCAGCTATCATCATTACTTTTTTCGGCTCCTACTCTTTTGAAATCACTTACGTTCCTGAAAGTTCCATAAACCCTGTAAAAATTTATATCATCAAACTTACTTCCGTGACGTACTTCTGTTGTATTGGCGTGCGAGCCGACCTTAGCGGATGCATAATTACCCTGAGTTTTCCTAGCTTCTTTTGTAATGATGTTGATCACGCCATTAACTGCGTTGGAACCCCATAATGTACCGCCTGGGCCCCTGATAACTTCTATCCTTTCAATATCTTCTATAGGATAATCCTGCACATCCCAATATACACCGGAAAACAGTGGTGTATAAACAGTTCTGCCATCAATAAGTACAAGTAATTTGTTAGAGAACTGTCTGTTAAATCCCCTTATTGAGATAGCCCATGAACTAGCTGATACTCTAGATACCTGAACGCCTGGTGCCATTCTTAATGCCTCAGGTATACTATCAACACCTGTTCTGGCGATATCTTTTGCGGTGATAACGTAAACTGAGCCGGCAACTTCCCTGACTTTTTCTGGCCTTTTGGAAGCTGAGAAAATATCGAGGTCAGCAAAATCTTCTAGGTTGGTGTTGGCAAACTGTTCTATTTCTTCATCACTTAAAGACTGCTCTGAAATATCGGAAACGTCAGATGAAGCAGCGGAAGAAAAAGCCGGCATAATTAATATTAAGAAAAAATATAAAAAATTAGATTTCCTAAATATTTCCATATGTGACCAGATTATTTAATTGTTTTCAAAAGCGGCAATATAAAATTCCAAATTAGAATCTTCACTCCATTCTTTTACGTCATACTCTCTGGTATCAAGATACGTGAAAGTTTTTGATGCAAAAGATTTGTACAGCCTAAGCCTAGCTTTGGATGCACAAATGAACATGTACCTTATATCATTTTTATCCATCAGCTTTTTGAACAAATCAAAAGAAATTGTGTAGAAAAGACTATTGCCCCTGTGTTTTTCATTAATAGCTGTTCTAGAAATCTCACAGTATCTTCTTTCCCTAAGGTTAAGTTCCGGGAATACTAATGAATAATTAAATCCTAGTTTTTCGTTTGGGAGAGAATTTCTGACAAGTGGATTATTAAGGCTTATTTTTGTGCCGCCAAATAATTTATCCTCTTCGTACCCAACAAGGAAATAGCTGTTGAGATCATTGTAATCTATTTTTTTATATGAGTCAGGCAGCCTTAATTCGCTTTCGTAATATTTATCTATGAGTCTGGTGTAACTTCTTAAATCGTCAGGGTCTCTGGTCCATCTATATTCGAAATGTTTTCCTTCTGTACTTTTTTCTTTGAAGCCGGAGGCATACGCAAAAGAGTCGTTGATCTGCCTGTCGTTGGATGTCTTGATCTTTCTAATCATATCCCCTCTCTATGATTTAAGTTTAAGCTAGAATTATTTTTTCAAATTAAAAATTTGTCTAAAATTTTATGTAAATACAAGAATATACAAATTATGTAGCTATTTTGCAACTAAAATTTAACTGAGGGTTGTGGTGTTAAAATCAAGGCTATAACTTATTTTTCCAGATGTGGATCAGGTTAAGGGCTTTTAATGGCGTGATTTCATCAAGGTTGAGGTTTTCTATTTCGCTTATAACTTCATTGTTAGAATAAAAATTGCTATCAGTAATTGAATTTTCTTTTAATGAGAAGTTTTTCTCTTGTATATTTTTTGTATCGTTGTTTGCGGAGGAAAAAAGTGGGAGATCATCTGAAAAAATTTCTGATGGGTTTGATTTATTCTTCTCTTCTAATATTTTTAATATTTGTTCTGCCCTGCTGATAACTTTATTTGGAATTCCTGCTAACTTAGCGACATTAAGACCATAAGATTTTCCAGAAATTCCTTCAATTATTTTGTGCAGAAATAAAATTTCTCCATTCCATTCTTTTATTTCAGTAGTGTGTAGGGAAATATTTTTTAATCTTTTTGTAAGCGATGTAAGTTCGTGATAGTGAGTTGCAAAAAGTGTGCGGCATTTTATCTGGTTGTGAATAAATTCAAGCACTGACCATGCTATGGATATTCCATCGTAAGTAGATGTTCCCCTACCTATCTCATCAAGTATTACGAATGAGCGCTCAGTTGCATTATTTAATATGGAAGCAGTTTCTACCATTTCTACCATGAAGGTTGACTGGCCTTTTGCGATATTGTCTGACGCGCCAACGCGGCTGAAAACTTTGTCCACTATCCCTATTTTTGCGTGCGATACCGGAACGAAAGAGCCTATCTGTGCGAGTACAGCAATGATAGCATTTTGTCTGAGGTAAGTAGATTTACCGCTCATGTTGGGACCGGTGATTAGCCATATTTTATTGTTATCGGAAAGACTTATATCATTTGGAGTGTAATCGTTCCTGTTCTTTTCGACGACTAGATGTCTTGCATCTTTTAAAATAAAATCAGTACTTTCATCTATGTCGGGTTTGGTGAGCTTGCAGTCTTCGGCAAGTTCTGCAAGTGAAGTGAAGAAGTCGATCTGCGCGATCATGGTGGCAGTTTCAAGGATGTCATCAGATCTTGCGATTATTTTGCTGCAGATATCGCGGTAGATTTCCTGCTCTAAACTGATCGCATAAGATTCGCTATTGATGATCTTATTTTCTATCTCACGAAGTTCGGTGGTGGTATATCTTATGTTTCCGGCTAAAGTTTGCCTGTGGATAAAATGGGTTGGAACTTTCTCGCTTTGGGTTGGAGTAATTTCCAAAAAGAAGCCAAGGACATTATTATTCTTAACCTTAAGCGTTTGAATGCCGGTTTCAGAGCGGTATTTTTCGAGGAGGTTATTTAATATATTTACGGAATTATCTTTTGTTTTTCTGTAATCGTCCAGTTTTGCGTTGTAATTTTCTTTGATGAAATTGCCGTCTGATATTGTTTGTGGTGCCTGATCAATTATTGCTTCATCAAGCAGTATCATTATTTCGTCGTTATTATTTTTGGTAGTAAGTTTGGTTATTTTATTTTGTTCGAGTAGGAAGTTTATATTGAATGCGCCTCTTAAGCCATGTTTTAGAGCTTCTAAATCTCTTGGGTTTGAGCGGTTAAAGTGGATGCGGGAAATTATCCTTTCGATATCGGGAATGGTTTTTAGAAGTTCGCGTAATTTATTTCTTAAGTCTTTTTCGTGGTAGAAATATTCAACTAGCTCAAGTCTTTTATTTATCTCGTTTTTATTAAGTAAGGGTTTTGAAAGAGCCTTCTGTAAAAATCTTGCGCCACAGGATGTTGCTGATCTGTTAATGCTTCCGAATACTGAATTTTTTATGGTTCCATCATTTGCCCGGAATATTTCAAGGTTATTCATGGTGGAAATATCAATTTCCATGAATTCCGAAGAATTTGTCTTTCTAGGGAAAAGAATATTTGGTTTGGCAGCAGGCTGGGTTGAACTTATATAATCCAGTATTACTCCACAGAGGCCGATCTCGTGAGGTAACAGATTCAGCGAGTCTACAGTTTTTAGTCCATAAAAATTCCTGATCTTTTCTTCGCCGCGTTTTGCTGAAAATAAGGAGTTCTCAAAATTACTGATTATCTTTTTGTGGGAGGAAAATATTTCGGCAAATTCTTTATCGCTGAATATCTCTTCTGAGATAAGAAGTTCTTTGGGGCTGAGTTTTTCGATCTCGGAGTATAGTTTTTCTTTGGTAATATTTAGAATATTGAATTCCCCGGTTGATATATCTGCGTAACCGAGGATATAATTTTTATTATCGGATTTATGTAGACCAACCAGATAATTTGCGCTGAAGCCTTCAAGAAGATTATCTTCTATAATGGTTGCCGGAGTTACAACCCTTATAACTTCGCGTTTTACAACAGCCTTATAGCCGCGCTGTTTTTTAGCTTCTTCAGGGGTTTCAACCTGTTCGCATATAGCGGCTTTATAACCTTTTTTGATAAGTTTATTTAAATAGCTTTCATGGGAATGATGGGGTACGCCGCACATGGGAATTGATTGGCCATTATATTCGCCCCTTCTGGTGAGGACTATATCAAGCTCGGCTGCGGCTGTAACGGCATCTTCAAAGAAAAGTTCATAGAAATCACCCATGCGGTAAAAGAGCAAGCTGCCGGGATAATTTTTCTTCACCGCAAGATATTGTTGCATCATTGGGGTGATAATTTGCCCTGCCGATTTTATTTCTTCCTCATTTTCTTGAGTTTTAATATCTTCTTTGTTATATTTTGCCGAAGCAGATTTCATATATTTGGTATATTTATGCAGAATACGTACGAGAAGAGTTTGGAATTCAAACAAAAAGCAACGTCCGGTTCTCAGGTTCGTGATAAGCATAT
Source organism: Alphaproteobacteria bacterium (assembly GCA_031426355.1). Classification (GTDB taxonomy): domain Bacteria; phylum Pseudomonadota; class Alphaproteobacteria; order Rickettsiales; family UBA8987; genus JANPLD01. The sequence continues at coordinate 7,739 of JANPLD010000031.1, read as the reverse complement.
ACTTCCTGAAACGGCTGTAAATATTTTAAATATGCTTGATGAGAAGGCTGATGAGCTTACGCGTGAAATAAGCCTGCTTACAGCATATTCATCAGTTTTAAGTCGTGAGATATTTAATATAGAATCTGAGCTTGAAGAGTTTTTGCTCCTTTATTATGAAAAATTCTCTGAAGTTGTAATGTCTAACCCAAAATATAAATTACGGGATATCAGAAGTATTGATGGTGAACTTGAGGAAACGAAGAGATATACTGTTCAGCCGGATAATGTTTCGCTTTTTGATAATAAGCTAAAGGCCAGAAATGAGGAGATTAAAAAAATATATAGGCTGCTTACAAAAGAATTGCACCCTGACGTAAATGAAGCAATGCTTGCAAAATTCCTGTTCACGCATGTGAGAAAGCTATCTGATGAAGGGAATCTTGATGAGCTAATGTATATCAAGACAAAAATAGATAAAGGCAGGGAATTCCAAGATAATAAAAATATCGTTCAAAAGATCGAGATTCTTGAAAAAGACGCTAATATTTCTGCCATCAGGAAAAGAACGCTGGAAGGTAAAAAAGAGCAATTAGTTGATTCTCCTGAGTACCGTTTATATATAAAATACAAGGTTGCGCAAATAAGGGGTGAGGATTTTTTCAAACTACTTTTGGAATCTTTTGTATAAAGACTGAGTTTCCCAGCTTATTTCCTTGATACTGCAATAAAAAGTCCCATCTATAAGTTATAGGTTAATAATATATAGGGCCGTAGGTTTATGAAAAATGCCGTTATAGTTGATTATTTAAGAAGCCCGTTCGCAAGGGCTGGAAAAGGTGATTTTGTTGAGGTTCGCCCAGATGATCTGGTAGCTTCGGTAATTAAGGAGATTGTTTCAAGGAATAGCCTGAAAAAAGAAGATATTGAAGATGTTAAGCTTGGCTGCGCTTTTCCCGAAGGTGAGCAGGGCTTGAATATGGGGCGACAGGTTTGTTTTATTGCTGATCTGCCATTGTCAGTTGCGGGTGATACTATAAACAGGTTTTGCGGTTCTTCAATGCAATCTATTCATGACGCGGTTGGCGCGATTGCAGCAGGAGCGGGCGATCTGTTCATATGTGCGGGTGCGGAATCTATGTCGCGTATTCCAATGGGTGGAATGAACCCGGGGCCTAATCCTGAGCTTTATAGTAAATATCCTGAAGCTTATGATGGTATGGGTACTACTGCAGAAAGGTTAGCCACAAAATATAATATTTCGCGCAGGGAGCAGGAAGAATTTGCTGCATTAAGCCATAAAAAGGCAGCGGCTGCGCAGGATAAAGGAAATCTGGCGAAAGAAATCCATCCATATAACGGTATCTCGCAAGATGGTTGCATAAGAAGGGATACATCGTCTGAAACTTTATCTACTTTAAAACCAGCTTTTGATGCAAAAGGAACTGTAACGGCGGGTACTTCCAGCCCACTTACGGATGGTGCGGCAGTTGTAATTGTTGCATCGGAAGATTATGCGAGAAAAAATGGTTTGCCGATTTTAGCTAGAATAAAATCAATCGCGGTTTCAGGTTGCGCGCCTGAAATTATGGGAATTGGGCCTGTTCCGGCATCTAAAAAAGCGCTTGATCGTGCTGGTTTAGAGTTAAGGGATATAGATATAATAGAACTTAATGAAGCATTTTCAGCCCAAAGCCTTTCGGTAATTAAAGAGCTTGGTATTGATGCTAGTAAAGTAAATCTTGATGGAGGCGCAATCGCGCTTGGTCACCCGCTTGGCGCATCAGGAGCCAGAATTACAGGTAAGGCGGCATCCCTGCTTAATCGTGAAAATAAAAGATATGCGCTTGCAACTATGTGTATAGGTGGCGGGCAGGGTATAGCGACAGTTCTGGAGAAGATTTGATGTAAGTCATTAATTATGGTCGACCAAAAATTTAAACAGCAGGAAAATCTTGATAGTAAAATACAAAAGATCCTCGGTGTAAAAGAATGTGAGGAAATTCATAAGGTGTTAGAGGAAATCCAGGAAGCTATGGGAATGGATATGAGCGTGATAATTGAGTTGCTTGGTCAAGCCTCTGCCATAAAATTGAAGAAGGATACTGAGAAACTTATAAGATTTATTGTCAGTAGCCTTAAAGTTGATAAAAAATATTTGCTTAAACCAAAATTAAAAAAAGCGCTTTTAAAATACTCGCAAGAAATAAGGGGCTTTGAGAGCGGAAAGAATAAAATAATTGATAAGATAAAGGAATATGGCGACGATATAATGGATCTGATAGGACAGCAAACTCAGGCAATAGGTAAAGGAAGGTAAGTGGCAAAATATAGAGAAGTAAATAGTTTGGAAAGAGAAAGTTTGTATAATTTGCACGTGAGAATAAATGATTTAGTGGATTTTAGAAGGGGCAAAAGTTTTTTTCAGGTTGAAAATACAAAATCTTCAGGAACTAATGCCTGTTCAAGGTTTGAAGCAACCTTGAACAAATTCAATTTAACTTTAAGTAATTTTGTGCAGGGTAAAAGAGGCGTACCTTCAAAAGAGGATATTTCAGATTTTAAAAGCAAATGTGATACTTTTTACAACCCTTTAATGGCTGGTAAGGTTAAAATTTATGATGGAACAAAGGATGTTCTTGAAGTTTATAAAAATCTGTTTGATGGTTTATATAAAAATATCACAGAATATTGTGAAGAATATAATGTAGGGGTTAATAATGGCAGGAAGCATTAATAGGGTTGCGGTAATAGGTTCAGGTGTGATGGGTAGCGGTATTGCAGCCCATATAGCTAACAGCAATACGGAAGTTTTGCTTCTGGATATCATACCTCAAGGAGCAGGCAACAGGAATATGCTGACGGATGGTGCGGTTGAGAAGATGCAGAAGGCTGACCCGGCGATGCTTACGCATAAATCTAAATTGAAATATATAAAAACAGGCAACCTTGAGGATGATCTTAAGAAGCTTGGGGAATGCGACTGGATAATTGAAGTTGTTCTTGAGGATGTGAATATCAAAAAGGAAACTTATAAAAAAATAAACCAGTATCGTAAAAAAGGTTCCATCGTTTCTTCCAATACTTCAACCATTCCTTTAAATAAATTAACTGAGGGTTTGGGTGATGATTTTGAGAAGGATTTTCTGATAACGCATTTCTTTAACCCGCCGCGTTATATGAAGCTCCTTGAAATTGTAACCGGTTCAAAAACAAGGCATGATGCAGTTAAAGAAGTATCTGAGTTCTGTGATATCAAGCTTGGAAAAGGAATTGTAAATTGTAATGATACCCCAGGATTTATTGCAAACCGTATTGGAACTTACTGGCTGATGCGTGCGCTTAATGAAGTGGTGAGAACAAATGCTTCAATTGAGTTAGCGGACGTAATGATGAGTAAACCTGTAGGGATACCTAAAACGGGTGTGTTTGGATTGATGGATCTGATAGGAATAGACCTACTTCCTTTGATAGCAAAATCATTTGCGAGTAATCTGCCGAAAGAAGATGAGTTCAATAAAATATTCAACCTTCCTGAAACTATCCAGAAGATGATCGTTGATGGATATACTGGGAGAAAAGGAAAGGGCGGATTTTATCGTATCAATCCTGATAAGCCTGAAGCGAAAGAAAAGCAGGCGGTAAATTTAAACACCGGGGAATATAAAAAAGCCAATAAGCCAAGGCCGGCAAGTGCAGAGGCGGGAAGGAAATCCCTTTCAAAGATTATTGAGGCGGGTGATGAAGGTTCAAAATATCTGTGGCCGGTTCTGCGTGATACGCTTTGCTATACGGCGAATCTGGTTGGTGAAATAGCTGATGATATACGCCTTATAGATGAGGCTATGAAGCTTGGATATAACTGGAAATATGGGCCTTTTGAGTTAATAGACAAATTTGCTAACGAAGCAAAGTCTGGTCCTAAATGGTTTGCCGACAAGTTGAGGGAAGAAGGTAGGACAGTTCCTGCTATTATTGAAAAAGCCGGAAATGAGCAGTTTTATAAAATTGAATCTGGCGTTAGGAAATATTTTGTCGGTTCAACATATAAATCAATTGTCTTTGATGCAGATGCGTTTAGCCTTGATGATATAAAAATTAATTCAAAACCTGTTCTTAAAAATGGTTCAGCCAGTGTATGGGATATTGGTGATGGCGTTCTCGCGTTTGAATTTACTTCCAAAATGAATTCGCTTGATCCAACAACTTTAGAGCTTGTTGTTAAGGCAACTGAGGAAGTTCAGAAAAACCATAAAGCTATGGTGATGTATAATGATTCTGATAATTTCTGCGTTGGTGCGAATATCGGTGTATTACTGTTTGCGGCAAATACTGCGGCGTGGAAAGAAATCGATGATATTATAAAGCAGGGGCAGGATGCCTATATGGGGCTGAAATATGCGCCGTTCCCTGTTGTGGGGGCGCCTTCAGGCATGGCGCTTGGTGGTGGCTGTGAGATGATGTTGCACTGCGATGCGGTAGTTTCGTATGTGGAATTATATAGTGGGCTTGTTGAAGTTGGGGTTGGGCTTGTTCCGGGTTGGGGTGGATGTAAAGAATTCGTTTACCGTCAGCTTAAAAAGAGAGCGGAAGATGATGCGTGGGCTGCGAAATTCGGTGGTTGGTTCAGTTGGTTATCGCCTGTTAAAACTCTCAATACAATGCCGCCGATAATTGAAACGATGACCAATGTTTCAACGGCAAGAGTTTCAAAATCAGCGGAAGAAGCAAAAAGAATGCTTATCCTGAATGATAGATCAGAAATAGTAATGAACAGGAAAAGACTGCTTGCTCAGGCTAAGAAAAAAGCTCTGGAATTAGTGCCAAATTATAAGGCGCCAGAAACTTATGCGGTTAATTTGCCGGGTAAAACAGCACGAACTGCAATTGATATGAAGCTCCGCGAGATGGAAAAAATGAAGCAGGTCACACCTTATGATATGATAGTTTCCCGCGCGGTTGCTTATGTAATAACAGGTGGTGATACATCAATCACTAAACCTATATCAGAGCAAAGACTGCTTGACCTTGAACGCGAAGCTTTTATGGGGCTGATCAAACAGGCGGGAACTTTAAACAGGATCGAGCATATGCTTGATACAGGTAAACCATTAAGGAATTAGGGAGATATTATGCCAGCATATCGCGCGCCAGTACGAGATTTTCAATTTGCACTTAAAGAGTGGCTTAATATTGAGCAATACCAGAATTCAGGAATGGAAGGGTTTGAAGACCTATCATTTGTTGATGCAATTTTAGATGAAGGGGCGAAATTCTGTGAGGATGTTCTGCAACCTTTAAACCAGCCGGGTGATAAGCAAGGTTTGAAACTGGAAAAAGGTTCGGATGGTTTTAATAAAGTTATACTTCCTGAAGGTTTTATTGAGGCTTACCAGCAATATGTTGCTAATGGTTGGGGTAGTTTTGCCTGTGATAAAGCATATGGTGGGCAGGGTTTGCCTAATGTTATAAATACTCCGTTCATTGAAATGGTGTGTTCATCAAACCTTTCATTTGGCCTGATGCCGGGGCTTACACATGGAGCTTATTCGGCTATTCATCTATATGGTTCGGACGAGCAGAAGCAGAAATATCTGCCGAAAATGACTTCTGGTGAGTGGACGGGTGTTATGTGTTTAACTGAGCCGCAAGCGGGAACTGACCTTGGGCTTATCACAACACGTGCGGAAAATAATCCTGATGGTAGTTATGCGATAACCGGTACAAAAATATTTATTTCATGTGGCGAGCATGAAGCTGCGGAAAATATAGTGCATTTGATACTTGCGCGTTTGCCAAATGCGCCTGAGGGAGTAAAAGGCATATCACTTTTTGTAGCATCGAAGTTCAATGTTAATGAAGATGGCTCAATTGGTGAGCGCAACAATGTGAATTGTGGTTCATTCGAGCATAAGATGGGGCTACATGCCTGCCCGACATGCGTTATGAATTATGATGGCGCTAAAGCGTGGTTAGTAGGTGAGCCTCACAAGGGGCTTCGTGCTATGTTCGCTATGATGAATGAAGCAAGGTTACTTGTTGGTATCCAAGGGCTTGGAATAGGTGAGGCATCATATCAGGGTGCGCTTGCTTATGCTAAAGATAGGTTGCAGGGTCGCGCGCTTAATGGTGCTAAATATCCAGAGAAGAAAGCTGACCCGATAACAGTTCACCCCGATGTTCGCAGAATGTTACTTTCACAAAGAGCTTTTGCTGAAGGCGGTAGAATTTTAGCGTTATGGATGGCACTTAATGTTGATATAATGAATAGGTCGAAAAATGAGGAAGAGCGTAAGGTTGCTGAGGATTTTGTAGCGTTGCTTACTCCGGTAACAAAAGCATATTTAACGGGTGAAGGCACTCAGGTGGCGCATACCGGGATGCAGGTACTTGGTGGTTATGGTTACATTTCCGAATATGGGATGGAGCAGTTTCTAAGAGATTGCCGTATCACTGAGATTTATGAAGGCACGAATGGTGTTCAGGCGCTTGATCTAGTTGGCCGTAAATTGCCGATGGGAACTGGCAGATTGCTGCGTCGGTTCTTCCATCCGGCACAGGAATTTGTGGATGCTAATCGTGATAATGAAAAAATGTCAGAATTTACTAAGCCATTCTATCAGGGTTTAAAGTCATTACGTCAGGCTTCTTTGTGGATAGCGCAGAAATCCTTAGGCAATAAGGATGAGGCAGGAGCTGCTTCAGTTGATTATCTAAGAATGTTCTCATTGGTAGCAATAGGGTTTATTTGGACTAAATCTGCTAAGATAGCTCTTGAAAAATTAGAGGCGGGAACTGATGAAAAGCCGTTTTACGAAGCCAAGCTTGCAACGGCAAGGTTCTTCTTAAACCGTGTTCTGCCTGAGCATTTCTCACTCTTAGCTAAGATAACGGCGGGGGTAAAAAACCTTGAAATGCCTGATCTGGAAGTTGCCTAAAAGTTTCGGGTAAAGCCGAATTGTAAAAACTTGCCCTTTGCTGCTTGCTTATTTGAGGCCTTATTTTATAAACTCAAGTAGTTTAGAAATTCAATAAACAGCGAAGCTGTGTTTTACCAGATTAAGAGAAATTATTCCAATCGTCTTCTGCTTATCAAGCAGATAATGTTGCTTGTCTCCAAAATCTCATTGTTTTTGCTTATATTGATAAGCGGTATATTATTTCTGGTGAATAAATTCAGCCCGGATTCTTTAGAGAATTTTAGAGTGGAAGTTGCTGATATTACTGATCCGGTCTCGGATTTTTTTATAGATGTTTTTGATGGTGTAAAACTAGTGTTTGAACAGGTGGATAATATAGTCCATGCCAATACCTATTCCCGCCAGTTACAGAAAACCAAGAATGAGAATTATAATTTGCGCCTGCAGGTTTATAATTTGCAGAATGAGAATAAATCTTTGCAGGAACTCGTAAAATATATTCCGCAGAAGGCAAAAGAAGTTTATTCTGCGCGTATAACTTCACGTGCACCGGGTTCAGTGGTACAATCGGCCTATATTAAATCATCAAGTATAGCTCATATAGAGAAAGATAATGTTGTTACGAATAAAGATGGGTTGGTTGGCCAGGTTGAGTCTGTGGCCGATGATTACGCAAATATAATAATGGTGACTGACAGGCGCTCCAACATTCCAGTGAAATGTAAGAATTCAGGTAAAAGAGCGATATTGCATGGTAATGGTAATGAGAAGCCTGAACTTACCTATCTGCTTAATACTAAAAAGCTTGTAGTTGGCGAGGAGATATTAACTTCAGGGGAT
>JANPLD010000030.1:0-21181 GCA_031426355.1 Alphaproteobacteria bacterium | reverse complement strand
ATAATCCCAGTTATGAAAAGTGGTTTATTAACGAGTATATTTTTCTTTTTGGCACTAACAGTATTTTATCTTTGGAAATCAAAATTTGCAGTTCCTGCTGTAATACTTATTTCAGGGTGTGCTGGTTACATATTTTTACAATAAAAAATCTCGCAAATATAACTAAGATTTTATTATATTTATCTTCCATTTTATAAACATGAGGTCGGCGCAAATTTTCCTCTGATGTTTTTCTGAAGAAAGCCGCAGAAACTCAGGTGATCTAAGGTCGTGATGTTATAAATAAAAAAAGAATCTGCCGTAAGCTCGGCAGTTCGCGCCCGTTACGCACTTAGTATAACATATTGATTTAGAAGGATAAATTCAATGGTGGTGGATTCTAATAATTGAGCTACTAGCCATCAGTAGAAATACCCTGCTAACAGGGAAAATTACAGTGAAGTTTTTAAAAATAATAGCGAATTAACATTTATAATCTCTGAACTATGTCATTATCACAGGCTTACAAGACGAATTCCCTAAAATACATAACAGGGAATTATAAAACTCTATCAGGCAATTTATTGATAACAAGGTCTATTAAATCCATAGCAAGAAATTAACCTGAAAGTCTTTAATCAGCATATTTATTCAGGAAATCCCTGATTTTTCTGACAAAGGATTTTATCAATACTTTGCATTTATTTACCAATTCGGTATTAGGGCTTTTAGCAGTAACATCTATTATTTTTATATTGTCCTTATTATAGCTGTTTTCAGCATTGATCATGCTGTTATAAACATTCCTAATTCCGGCATTATAAAGTAGCATACCCGGGGCAAGTAAAATTAAAGAAAAGAACGCAAATATAAAAAATGTGGATACTATAAAAACTCCGGCAACTAACATAAGTGCCATTCCAGATTTTAGTAAAAAGTTGGTCATAAATTGATACTCATTTTAGGTATTAAACTTTGTTAGGGTGGCACCACAAGCAATCTAAGCTAAACAACCGCTCCGAATAATTTACCGATAATTGCTGTTACAGCCATAGCAAAGGCTCCCCAGAATGTAACACGGATGGTGGCTTTTAAAATATTTGCTTTTCCTGCTTTTGCACCAACTGCACCAAGCACAGAAAGGAAAAACAAAGACGCTATGGAAACTGTGGTTGTTATCATCTGTAACGGAGATATTACCACCATTAACAAAGGTAAAGCTGCACCAACAGTAAATGTTATGGCAGAAGTAATAGCTGCCTGTATTGGATTTGCTTTACTAAAATCTGTCATGCCGAGTTCATCACGCGCATGAGCTTGCAGAGCATCTTTTTTCATTAGTTGCTCCGCCACTTTTCTTGCAAGCTCTTTATCTAACCCGCGTTTTTCATAGATATCCGTAAGTTCATTTGTTTCAAACTCAGGATTATCTTCTAGTTCTTTTGTTTCACGCGCGATATCTGCCGTTTCAGTGTCAGCCTGTGAACTTACCGAAACATACTCTCCTGCCGCCATTGAAAGTGCGCCTGCAAATAGCCCCGCAACACCAGCGATTACAATATCGCCCTTGGTAGCAGAAGCTGCAGCAACACCCATGATCAAGCTTGCTGTGGAAATTAATCCATCATTAGCACCAAGTACTGCTGCTCTTAGCCAGCCAACTCTTGCAACAAGATGTGTTTCTTTATGTAAACTTAGGTTTCTCATTATTTGAAATGTTTATCAGTTCTATTAGCAATACTTATCCTTCTCTTTATCTTTCTTACTCAGATGAGGGATTTTCCAGGTTTTATCAATTACTGCATAAGTTAGTGAGAATGTCCAGGCAACCATTACAACTCCGTTTAGGACTTCTATACTTGCTAGGAATCGCATAGTGCTCTGGTTAAAAAGTTCGGCATTGCCAAAGGATGAATAGATCTGCGCAGAGGCAAAGAGATATTTTATAAAACCATCAAAACCCTGTTCCATCAATAATTCTTTATAGAAAATATTGGCAATCATCAGATATCCAAACCCATAAATCCAGACCGCGAAAGTATGTCCTGCGATTATCGCTATCATAATATATATTATAGATGAGCGTGGATTCTTTTCGATTTTAGGAAGGAACTTCCATACCAGATTGAGTACTTCATAATTAACCCAGATAGTAAGGATAACTATTATTGTTCCGATCAGTAAGGTGAAGGCAAAAGCCATAATATATTCTCTGTTAACTGAGTATGCTATTTCATAATGATAATTACTATAATTATTTACCTGATTTTTTCCCTAACAGATAAATAATAAGGCCCAATGGCATAACACCAAAACCTACATAATACACTATTGCATCAAACTGGGTAATCAGGGCTAGGGAAATTAATATCCCGATAAAAGGCAACAATGGAAATTTACCTATTGAAAATGGCGTTTTGAATGGCCTTTTGATTAAAGGCTTTTTGTAACGTAATATTATGACAGATAATTGCACTGCGATGAACACAATAAGAATCCAGAAGGAAGAAATACTGGCGGCTATCTTTATTTTTCCAAGGGACAATAAAAGTATTGTGAATATAAAAAGGGCCAAGGCTGCAACCCATGGAGTTTTTCTCTTTGACAAAACCTTTGATAATAATTTCGGCATATCACCATCTCGTGCCATTCCGAAAAGCATCCGACTAATACTTATAAGAGTAATAAGCGCAGTACTTGCGGTCGCAAAAAGTGCGGCGACACCTATATATTTACCAGCAGTAGAACCAACTGCACCTGCTACAGATACAAGTGGTGAGCTGCTTCTGGCAAGCTCATCTGGAGAAAGAAGAGCAATTACTGAAATTGCTACAAGTATATAAATAACAGAAGTTATAATTACACTTAGTATCAATGCCCTTGGAATATTTTTTGTAGGATTATGAGCTTCTTCAGTAAGGTTGGCGATATCCTCAAAGCCTATATAAATAAAAAACACCAGTGCTGTAGCCGAGAATACTCCCGCTGAAGAAAATGAAGAGCTGATATCTGTAAACGGTCTGGCAACATCACCATGGCTAAATCCAAACCATATAATTGCAAGCAGTCCGGCAACTTCTATGCAGATCAGGGAAATGCTTATCCAGGTAGATTGTCTGATCCCAACTATATTTATAATTGTGCATAATGCCAGTAGGCTAAAAGCTGTAACGAAAGTAGGAATTTGTATAAAAACATTAAGGTAACTAGCAAAAGCAAGAGATACAGCAGCACATGTAGCTGATGCATTTAGGGCGATCAGAAAACCAGCCATGAAGGCAATTACTCTCCATTGCGGGAAAGCTGCTTTAATGAATTGATATTCAGCACCAGTCTTCGGAAAAGCTGACGCAAGTTCAGCATAAGAAAGTGCTGTTATCATTGCGGCAATTGCCGCGAACACAAAGCTTATCCACAGGCCATTCCCTGCCTCTCCTGCTGTAACTCCTATAACTGAGTAGATACCAGCGCCAATTATGGTTCCAACACCATAGAAAATTAGTTGGGGAAGAGTTAGTGAGCGTTGTAATTCATTTTTCATTTAATACTTATAAATTATTTCAGAAACATAGGTTTTAGAAGGTTATAACAGCTTTGTAATAACACCGTCAGGTGATGCATTCCCATTCAATGCATCAATTTCTCCATTGGTTAATATTTGAAATTTAGTTATATTTTCCACATGATGGATTATATGCGCCCAGCTGCATTTATTTACAAAGAACATATCATCCACTCCTAATGTTCCACCTTCGTTAATGAATCCAAGGCCTTTTACATTTCTACCATTCCATAAAGGCTGGAGAGTGCCAAGCATAACTTCCGGTCTTGTATGAGATACGATCAATACATGCTTTATATGATCCTTTATTATTTCCGAAATTATTTCTTTACCTGATATATATTCTGCTTCACCTGAATTACGGGGTTCTCGAAATTTCCCCGGTTCAGTAATATATGAAATTGTATGGGCAATATTTTTATCTTTCAGGCGAATTGAAGCCTTGAGCACTTCTGCAAGTTGGTAAGCTCCTATTGCAACTAATGCTATATCAGCGTCTGAATGATTATATTCTAACCATTTCAGTCTTATCGCGCCGTCTTTTGCAAGCTGTAGGGCATTTTGCGCATCCAATATTATATTTAGTTTTCCTTTCGGAACTATGATTGTCCATATCTGCCCTTGAGTTTGATAAAGCTGTTCTATGGTTCTTGCGGCACTGTTAAAATCAGCAGGAAATATTACGCGCGATATATCTGAGGTTTCTGATAACATTGATTCTGCCATGGAAGGATCTTGGTGAGAGAGTTCATTCTTGCTATTCTCCCAAGTGTTCGATGTCAGGACAATAGGGATAGAAAGCCATTTAGCCGGACTTCCTATATTCTTTTTATGTTTTGAAAATGTTACTTCCTGTCTTGCGCCACCAAATATCTTTGCTCCAAAAGCTTCATAGGTCACTATCATATTGATACCGCCTTTGTTGCCGAAAGCTGATGCAGCTACCGCCTCTTCGTTTAGAGCAGTAATAACATTTCCAAGGGTAAATTCCTTCGAGCCAGCTTCGGCCTCCACCACACGGAATTTTAATTCACCCAAGGTTTTTTCCATATGATTGGAAAGTAACTCATCCGGATTTCCGACTCTTGGCCTTAAATGAGGATTGGCTTTTACAATAGATAAGAACCCTTCATCTATAGCTTCCATAGGGCTTGCTGAAACATTAACTGGTTTAAATTTAGTTTCAGGAATATTTGTAAGAGTAATATTCCGGTTAGCGATAGGATTATCTTTTTCCAAAGTACGGCCAATAGAATTATGCTGCTGAAACTTTTTTGAGGCATTTAAAAGATCTCCCTGCGGAACAAATAATTTCTTTACATGCTTGTTGAACTTTTTAGCAGCAACCTCACTTACACTAGGATTATCTACAAGTGGCAGGTTATGGGCGTAATTAGTGCCTTCGTTATAGAACCCCGCACCTTTTGGGGCTACGGCAATGCCATAAGGTATCTTAATATTATAGTTTTGTATTGAATCCATGTTACCAACAGAATTTTGCAACCTTCTTTCCTGCTCAAATATCAGCCACGCAAAAGCAGCAGGATCACGCCCATCAATTACAATTGGGTCAAATCCGTTAAGCGTTAAATGTTTTTTAAGCCATTCCACACCGCCTTCCTGTTCTATGGTAGTGCGCTGATCAATCCTCCTGCCATTAGCGATCATTATAGGACAGACAAGCCCTGAATCTTCAGCACGCCACCAACGAGGCGCCCAATCAGGGCCTCGTTGCTCTTCAAAGGCACCATCACTTAAAAAAGCTACCAGCCTTTCATCTTTTAAAGGCATATGCACATATTGTAATCCGGCGAAGCCCAGATAGCCACCTTCCATATGTCCACCGCCAGTATGCGGATTTACATGACTACCTAATGGGGAATCCTGATAGCCTTCAGAATTAAGTTTATATGAATAAAAATCATTAACAAAACGGGTTAATCCCGCATCACTGATATTATAGCGTTCTGAATGAGCAACGCTCATGTTACTAACAAGCAGGTTAACGCAATCAATCGCGGCAACGGCATGGCCTTGTTCCATTACCCATCCTCTGGTTACCCCCATCAATGCGTTTGCGAGAAGGTAACCTACATAGGCGGGTATCATATTTAAAGTGCCACCAAGATGCCCCTGTGGACTTTGCTTGAAATCCTCCAATGAAAGATCTTTCTCTTTTAGGTTAACATGATTTGCATATACCTGATGCACTGCCAGCCACATAGCTGCGTTTGTGAGGTGGTCAGCGGCTATAAGAAGGTTATAGTGATGTTTATCATCACCAATAATAGCGTGTTTAATGAAATATTTTATCATCTCATTTACATGAGCCTTGGTTTCTTCGGAGTGATTTATCGCACCATATCCCTTTTCCCATTTCAGTATCGAATCAATATTCATGTGATCATGCTGCATGGGCATTTCCTCTTTTGATTAATTGGCAGGTTTTTCGGGCTATCACCAACTCTTCATTGGTAGGAATAACAAGCACCTTAACCTTGCTTTCATTAGTGGAAATATTGGTGAAATTATTATTGTTAGCAACATCATCAAGTTTCAATCCTAGCCATGCTAACTGATCACATATCTTCTGTCTTATCGTAGGAGAGTTGCCGCCTATACCAGCAGTAAACACGATAGCATCCAGCCCTCCCAATGCGGTAATAAGCCCAGCCATATGTTTTGCCGTATGATAACAGAACATATCAACAGCAAGCTTTGCAGAGCTTGAATCATTATTAAGAAGCTCGTTAATATCAGGGCTTATACCTGAAACACCCATCAGCCCTGATCTGTTATATAAAAGATCTGATAACTCATCTACTGTCATGCCCTGCTCCATCAAATACAGAATAACACCAGGATCCATAGACCCGCAACGGGTAGACATCATGAGCCCATCAAGCGTTGTAAAACTCATTGTTGTTTCCACACTTTTCATATTCTTCATAGCACAAAGGCTTGCACCATTACCAAGATGCGCAACAATTATCCTCTGTTCACTTTTAATTGAATGATCATGCAATGTTGAAGCGATATACTCATATGAGATACCGTGAAAACCATACCTTATTATGCCACGTTTCTTATATTCCTCAGGCAGTGCAAATAGTTTTGCCACTTCAGGCATGGTATTATGAAACTCTGTATCAAAACATACTACATTTGAGATATCAGGAAATTTTTTTGTGAATGTCTCTATTAGTTCGATACTATAAGGCTGGTGAGAAGGAGCCAGTGAAGCTTGCTGTTTTAGGATTTTCAAAACTGATGAATTGACCAATGTCGGGAATATAAGATCTGCACCGCCATGAACGACACGATGACCGATTGCTTTGATATTAATATTATTCAAATGCTCAGATACATAGACTGATATTGTTTTGATAGAATTCTTATAACCTGTATCTATCTCGTTATTTGAATAAGCCATTTTATCTTTACTATCAAAAACCTTTAGCTCTGGCTTAATAGTTATGTTTGTAAGGTTGCCATGAAATATCAGGACCATACTTTCCTGTTCATATAAAGCAAATTTTATACTTGATGAGCCTGCGTTGAAGACCATTAGCGCATCTGTAACCTTCATAAAAAACCCATTAACACTTATTAATTCTAATTTTGTAATATTTTATTTAGCTTCCAGAATATTGGAAAGTTTTCTTACTTGCTCACGGGTTCCATATAGCTGGTCTAGCAGAGAAAGAATGATGTCCATTGATGAATCATTTACCATCATATCGTGACGAAGCTGATGAATAAGCTTTATGCGCGCAACATCAATATCTTCAAAATAATAATCTTCATTCTCTTCAACGGGCTTTATCCAGCTATGTTCAATATAAGTGATGATAGTATCTCTATCTAAAGATATGTCGATTACCTGAATTACTTCATCCAGCTTTTTCATAAAGTCTCCATATTTTTTCTTGGGTTATATGAGTGATGCTCAGACCATTTTTTGATATATTCTTCAAGTTCACCATCTATTTTCTCAGGCATCTCAATCTTTAGTTTTATATATTGATCGCCACCTTTTACCCCTTTATGTTTTAAGCGAAGTTTTGTTCCACCACCTGCACCTTTAGGAATTGAGACCTCAACATCACCATGTATTGTTGGCACTTTTATTTTTTTACCTAAAATGCTTTCATCTATAGAAATTGGTACTTCGATATTAATATCATTATTATCCCTGATAAAAAACTTATGAGGTCTTATATGAACTTCAACATAGGCATCGCCAGCTGGAGATTTACCGTGCGCTTTTTGTCCTTGGCCTTTAAGCCTTAATTTCTGGCCGTCATTTATACCTTCAGGAATATTTATATTAAGGATCTTGCCATCAGGCATATTAACTGTTTTCTTCACACCTAAAGCTGCCTCGATAAAGTCTACTTCTATAGAGTAATTCGTATCCATATCTACATTTTCAAAACCTGAAGATCTTCTTGTTCTGCCGCCAAATTTACCACCAAAGATATCTTTAAAAATATCTTCTTCCGAGCCAAAACCATTAGATGAATATTGGTGATATCTTTGACCACCTTTATTATCGGCAAAATCATTATAGTATTGTTGCTGTTTTGGCTTGCCTTCATTATCTATTTCACCGCGATCATAGGCTGCCCTTTTTTCAGTATTGGAAAGCAAGTCATAAGCAGAGCTTATTTCTTTAAACTTATCAGCAGATTGTTTATTACCGGGATTTAGATCTGGATGAAATTTCTTTGCAAGGTTACGATAAGCTGACTTCATCGTTTTTTCATCAGCAGTTTTCTCTACGCCTAATATCTCATATGGATTTTTGTTCATATATCATATTGCCCCTGATTTAAGTAAATAAAAGTTAAATCTTCTTAAATGCTTGATTTACTTAAACCACATAGCTTTTTTATTATGTATGAGTGCAGTGTTATAATGAATCTATTAATCCGGAAATTAATTAAATATCAAAGTGCCAAAAGGAATTTACAATTTTTAATATTTTTAAAAAGATCAAGCCAAATATGCCATATGCGGATATTGTGAATTATGAAGAAATGAAATTTCTTCATTTTCAAATGATAGACCTGATTGCAACTAATAAATCTATTTTAAAAGAAACTGGAACTCTTGTTGAGGCAAAAAAAATTATAGCTTGGATGGAGTGTTGTGAGCAAGGTTCCATAAAAGCTGAACGAAAATTATTTGTTGAAGGTTTAGCTATGTTAGAAAACATTAAAGTAAGAATAAATCTTGGTATGGAAGAACGGCAGAGAATTGAAAATGAAAGCCCTATGAATGCAAATAATTTAAGCACACGAGATGAAGAATATTATAATAAGGCATCTGCCAATTCTAATAATATAGTTTCCGATCTTACAAATTTAATCGAGCAAAAACCTCAATAGGTTACAATTCTATTTAGTTAAAACAATAATTTTAGTATGATCAATATACCTACTTTACATTTGCGTAGGCTTGGAATTGATACCTATAAGGAATCTATTATATACATGCGGGAGGATTGTCCCGTTTGTATATCTGAAAGCTTACAGGCACAGTCACGTGTTAAAGTTACCTTAAAGGACCGCTCAATCATAGCAACACTGAATATAATAAAATCAGATTTGCTTGATGAAGGTAAAGCAAGCCTTTCGGAACATGCATGGCACCAATTAACAGCTAATGAAGGCGATGAGATAACAGTTTCCCATTCTGACCCTGTTGAATCATTAAGTTACGTAAGGTCAAAGATATACGGCAATGTTTTATCTGAACAGGAAATATATGATATTATCAAGGATGTGACAGACGGGCATTATTCCGATATTCACGTTTCTTCTTTTTTAACCGCGTGCGCAGGAGGTAGGCTTAACAAGCAGGAGATAATCCACCTGACAAAAAGCATGGTGGATACAGGCGATAGATTGAACTGGAAGAAAAAACTTGTTGTGGATAAACATTGCGTTGGCGGGTTACCCGGTAACCGCACCACACCTATTGTTGTATCAATAGTTACCGCTTATGGCCTTACTATGCCAAAAACCTCTTCACGCGCAATAACATCACCAGCTGGAACTGCAGACACTATGGAAGTTTTTACCAATGTTGATCTTGATATAAATACCATGCGCAAAGTAGTAGAACAGGAAAATGGTTGCCTGGTGTGGGGCGGATCCGTATCAGTAAGCCCTGCTGATGACATATTGATAAGGGTTGAGCGGGCGCTTGATCTTGACAGTGAAGGGCAGTTAGTAGCATCGGTTCTTTCTAAAAAAATAGCTGCCGGATCAACAGATGTACTTATTGATATTCCGGTTGGCACAACAGCTAAGGTAAGAACTATTGAAATGGGAAAATGGCTTAGTGATTATCTGGTGGATGTTGGAAAAGCATTAGGAATAAATGTTAAAACGATAATAACAGATGGCTCGCAACCAGTTGGCAGAGGTATAGGCCCGGCTCTTGAAGCTCGTGACATAGTTTCTGTGCTTAAATGTGAGATGAATGCCCCACAAGATCTAAGGGCACGCGCTATTCTTATTGCTGCAGGTGTTCTTGAATTCTCCCCAGATATTAAAGAGGGTGATGGTATAAAACTTGCAACAGATATCTTAGATAGCGGAAAAGCATGGAGCAAATTCCAGGCTATATGTAAAGCTCAGGGAGGCATGAAAGAAATTCCCAAGGCTTTATACACTAAGTCAGTTCTAGCAAGCCAGAGCGGAACAATAAAAG
Organism: Alphaproteobacteria bacterium; assembly: GCA_031426355.1. Lineage (GTDB taxonomy): Bacteria > Pseudomonadota > Alphaproteobacteria > Rickettsiales > UBA8987 > JANPLD01. The sequence continues at coordinate 10,917 of JANPLD010000030.1, read as the reverse complement.
AAATTGATAACCGCAATATTGCTAATGTTGCAAAACTTACAGGTGCTCCGGAATTTAAAGTTGGTGGGGTCGATCTTCATGTAAGGCTCGGTGACAAGATCAGCAAGGGAGATAAATTATTTACTATCCATGCAGATTCGCAAGGCATGCTGGATTACGTTATTAATTATACAAACAACTCTGCAAACGCCATAACAATAGGTAAAGACTGATGAAACCGATAATCTTTACGTTCCCCGAATACGAAAACATTACTAACCTACTTATCACAAAGTTAGGTTTTGAAAAAGGTGATGTAGAGTTTGGTAGCTATCCAGGTGGAGAATCACATGTAAGGATATTGAGCGATGTAAAAGATAAAGAAGTCTATCTTGTATGTAGCATGGATAAGATCAACAGCGTGATAATGGGCCTAATATTTTTTGCTGAAACAGTGCGTGAATTCGGAGCAAAGAAAGTCCATCTTATAGCACCTTACCTTGGTTATATGAGGCAAGATAAGCGCTTTAATGAAGGTGAAGCAATAACTTCAAATATTTTTGCAAAAATGCTTTCACAATATATTAATTCCCTGATTACCATAGACCCGCACCTGCACCGCCATAAATCCTTAGATGAAATATATAGAATCCCTTCAAAAGTTTTACATGCGGCTGATCCGGTTGCTGACTGGATAAAAAATAATATAAATAACTCTTTATTAGTTGGCCCGGATGAAGAAAGTGGACAATGGGTATCTGATATTGCAACTAGGGCTGGAGCCCCTTTTATAGTGTTAAGCAAGATCCGCCGTGGCGACAGAGATGTTGAAGTATCAGTTCCTGAAGTTAATAAATATAGAGATCATACCCCTGTTCTGGTAGATGATATTATTTCTACAGCCAGAACAATGATCGAAACTGTTAAGCATTTAAACAAAGCTGGCCTTAAAAAAACAGTCTGTATAGGTATCCATGCTGCCTTTGTAGATAATGCCTATCAGGACCTACAGGATTCAGTGGTTGAAAAGATAGTAACATGCAATACCATACCTCATAAATCTAACGAAATTGATATAAGCGGAATATTATCTGATGCTGTAAAAGGTCAACCTCATCAAGAACTAACCAAATGATACTTGAGTTCCTACTTACCGCTATCATCATTGAATTAACGCCAGGACCTAATATGTTTTGGCTTGCATTTCTTAGCATCTCACGAGGGCGTGCAATAGCTCTTATTGCCATTATTGGAATCACTTTAGGACTTTGTTTTGCGGCTACTGCGGCGGCTTTTGGTGTTTCGAGTTTAATAGAAACAGAACCCTGGATTTTTCAAATATTACGTTTCACAGGATTTTTCTACCTTTTATACCTAGCATGGGATTCACTCCGAGTTTCAAGTGCTGAGAAGAAAAAGCATTTCAACGAGCCTTTATCGCGATATTTCGGCCAAGGGTTGTTAAGTAATATGCTAAATCCAAAAGCCTATCTGGTGTACGCTACGATCATACCACAATTTACCGATTCTGTTCAACCGTTGCTTAAACAGCTTTCCATATTAAGTGTAGTTTATATTTTTGTCGCCACGCTGATTCATGTTGCAATTGTAATATTGGCAGGAAGTTTCACTAAGTTTTTTGCAAACCATAAAAATATCAAATTTCTAAGTAGGGTTTTCGCAGCCTTACTTACATTAGTTGCTCTTTGGTTTTTATATGCGACCAGAATGAAGTAATTACTACAGACTTTTGAGATATTTTTCATAGCTCAAAAGATTGTTCCATTTTTGGTATAATACAATTCCACTCAAATTTAGCGACGATTTTCTGTTTTAAGGATTCCGCAGCTTTCGTTTCGCCGTGGGTTATGAATATTGTTTTAGGTTTAGCCTTTATATCGCTTAACCACTCTAGCATCTCACTATAATCAGCATGGGCAGAAACATTGCTTAGATTATGTACGCGCGCACGTACTAGTATGATCTCTCCATGGATCTTTAATTCCTTCTCGCCACTTGTTAGCCTGTCCCCCCTTGTTCCTTTGGCCTGGAACCCTGCAAAAACTATACTGTTCTTATTATCAGGAGCCAGCCGTGCTAAATGATGCAGGACCCTGCCACCAGTTGCCATACCGCTGGCGGATATTATTATGGAAGGAGTTGTAGAATCATTAAGGCTTTTGGATTGATCAGCTGTTTTAAGATAAGTAGCTGTAGTACAAACTTCCATACACTCTTTTTCATTAAGTTTATGTTCATTTCTAAATTTGTGAAATATCTGAGTGGCATTTATTGCCATTGGGCTATCAAGATAAACCGGGATGTTTTTACTTATCCGGTTTTCTGTTTTGAGTTTATGGATATAATATAATATATTCTGCGCACGACCTACTGCAAAAGCCGGGATAACAACTGTACCACCACCTTTTATTGTACTGTTTATAATAGACTCCAGCTCATCTTCAGGATCTGTTTCACTATGTAACCGGTCCCCATAAGTAGATTCAACCACAAGATAATCTGCATCTTTTATTTTGCTTGGGGTTTTCATTATAGGGTCATTAAATCTACCAACATCTCCTGAAAACAGGATAGTACCTTTTTCAGTCTTTAAATAAATGAATGAAGCACCAAGTATGTGTCCGACAGGACTAAATGTAAATGAAAGGCCACCCTTAAGTTTTAACTCACTTTCAAAATCCAATGGAGTAAAATATTCCAATGATTTTTTTGCATCTTTCAGATCATATAAAGGTAATGCCGGTTTATGCTTACTATAATTATAATGATTAGCGAGATAAGCATCCTCTTCCTGAAGATATCCGCTATCTGGTAAAAGTATCTCGCATAATGCCTTTGTCGCATGAGAGCAGTATATTCTGCCCCGGAACCCATTTTTAACCAGAAGTGGAATATATCCACTGTGATCCAGGTGAGCATGTGTTAATATAATCGCATCTATATTTTTTGCATCTATATGATTTTGCCAATTTCTTTGTCGTAATTCCTTCAAACCTTGAAAAAGCCCGCAATCGATCAATATTTTTGCATTATTATATTCTAAAAGATATTTAGAACCCGTAACTGTTCCCGCTGCACCTAAAAAGGTTATTTTCATTTTATATCCCTGGAATTATATTTAAGCACTTCAACTTTGAAAATCACTCCGCAAGCAAAATTGCATATAATTCATCCTTTAACTTAAGGCGTTTTTTCTTAAGTTCTTCTGCGTGTTCATCAGAAATTGCCCTGACTTCCTGTGCAACGCTATGGATTTCCTTATCAAGTTCTTCATACTTATCAAACAAATGTTTAAAGTGTTTGTTACTTGATTTTAACTCTTGAATCTTTTCTTTGAACTCTGGAAATTCCTCGATCAAGTGATGCGTTTCATTAAACATATTAACTCTCTTTTTTGTTGTGAAGTAAATATCTAAAGGACAGCAGTTTTATAGCTCAATCACTTCAAAGCTTGTTTCTATAGGTTCTGATATATTTTTCCCATGCGGATTAAAATATTAATAAAGCTATCTATAATGGAAAATCAGGCATAGCATGATCAACTGCTTTATTCCCAAGTAACAGTTCAATCTAGGCATTTAATGACCTCCTTTAAAAAACTCCTGCTAGATTATTCACTATATATTATCCTTGCGATCAGCTTACTTCGCTTTCTGATCACATATTTTGCAGATGGTAACTATAGAAATGATGAATTAATTGCTGCAGCTATTTCTTTCGGGCTTATCTTAATATTTATTTTTATTCAGCGTGATGCAAAAAAAACCGCTACCGCCAACGCTATAGGATTAACACATGTTGCAAAAGACCTTGCCCGGTCTAACGTAAAAATCGCTGAGGATTTAAAATTTGAAACTGATGCAAAGCAGGACGTTGCCAACAAAGGCCGCGAGTCTGCAGAGATCGCCACCCTTATTGCGGAAAAGGCCAACAAGGCAAAATCTGACTTCCTCGCAAATATGAGTCATGAGATCAGGACTCCAATGAACGCCATAATAGGGCTTTCAAATATTCTGCTTGGGACAAAACTGGATGAGAAGCAAAAAAAATGTGTACAGGTACTCCAAACCAGCGCCGATGGATTAATGGATATGATAAATGATCTGCTTGATATTGATAAAATTGAGGCAGAGGCTATAGAGCTGGAACATCTACCTTTTAACATGATAACGATGCTTGAAAAAGTTATAAGTATTATGTCCGTAAGGGCGCAGGAAAAAAATATAGCACTCAATGTACATTATGAAGCCGGACTCTATAAAACATTTGTTGGCGACAGTGGGCGTATCCGCCAGATACTGATAAACCTGGTAGGTAACGCTATTAAATTTACCGATCACGGCAGTGTCTCTGTTTTCCTTGCCAATGGGGGTGGTGCTGACGGAAAGAAAAATATTACTATTTCGGTAACAGATAGTGGAATTGGAATACCACAAGATAAGATCAATCATATATTTGGCAAATTCATGCAGGCTGACACGTCCATTACCCGTAAATATGGCGGCACAGGGCTTGGGCTTGCGATCTGTAAATCACTGGCAGAAATGATGGGAGGATCAATCAGCGTTACCAGCGTTGTTGGTTCAGGCTCAACTTTTACTCTGCACTTAAGCCTACCTGTTGAAGCAAGCCAAAGCACAAAATTATCACATCAAGAAAATACCATCTATCTTGATAAGCGTGAAAATTCCAGCAAACTGCCTATACTACTAGTTGAAGATTATGACGCTAACATTCTAGTGGCAACCCTTATACTATCTAATTTTGGATATCATTATGAAGTAGTTAACAATGGCCAAAAAGCCATAGACAAATTTTCAACCGGCAAATACTCCCTTATATTAATGGATATTGAAATGCCTGTGATGGGGGGTTTTGAAGCTACCAATCGCATACGTGACATTGAAAGAAGCAAAGGCCCGCAGCATATACCAATAATTGCAATGACAGCCCATGCCCTGAAAGGTGACCGCGAAAAATGCATAGGTTTCGGAATGGATGATTATATCAGCAAACCATTCAACCCGCATGAATTACAAGCACTGCTTATAAAATATATGTCACCAGAAATTGTTGAAGCTGCAGCATAATTATAAAACTTGGTAAATCATCCGAGATGCGAATAGTAAACTCGTATATAACAAAAAACCGGGCGAACCCGGTTTCTCACTATCACTTTAACTAAAACAAAGAACTTATTTAGAATCTTTTTTACTATCTTCTTTTTTAGGATCGTTTTTATTGATCTCTTTATTCTTACTTTCATCAGCATTCTTATTACCTTGTTGGGATTGCTGATTTCCTTGTGGCTGCTGAGATTTATTAGCTTCATTAGAAGAAACCTGAGCTTTATCTTTATTAGGATTGTTTTGATTATTATTCATATAAAAACCTTTTTAGATTATTAAACATAACTTGTACCCAAAGATACTTGCTACCATTAGACACTAATCTTTGATTTATAAGGAAGCTACATGCAGGACAGCCGGTATAATCTTTTATGCGTAAAGATTGATTAATTTTTATTAACTCATGAGTATTATAGCTTGTTGCAATTGTTTTCTGCACAGGTTTAAGGTTATAATTATTCTTTCCTATTTAATTCATTTTTCTACGGTTTATAATTTTTCTTTATTAGTTTTTAAACTCAATCAACTGAAGGTTCTTTTCAAGATTATTCTGCCATCCATACTGAACCTGCCACCAGCCAAGCAATATTGCTCCTGAAAGAAGCATGGAAACTAAGCCAATTATATTCATATTGGTTTTGGCGTTTTTTAAGACCATTCTAAATTTTGCTATAATAATACCGGGATAAGTAAGGCATACAAAACCTCTTACTATAAATAATAATCCTAAAATTGTTGTTATTGCTGCAATACCTTGCCAAACCCAATGAAAACCTAGAATAAAACTACCTGCAACTGTATTCAATATTCCCAAAGAAAGTGCAGTGCGGCTTCCCTTTTTTTCCATATGCTCAAACAACATGATCCATTCTTTTTGGCGAAAAATGAATGAAATACCAATAAAAAGCAAAGTTACTCCTGTTATAAACTCAATTGCTGGTTCCATCATATTATTTCCTAATTTTTAGTTTAAATATTAAAATAGGCTATAACAATTAAAGTAATTTGACTATAGTCAAATTACTTACAAATTTAAAATGTAAAGTATGGAGCTTTGAATTTAGAAATTTATATGAAAATACTTATAATTATTGGAAACCCAGCTTTAAAAAGGAAAAGCTTCTGTGAAGCACTTGCAGAAGAGTATAAAGCAGGGGCCGTAGAAAATGGCCATGAAGTATATTCATACAAAATTGCAGATAAAAAATTCGATCCAATACTTCATGAAGGTTTCCACGAGGATCAGATGATCGAACCAGATATTTTGGAAGCACATGAAAAGATCCTCTGGGCTGATCATATTGTCTTTATCTATCCGCTTTGGCAATTCATGATTCCTGCTTTGTTAAAAGGTTTTTTAGAAAGGGCATTATCAAAGGGTTTTGCATATGACCTAAAAGAGAATATGCAGAAAAAGCTACTTGCTGGAAAAACGGCGAGAATAATACAAACTATGGGAATGCCTAAAATTTTCTATCGTTTTGTATATTTTGCACATGGTACAAAAGCGTTTAGTTCTATGCTTAATTTTTGCGGAATAAAATCCCGTATAACTTATATAGGTATGGTTGAATTTGAGCTAGGGCGTAGTAAATGGCTAGGCAAGATCAAAACCCTGGGAACAAAGGGAAAATGAGTAAAAAATATACCTGGAAGTTTTTCCTAAGTACGCAGGATGCCTGGGATGCTATGTATAAAGAATGCGAAGAGGCAAAAATCTCGATAGAATTAGAACAATATATATTTGAGGCTGACTCTCTTGGTAATAAATTCATGGAGCTTTTTATCAAGAAAGCCCGCGAAAAAGTTAAGGTTATATTGATATGCGATAAATATGGCAGCCTGAGTTTAAATTCATCTCCTTTGCTTAAAGATTTTAAAGATGCGGGAGGATTTATTCATTTTTACCACCCACTCAGATTCTGGCACATTGTAACACCTTGGTGGTGGTTTCCGCGCATTCACACAAAAACTTTACTGATAGATTCTGAAGTTATTTACACGGGAGGTGTTTGCATTGCCGAAAGGATGCGTCACTGGCGCGATACTCAAATACGGTTTACAGGACCTATAATATCAGATGTCAGAGAAGCATTTGATGCTGTTGAAAAAAAATATTTCTTCAGAAAATTTTTTACTTATAGAAATCATAAAAATTCAGGTAACTTCTATTATCTTCATAACTGGTCATCTTTTGCAGCTTACAAAATATACAAGGAACTGGTTAACAGGATAAGACATGCGCGGAAATATATTTATATAACCAGTTTATTTTTTGTGCCGAACAGGCGGTTCCTTAGTTTGCTCAAAAAAGCCTGTGCCCGCGGAGTAGAGATAAGATTAATGGTTCCTGAGCATTCCGATCTATTACCGGCAGATTGGGTTTATACTTCTTATATCCCGAAATTGCTTAGTTCAGGAGTAAAAATATACCATTATCGGAAATCAGTAATACATTGTAAAACTATGGTAATAGATGATGAATGGGCAACAGTCGGCAGTACCAATATGGATATTATCAGTTTCTTTTATAATCGCGAAGCGAATGTAATAACTACTGATAAAGAAGCTGTAATGGAATTAAAACAGCATTTTAGTAATGATCTGAAGAACTGTATTGAGATCGATTGGAATGCCTGGGGAAATATTCCTTTATGGAAAAAGACGATTGGATACATAGGTAGGTTATTTAAAATCTTTTTAAGATAAGATCTAACTTTTATAAAGATACCATTTTTTTAGGAAGCTATGATAGGGCAGATTAGTATGATTAACTCAACTAAAATTTGGGCAAAATTCTTACGGAATTCCAAGCCGGAAGATAATAAATATACACGTGGACATTTACTTATAAATGGGGCTCCAATTGATTGTACAGGAGCCACAAAACTTGCAGCTTTTGCTGCCGCTAGAAGTGGTGCAGGCATGGTCACCGTTGCCTGTGATGAAAAATCCCTTCTTGTCTATTCGCTGGCCTTTCAATCTATAATGGCTAAGCCATTTGATGATATAGAATTCCAAAATTTTATTAAGAATCATAAAGTTCGTGCCGTATTACTAGGACCTGGCAATGGAGTGAAAGCTGAGCTCAAAAAAAGGGTTGCCGAAACTTTAAAAAAAAAGGAACTTAAAACCATAATTGATGCTGATGCTATATCCATATTTGAAAATGATAAGGAATTACTCCTGAAAAATCTTCACAATAATTGTATTCTGACCCCTCATGAAGGTGAGTTTAAACGCATTTTTAGCCTTACTAACTCCAGAGTTATTTCTGCTCAAAACGCAGCAAATCTGTCAGGGTCTATAATTGTTCTTAAAGGCCACCATACAATAATAGCCTCCCCTGATGGCAGGATCGTCGAAAATAAAAATGCACCCGTATCTTTAGCAACAGCAGGAAGCGGAGATGTTCTTGCAGGCATTATAGCTAGTCTAGCAGCACAGAATATGCCTTTATTTGAAGCAGCTTGTGCTGCCGTTTGGATACATGGAAAGGCTGCACAAAAAATTACCACAGGACTGATAGCAGATGATCTCCCTGATTTGATTCCACAAATTATGAAACAATTTATAAATGCTTAATGGATATACAAAATAACTTTTCTAAAGTGTTACAGGAGTTCAATTACAATACTATAAATTCTAGACGATAAAGTAACTCTAATAAGAATCTATATGGTAATACTTTGACTTAAGTCAAAAAACTTGACTGAATATGTTTATAATATCCGTAACTTATCAGCAGATTCTATTATGATCTCAATTAACAAACCTCAAGCGGATTCACAGCGGTGTAAATCGTTCATTTTTTTTAAAAATCTTACAATATTTTTGAATCTATCTGATGAAGAAGTGATGCGTTTCTCCAATGCTGCTCAGGTGAAGAGTTATAAGAAAGGACAGTTACTATACCAGGAAGGTGAAGAGGCAAACTTTTTTTATATCATCTGTAGCGGCTGGTTAAAGCTTTTTTATATAACGAAAGAAGGTGAAGAAGTAAATTTAGCTATGCTCACGAAAGATAATATTACAGGCGAGAATGCTATTTTTGAACAGGGGTGCTTTGCTAGTAGCGCTCAGGTGGCAGAGGATGCTCAGATAGTAAGTATTCCGCTCGCCTTGCTGAAAGAGCAGTTACGCGTTAATAACCAGTTAGCATTTAATATGCTGAACTCTATGGTACAGTATCAGCGGCGCCATGAGCTACAATTGGAACAGTACCTTCTTTACAGTGCACCACAACGTATTGGATGTTTTTTGTTGGGGCTTTGTCCTACACTGAACCAGAAAGATGGTATAGTAGTAAACCTTCCTTATGATAAAACGCTGATAGCTTCTACTCTAGGAATGAAAGGTGCTACCTTTTCCCGTGCATTGAATATATTGCGTGATGAAACTGGTATTAATATCACCGGTACAAAAGTAAAAATAGATTCTATGGATAGGTTGCTAAAGTTTGTAAATGGTTGTTATTCTCATCCTCATCTTTATAAAAATTTAAAGTATAATTATTAAGTAATAATTATCTGTTAGTCTAGTCGACACTACCAGTCCTTACGTTTTAGAAAAGTAAGACGTCAGACAAGACGTTTGTGAAATTCCTGACAGCGGCGAAGCGCCATTCCATCGGCTTGAACAGTTATCTTATGTGATGCTCTTGCTATTAGTACCGCAACAGCAGGTTTAACACCTGTAAATAAAGGAAGAAGAACAGCCGCGCCAAGCAAGCTATATGCCCATACTAGTAAATCATCAGCACAAAACCGGGAAGCATAAAGCCTAGAGCTTGCAATTCTTAAAAATGCTATATCACAACTCATAGACCCAGAAGAAACTGTTCCGTTAAAGCTTGTAAATTCTCCAGTTGCTTTATCCAATTACTTATCGGCTGGCCGGAACGGATCGCTTCGCATTTTCTTTGGGCAGGGCCGTTGGTAGCGCGTATCGTTGTTGGATATGTCTTCATGCTGACTGGATGGGGTAAGCTCAATAATTTACCTCAGATGATTGAAAATTTTGCCAGTTGGGGAATTCCTTACCCGGAAATTCTCACCCCTTTTATTTCCGGAGTGGAATGTTCGGCGGCGCTTTATTGATACTTGGCCTCTTTACAAGTATTGCAGGCGGTATGCTTTCCGGTGTTATGGTGGTTACTATCAGCAAAATTGGAAGATATAGATTCTCTTGAAACATTACTAGGATTTGAAGAGACCGCATATTTTGCATCTTCTTCTGGCTGGCAGTAGCAGGAGCTGGAAAGGCTTCCCTTGATTATTTTATCAACAGAAGAGCTGCATTGTAACTAAACTGCGATCATAAAAACTAAACTTAATAGTTAATTATTAAGCAGTAATGGCTTTTTATAAACGAACACTCATTAGTTTCCAAAAAAAACTTGTTTCCAGAAGTTATAATTAATGGTATAAGAGAAGTGCTATTACATAGAGCTATTCTAGTGATAGTTATAATAAATTCAATAAAGAGGTCTGAACCTAACTCTAACATATGCATTTTTTGTTAATCCGGTTTGAGTGATTCAAGTTTTTGAAATTACTACAATAAGATTTATCAAAATCTCTGATCCTTAAAGCGGGCGTAACCGTTAAAGATATTTAGTCTTTAATGTCTGTTACGTAACTTAACCTTTACTGGAGTTGCGTATGTTAACAAGTCAGACCAATAGACTATCAATAGTCTATCACCCTATAAGTATTTTAAAGCCTAATCCCAAGAATCCGCGGATTCACGACAAGAAGCAGCTAAAACAGCTTGCAGAAAGCATGAA
>JANPLD010000029.1:0-44742 GCA_031426355.1 Alphaproteobacteria bacterium | reverse complement strand
TCGGTTTTTAAAAATTTTCCTAGTCTATCAAAATGCTCTGATAGGCCTTTGCTTCGCTTTTCTGTTCTGACCTGTTTATTATCCCCTTCATGAATAGGATTGCTTGCCAGACCTAGAGGAACAGACCTTAAGAAAAACTGTTTGAAAGGATTTTCATAACCGGTGCTTATATTCTCATTATGTGATCTTGGATCAAACTCTTTTCTGAACTGTTCGAGGACACCCAGAACCCTTAATATGATCGGTTCTGTAACTTTTAAAGTCTCTTCTCCCTTTTCAAAAAGAAGAACGGGATTATTACCGACAAGTTTATAATTAGTTACCGCAATATTATTATTTCCCTCATCTGAGATTCTTAATCCTGAACCTTCCGGCAATCCTATGATAGGAATATTATTCCTGTGAACAGATGTAAGTTGTTTTTCCCTATCAAGTGGGCCGAATGGAACAAAGTTACCTTCCTCATTCAGATAGCCTGCTACTCCTTCGGGGAAATGAGGATTGAAATTATAAGGTACTAGCCCAAGTGCTTCCAGTGATGAGGGTAGGTAGTCTGTTCTATAAGGTTTGTCATTGGTAACGCCAATATCAAGCCCTGCTACATTTGCCCCGGCGCTTTCCCCAGCATAAGGAAATCCTTTAGCTACTTTTTCTTTTATGGCTTTATCCAGCCCGGTTTTTTGAAGATATGTTAGCAGTTTATATGTGTTGCCACCGCCAACCAGAACTCCGTCTGCATAATTGAGCGCTTTAGTTGGATCATCAAAATGATGTGATGAGATCAAGTCAATTCCCAGGGGTTCAAGCGTTGCTTTTGTTTCCCTTAAGCGGGCGTCAAAGTTTTCATCAACTGATGCATTGGGTATGAATAAAACCTTTTTACGGTTTTCAGGTGAGGCGCCATATAATTCTGCAATCTCGTTTTTTGCGTAGTTCAGATAAGGCTCGCTTTTTGGCCCCCCATAACTAAGTAGTAGTAAATTTTTAGACATGATTTCTCCTTTACCATATTGATGACATTAATTTTTATTTAATTGCTGTGGTGTTTTTCTAAAGAGGCGCCTGCATAAGATTTTCCTGCAGTAATACTTTCGAATGGTATGAGAGTTTTTCTGTTCTTAGTTTTGTAGATCCATAAAATTCGGGACTAATATTTGCTGAAAGTTTATGATACAGGGATTTTAATTTAACGAGCATATAGCATACTGCGCTATCGCTTTCGGGCTGCGTAGCGGTATCAGGTGTGAGAACGCCGATCAGGTATTCATTCTCTTTCTCAAGATATTTTCTATAGATATCAAGTATCTCACTATTGTAATAATAAATATCCAGGTAATTCTCATAATTTTTAAGATTGCTAGCCGGGTAGATAGACTGCTTTATCAGGGATATACTGCTTGGTGAGAAATTTGACCTTTTTGATTTGAGCTCTATCAGGTAATCAAGTTTCTCGTGGAAATGTTTTTTTATCAAATCGCCTGCACTGGCCTGATGATTTATTTTATCATCATAAAGCAGATCAAGATATAATATCCGCGAATCTATTTCCGATATTAGCTTGGAATTATTTCCAAAAAGACTGTGGAAATTAAGCAGGTAAGACAGGAATTTTTTTGACCTGACAGGAACTTCGTTGCTTCTCCCGTATAGTTGCAGAAGGTTATGGACTTCGCTCCAGTTACTGGAAAATAGTTTTAATAAGATAGGCCTTGCTTCTATTTTTGATATTTCTTCAGATATCTTTCCTAAGATTTCTACTTCTTTATTTTTAATGTTTGTCATAGTGACCTCGTATTGATGCGTTGATTTAATTGTATTAATGGGTGCCTTATTATAAAGCGCGCATTCGCATACATCGCATTAGATCTCTATATTTTGAGGTTTTAAATATCATATTGCCCCCAGATATTTTAAGTCACTATTCACTTCCGATTCTATCAGTGATTCTATTATCTCTTTTGCTAGATTATATGTCTGGTATCTGAGTTCCGGCACGGCGGTTGTCTCAAGATATTCACCGCAGAGTATTGGCCCGAGTGTATGTATAACGTCAGAGGCATTACCTTTAACGCGGCCATATTTGTTTATTTCGATCCCCATGCGGAGTGGACCAACAGTTATCGATTCCTTATCGCGCAATGAAAGTAGCAACTGGTTACCGCTTTTCGCGATATCAAGTTCCGGGCCGGAGCAATTGATAACATAACCTGCTTCAATAGTTTTAACTTCATCACTAAATTTTTCCCTGAACGCGATTTTAAGCGGATTATCTCCATTACCTGAAACATAATAAATATATCCTGAGAATATTTTTAACTTTCTAGAGTTCTGGAGTTTTAAGAGAAGTTCGTTTGATTCCGGCGGTATCCTGTGCCTGTGAATATTCCACCAGAGGAAAAGTTTTTTGATAAGTTTCCTTTTCTCAACTACATTCAGTTTTATCCATGCGGGAACGGTAAGCGACCTGAATGAATCTATAACTGCCCTCCAGTCATACCCTTGTTTTTCCGCCTTTATAACTTCATTCCTGACCAATTGATAAAGTTTCAAAGCTTTATTCGGCAGGTCTTTTTCTGTAAAGTTATTTGAATATATTTTATTGTAAGATTTATGAGCTTGCGGAATTTTACCATTTCGCGATATCGCAATGATATTACCTTTGTAATTTTTGTTATGCAGGCTTACGATCATGTCGATCATGGTTAACCCGGTTCCGATAATAACAACATTCTCGCTTTCATGAACCTGGCTTAGGTCATCTTTATTGATAAGATTACTTTTGCTGTGGCTCCACGCGGTTTTGATATATTTCTCGGTATTGAATAAAGGGCTTTCAAACTCGAAGGTTTTTGATGGGAAATTACCAACTGCAAGAACAACTTTATCCGCCTCAATAGATTGGCTATCTAACGTAATTAAAGCGCGCCTTGTCTTTTCAATGATCTCAAGATTAGTAACATTAGCTTTAATCAGGCTCACTGAAATATTTTTAGTTTTAGCTTCTGCTAATGCTTTGCTAAAAATATCCTCAAGGTAATTGCCGTATAATTTTCGCGATACAAAAGTCTTTGGATCTAATTTAACTTTAGCAAATTCCGATTTCCAGACGCTTTCATTTTCAACAAGCCATTCATAAAAATGATTATGGTTATCGTAAAAAGCGCCCATTTTTTCTGCGACGACATTAAGCAGGTGGTTCTGGTCAGGGGTAGAGTAGGCGACACCTCTGGCAAAATCACCGGCTTTATCTATAAGTATTATATTAAGTGGCTCATTATAATTTTTGATCAAATGAACAGCCGTAAGCGTGCCGGAAAACCCACCACCTACTATCGCCACTGTTTTAATTTTTGATGTCATGTTCTTAAGTGATAATGCTAGAATTTATTTGCTACTAAAAACTTTGTAGAAGAATTATTTCTAGAAATCCATAATGCAAAATCCTGAGCCTCTATTATTGCATCAGATTTTTTAATATAGACATATTCTTTGTTGGAAAGAGCAATTTCAGATATCTCAGTACCTGAAGTTTTTTCACATAGCGCCAGATCAGTTTTTGGCAATCTATTATTCAAAACCAGAGCTTCCGGTGAATTAGGGCTTGTATCAAGGCAGAACAGATTTTTCAAGTTCTGCGGAGCAATACTATCCACCGTTGGCGTATTATAAGAGCTGTTACCCGCAAAACTGTCAGCAAATTTGATAGCAGTTTTATATGTATCAGCAGATGTAATTATCTTAAGCCTATCCTTTGCGAAAGCGGGCGCAGAGCTTACAGATAATGCTAATACTAATAATGATAATAATGTTTTCATACAATTCTTATATAGTTAAATCCCCACCCAATAGATAGGGTATATATGAATTAAAAATTGAAATCAAGTGGTTTGTTGAGGTTTTGTTGTTTTTTCACTTTTTAATTTATTCGCTAGCACTACTTAAGACTTCATCCTGAGCATAAGCGAAGGATCCCAAGAGTATATTCGTTTTGCTAAACTGGATGATGCTAAAATTATTGTAGGCTACTTATTTATAAGCTCATGAAAAATGACGTTATCTATGATATTAGCTTAATATATAGTTTTAAGAGAAGGCCTATTATCTTATAATTGTTAAATGAAAAAATATACCTATCTATTTAATTTAATTATTGATTCTTTACCATGTGTTTTTTCAACTCTTACTGCTCCACTTTTTTCTAGTCTTTCAATCTGATAAGATGGCAAATCCTGATTTGCTAATAAATCACTTCCTTTTTGCTCTGTGAGTAATTTACTTACATCAATAGCATCTTGAAACATTCCGCGGGTAGCATCTGCTATTTTTTCATAATCACTTTTGTTATCATTTTCATTAGTTCCCATAAATTCTCCTGTTATTAAATTGCCCGTCCAAAAAACTGCTGGGAGATATCTCTTTGTGTCTCGGCAATTCCTTTTAAGCGGTTATTCACACCGGTTTTTTTATCATAACCGCCAAAATTTTCGCCTGCACAGGTTATCTTCTTTTCCCTTAAGGCTTGGTTGATGGTGGTTAAAAATCTTTCCCCTGATATGAATTCAGTCCCATCTACAGCTCTTGTGTTTTCTCTGTAGAGTAAGTGATTAATAGTTTTTGGGCTTGCCGTAGTTAATTCGGTTAAAAATCTATCCCTGTTTTTATCTGTGCCGTTGGCTCGATATTCATTTGCTGCAATTTCAAGTGGCTGGGTTCTGTTAGCTCCTGTTAATATTGCTATTACATTTTTGTATATATATTCAGCCTTATTATTTATTACCCGTTCAACTATATTGGGAGTTTTATGTTTTGATTCTGATAACTTTTGAAGTTCATTTTCTAGTGCTGAAACTCCAAGTTTTTCTATTTCATCAGGTTTAAGCTCCGATAATTCTTTGAATTTATTAAAATCTATTTTTGCCGCATAAAGAACTTCCGCTACTCTCTTGGTAAAACTTTCCGGATCATTCTCTCTGGCTGGCCTTAAGGTTTCTGCAATGGCTATTGCTCCTGCTTTTTCCGGCAAAACAGAACCATACTGTACTTTGTTTCCACCAATAGATGTTTCTGCGTACCAAAGCGCTGAAGCTAATTTCATTTCACTTTCAGTTATGAGTTTAATGTCTTTCAGGTCAATTTTTAGCTTGAATTTATTGCCTTCAATTGGTTCAAGAATTCCGGCTTTAGCAAATTCATTTATTTTTTCAGTAGAAAGTCCATTTTGTGCTTTACCACCCAATTCTTTAGCCGATTTTGAATTGTCTACGAGTTCTTTAAGGTAAATTTTTTGTGTTTCTTCAATTTCTAAAATTCCTGCATTTGTAAGATCAAGCAAACCTTTTGCATATCCTCCATTGTAAATGTCTTGTATTATCCTGACCTTAGGTGAGTGTTTTTCAGTGCCAAGATAAGTATATAATCCGCCTGCTGTTGGGCCTGAAGATGTTGGTGATAATACTGACCAGAAATCCTTTAGGTTTTCTTTTACCTCTTTTATCTTCCTATCAAAATATTCTCTGATTTCCTTTGCTTCGGTAGCCAGTCCTAAAAAGCCGCCCCATTGTTCTTTATTAGGCTCTGTAGGAAACGCAAAAACTTTTCCTGTTAGGTTATTTATTTCTTCTTTAAGCCTTATATCTCTATCTTCTATTGAGCCGTTGGAAACTCTTAATTCCAGAACTTCCGCTCCATATGATTCTATCCTGAATTTTTTATAAACCGGTGGGTTAGGGGGTAGAATAGCAGTTACTTTTATTTTGGGTTCAATTCCAAATTCACTACTTATTCTCTCTGCCATTGCAGCAACTGATATTGCATGATTACCTGCGCTGTTTAAAACTATTGATGCCCCATCAAATGTTTTTTTGAATAATTCTTTCAATGGATTGTCACTGTGATTTAATTTTTCTCTTTCAACAGTATCAAGTGTTACGTAAGTTTCTCTCAGGTATTGGTAAAATAAACCAAATGCTGCCCTGCCTTTTGCGCTCCCTCCGGGTAGTAAATAATCCTCAGATTTAACCTTGACCTGCCTTTGGGCAATATAGCTTATTGCAGTTGCATCAATTATCGGGGTTGATTTCACATTTACCGTATATGCCAATAGCTCCGCAACATTACTAACGTGGTCGCGGAATTTTTCTCCTTTATCCCCAATGGAAAGTGTGCAATCTATATCTCCAATCACTTTATTGAAAATTTCAACTTCACTATTTTTAGATTTATGCTGCTTGCCTATAACCATAAGGCTTAATATTTATATATTCTTAATACCCTATCATTATAGTATAGAATAGAAAAAGCAACAGGTTTCTTGAATTTCTTATTAATTTTTATAACAAACTTATGGTTTCTTTATATTGGTAGCAGTTAGGCATATGTTAAAAGAACATACAAACTGGTAATTTGCTGTTGTTATAACTTTCAGGAAATTCAATGTTCATTAAAAAAGCTGCGTTATACTCATCAATATTTTTGGCTTTATCATCATCCGTTCCGGCGTTTGCGCAAATCAATATAAATCTAGAAGTTGGCTCACCGCCGCCTTCTGCAAGGTATGAACAAGCGCCAAGGTATCTTCCTGCCGGATATGTCTGGGTGCCGGGATACTGGTCTTGGGAACATAACAGATATGTTTGGATTGACGGATATAAAATAAAAGACCGCCCGGGTTACATATGGGTTCCTTCGCGTTGGGAGCGTCATGGTAAAAAATGGCATATGGTTCGCGGAACATGGGCTCGCCCTCAGCATAATGGTCATGGGTATGATAATGACCATAGAAACAATTATTATGATAACTATAATAGTAAATATGATAATCATAACGGCCATTCCAATAATAATTGGAACAAGGGTAGGGGTCAGAAAAAGCTGAAAATGAGGAAGTAGATTTATAGCTTATAATTTATATTGTTCGGATATCAGAATTTAAGCTGGCTTCAGTTTTAGCTATGGGAGCCATGCTGGGAAGGCTAGGTATATCTTTTATTGTTTTATATTCTGATGTTATAATACTTAAGGCTGTAAGTATTTGAGTATCCATATCAATTAAATTAAAATTATCTCTTAGTGGTTCATGGGAGCCATATTTCAGGTTGTTAAACTTCTCAATTACATTTTTGGTCTTTTCACTGAGATCTTTAGGTAAGCCTATTCTTAAAGGTGAATTAACTTCTGTATTAATGAAATGATTGAAGATTTTTAATTCATCAATTGTTGCATTGTTTTTTATACGCAACTCAATATTTTCTTCATTCGGGGCTTTTTGCGGAGTGGCAATTAAAAGCCCGCTAAAGCCTTTTTCCTGTAAGTATTCATTTAAAATATTTACTCTGTCTTTAATCGGTACGATATTATTCCCGAATGAAGAGCTGTTAAGCAGGCTGTTAACATCCTTTAATATCTTATTGCCTAGGGCTGCCTTTGCATTATCATCATTAAAAGATATCTTTATACTGCCATCATCCTTTCCATCTCTTGAGCTTAGCATTATATTTTTTGTGGAAACAAGGATCTTATCTTTTTCGCTATAAAGCTTTTCAGAAAACTCATCTTTTAGTTCTTTAGCTTTTTCTTTGCTGAAGCCTGCTTCGATAAGGTTTAAATACAAAATTTCTGGTATCTCCTCCATTATGATCTTTTCGAATTTTCTTTCAACCGTCCTTTTATACTTTTCCTCATTATAGCCGCCTTTAGTGGCTATTTTTATTTCTGTAATTTCCAACAGCTAATGTCTGGATTTTGCTTATCCATATCCTCTATGAATTTAGAAAAAGAATTACTGATGATATTTTTTGTCTTTTTGTTAAGTTCATCCGGCTCGTTTATTCTGGATACAGCCAGAGCGGTGCGTTTATATAAATGTACTGCTGTACCTACAAGACCTGATATTAAGGGAAATACTGGAACTTCAGTTGCATCAATGTCGTCTAGGAACGTTGAGTTTTCTGTATTGAGTCCTTTATATTTTAATGGAACTGATTTTTCGAGATTAGGAGTGTTATCTTTTTTTATTATAAGCTCACCTAATTTAACTTGAGGTTTTTTCGTCTCAGGTTTTGTTTCAGTTAAAGTGCTTTGTTTTAATATTTCTGTTTTTTTCTCAGGTGTTTTATTTGTTTCTATTGGAGGTTTATTTCCTTTTTCTCTTAAATCGTTTTTTTGCCTGTCAACCCATTCACCAAAATCCCGGTAAGGGTCAATATCTGTTTTGGAACTTTTAACTGCTTCTATATCTCTATTGATCTCTGATATTTCTTGATTGAAAGCTTGCTGCTGTAAATCGAAGATGCTACCGGGTTCAACTATATTTACCTTAGTTTCTTTGGCTTCCTGTATACCGGCATAAGAAGCGAATCTATTGTCAGGTAAGCCAGTACCTTTGTTATTTCTGGTGATCTGGTATTCTTCAGGGCTTACAGTGCTTCTTTTCGCATTCTTATCATTCAAGCTAGGGGCGAGCACAACATAATCACTTAAAAGATTACCTTTATTAATTTTCATCTCTTCAAGCCAACCATTTTCCTTGGCAGCTTCCCAGGTTTTATAGGGGTCCTTATCATAAACCTCATTTATATTATCAACTGTTTGCTGGTCATGTATTGCAGTTGCCGCTGTTAGTGAACGACCTAAAGCTAAATGATACATTTTGACTAAAGCTTGTTCCTGATCGGTGAGGTTTTTTTCAGTAACTTTGTCTTTGTTTTCTACCTTTTTGAAAAGATCTTCTAATTTTTTAGGGGTATCAATTTTGTTTCCTTTTCCTACAAAATCCAAGTCGGCCATCTGGGCAAAGAATTTTGCTTCCAGATTATGGTTATTTTGTAAATTATCAAGGGACTTTAAAAAGTCAGGGTTTAACGTGGTTTCGCCAGAATTAAATTCGAATGATAGATGTGTTTTGGGTTCGAACACCCTTACTTCAGTTATAAAGGGAAATACACCGCCAATATCTGAAACTTTACCTGAACGGTTGCCGGGATCGGTCACAAAGTCTTTGCCAATTTTTTTCTGCATTTGAGATTTAATAATCTTTGCACGGCTGATAGAGTCTTTTTCATCCAGGCCTAAACCATCTACTTTCCCTTCTTCAACTTTTTTAAGATAGTTGGCAATATAAGTAGTTGCTTCTTTTAAAGCAGATGCTATTTTTGATAACGATGTGGAATTTATCTCCATCCCATTTGCCGGTATCAAAGCCTTTTTTTAAAGCGTCATTGACTGCTTTTTCTAACTCTAATTTATCCTGTGGATTCATTATCTTCCCTTATTAATTAATATTATGATATCAATTAAAGGTTAAATAAAGATTAATTTATTGATGATTTTAGGTAAAATATGATATTAAAAGTCTAATTTTCACCATTTTCTTTGTTTTCCAACACTACGTTATATAATGGAATGGCAAGTGAAGTACCGGAATCCCTTATGATTTCCATTATCTTGAAGTTGAATTCTTCTTTTAAAGTCATTGACTCACCAAAATTGCGGGTGATTATATCGGCGCTGATCTCAATATTCAGGGAGGTGACATCAAAGCCGATAAAGCTTACCCTGTAATCATTTTTAATTTTCGGATGTTCTGATAGGAATTTACGGAATTCTATTAGCAAAGCTTTTATCTGTTCAATAGTGGTTGTATGCTGAAATTTTAGTACCACACTGAACAGGAAATTATCTCTCAAAGAGTAATTCTCAATCCGCATTGAAGAGAAATCGCCGTTTGGGATGGTTATTACCGTATGATTCGCGGTGCGTACGCGTGTTGAGCGCATTCCTATATCTTCGACCACGCCAACAGTATCACCGAATTTGCATAGGTCGCCAATGCTGATCGGCCTGTCTGCTATAAGCGTAAGGCTGCCGACCAAATTCTCGACGGTTTTCTGCGCGCCAAGTGCGATCGCCAAACCACCTATACCAAGTGCTGCTAGCCATGTGGTTACTCGGAAGCCGAAGCTATCCAGAATAGTAATAGTAAGGATTGTAATCAGTGCAAATTTGGCGGAGCGGCGCAGGAATATAATTGTTGAAATAACGCCATACTGGCCTTTTTTTATCAGGCGCCTTCTGCCGTTATCAGCGAAAACGTCAATCAGCCTCCATAATATCCAAGCGAATAATATCCATGCGGTAACCTCTGCGAGGTTAGAGAAGTTCTGCCTTGCAACAATTGAAACCCCGATACGGTTGGCAACGAACAGGAATAGAACAACCGATGTATATAATTGCACTGGCGCTATCAAAGCATGCATTACTGTTCTGCCGCGATCTTCCTTAGGTACTTTCCGCAGGTAATAGAATATGTGCTGTAAGCCTAGTGCAATCCCCCACATTAAAAAATATGAGATGGCGGCAAGTGATATCAGCGCTATCCAGTGCCCTATAGGAACGCCCCAGACGAAATTCTTAAGTAGGCTAAGCGGCATATATTTATCAAGCAAACTAACTACAACCGCGTCACTTATTGATTTGATCTTTTTAATGGTGGAGGCCGTCATTAGCCATACCATCGTCTGTTCTTTCTTTAGGGATACCCTTTCTATGATTATATAGAATTCTTTTTTAGCAGTTTTAACCGTTCCTATCTTTTCAAGGTTCTCGGCAAGGTTATCCTTGGTATTTCCTTCCGGGTCATTGCTTATAAAGCTACGTTGCTTCATAGTTCCGGCCTTATCCAGAATGGACTGTATATGTTTTACGGTTTCAAGGTTCTTCTCGGTATTTTTCTGATCAACATTGAGATACTGGGAGGATTTGGTGTAATCCTGCTTTGCCAGAGATGAGAGAAATGCTTCAGTCATACTGCGCGGGTTATCGCGCTCCAATTCATCACTTACTTCAGGCTTTTCCTGTTTTTCTTCCTTGGTTTCCTTGCTTAAGGAAGGTAGCTGCGCGTAGGTATTAACGCTGAAAAATAATATTAGTGTGAGTATTAATGAACGCATTTTGTAATCCTGTTCTAGTTCCCATTAACGGGAAGCAATTTAATATTTATAGATATAAATTCTCCATGCGGTAATTCTATGGAAAATACAATCAATATAATTTTGGTTCAGTATTTAGCATAGGGAACTGGCGTTGGTGCCAGTAAGGATAAGTAGGGAGAACTTCACTTGCTGTGTCTAATCTTTTTACCTGCTCAACGGTCAGGTTCCAGCCAACAGCTGCAAGATTTTGCTTGAGCTGTTCTTCATTCCTTGCACCAATAATAATGTTGGAAACTGTTGGTCGTTGCAGAAGCCAGTTGAGGGATATCTGCGCCAGTGATTTACCTGTTTCTTTAGAAATTTCGTCCAGAACCTCAACAATTTTGTAAAGGCGTTCATCTTCATTCTGGTCGCTGATTATCGGGCTGCCACCTTGGGCGATCCTCGCATCTTTTGGCAGGGGCTGATTGCGACGATATTTGCCGCTTAATTTGCCGCTGGCAAGCGGGCTCCAGACTATCGTTCCAATATTCTGGTCAATGCCGAGCGGCATTAATTCCCATTCAAAATCACGGTTCAGTAATGAATAATAAGCTTGGTGCGCGATATATTTTGATCTGCCGTGGCGTTCAGATATCGAGAGTGATTTCATCAGGTGCCATCCTGAAAAGTTGGAGCAGGCGATATATCTTACCTTGCCAGAGCGAACTAAAGTATCAAGTGTGTTAAGCGTTTCTTCCATCGGGGTGTTGCCGTCAAAACCATGCATATGGTAGATATCAATATGGTCAATATTCATGCGCTTCAGGCTGGCCTCACATTCTTTTATTATATGTGAACGCGATGAGCCGTAATCATCCATCTGGTTAGACATTGGAAATGTCGCCTTGGTAGATATAAGAACTTTATCACGAAGGCCTTTTATCGCCTTGCCTAGTATCTCTTCAGCAGCGCCGCCAGAATAAATATTTGCGGTATCAAATAAATTAACGCCGGCATCTAGGCAGAGATTCACCAAACGCGTTGCTTCATCAACTTGAGTGCTGCCCCATGCTTTAAAAAATTCCCCGTTACCGCCGAAAGTGGCGGTGCCGAAGCTTAATACCGGAACTCTTAATCCTGAATTACCTAATTGCTTATATTCCATTTCTACCTTATTTGATTTTTGATTCGGCTTTAAGTACTTCCTGTAATTGTTGCAAATCGATAGGTTTTACCAGATGGTGGTCAAACCCGGCTTCTTTTGAGCGTTCTATATGTTCTTTCTGTCCCCAGCCTGTCTGCGCGATAAAAACAGTGTTGTTAAGATCAGGATCCTGACGTAGAGTTTTACATACATCATAGCCGTTCATGCCCGGAAGGCCGATATCAAGCAGAACATAATCCGGCTTATATGATTTTGTAAGCTCTATCGCATCGATTCCATTATGAACTAATTTATATTCGTGGCCTAATATCTCAACTGTCCAGCCCATTGTTTTAGCGGAGGCTTCGTTATCATCAACGATAAGTATCTTTTTAGAGATGTTAATTTCTGGTTGTTTATCCATATTTTGCGAAATTTGTTTTTCAGGCGCGTTAATAATCGCGTTAATAATAGGTAGCCTCACAGTGAACTGGCTGCCTTTACCGATCTCACTATCTACTTCTATAGTTCCGTTATGCAGTTCAACGAGATTCTTTACCAGTGATAATCCTATGCCAAGCCCGCCTTGGGAGCGTTCAATTGAGCTATCTGCCTGTGAGAAAATATTGAATATCTTTGTCAGCATCTGCGCTGAGATTCCGATGCCATTATCTTTTATAATTACGGTAACAATGTTTTTATCAGTATGAATGCTTACCTGAATATGACCGTGCGGATTAGTATATTTAGCCGCGTTGGTAAGCAGGTTCGAAAATATCTGTGATATTCGGCTAAAGTCAGCATCTAGCCATATTTCCTCTTCAGGAATGTTGATATCAAATTTATGCTTATATTGCGTGATCAGCGGCTCAGCAGCTTCAATAGCATGATTGATAGCGCTTTGCAGGGTGATATTATCTTTGTGGAGATCTATTTTACCTTTGGTAATGCGTGCTATATCCATAAGATCATCAACAAGGTGTATCATATGTTCCAGCTGGCTTTCAATTGTGGCGCGTGCTTTTTCCCATACTGCCGCATCGGAGCTTAATTTCATAACCTCAATTGAATTTCGTATTGGTGCAAGGGGGTTCCTAAGTTCATGTGCAAGTATTGCCAGAAATTCATCCTTACGTTTATCCGCTTCTTTAAGGTCAGTTATATCGCGGGTAGAACCTGCAACTGCTTCAACTGTTCCATCTTTTCCTATAACCGGGCGGAAGATATATTCATAAGAATGGTCACCAAAGGTGCTAGTGTAAGGTGTTTCATCCTTAACAGTCTCCTTGGTGTTTATTACATGTTGTATCTGGTTCTGAAGTTTTTCAGCAAGTTCACGCGGGTAACCGAGATCAAAAAAATTCTTTCCTATCGTTTCTGAAAGGCTTTTTTGTAATAGATCAAGCAAGGCTTTATTTGTAAAAATGAACCTGCCTTCCAGATCAAAAACATAGTTAAAGTCAGCCGTGTTCGACAGAACCGTTTCATACATGCGGCGCTGTTGTTCTGAGGTTTCTGAAAGTTTTGATAGGTCAGACTGCGCCTGCTTGCGTTCTGTAATGTTTCTTATGACCGCTAAGAAATGGTCTTTACCCGAATATTTAAAAAGCGAGCCGTTGATCTCTACGGAGATTGGGGATTTATCTTTACGCTGATGGGTACTTTCAACAAAATAGCCACGTCCGGCCATTATTTCTTCCATGAATTTAAAGAATTTTTTGCCGTCTTCAGTTGCAGCTAGTGAGGAGCCATGCAATTTCTTTAATTCATCCTGTGTATAACCATATATTTTGCAAGCAGCAGAATTGGCATCAACGCAAATACCTTCATGGTTAAAGATAAGTATACCATCACTGGTGGATTCAAAAATGGTCCGGTAGCGTTCATGGTGGTGATTGTCTTGTAATTCTTCAAGCTGCTTTTGAATGGTGATATCACGTATAATGCCTACCAGAACCTGTTCACCCTTGTCATTTGTGAACAGAACTTTTTTGGTGGAAAGTATATGTTTTACACCTTTAAAATCAGTGAGGAATTCTTCACATATATTTGGTTCGCCTGTTTGAAAGACAATATTATCCTGCTTCCAAAAATTATCCGCTTCTTCCCTAGGAAATACATCGTGATCGGTTTTACCGCTGAATTCTTCGGCAGTACCACCCATAAGTTCCCAGAAAGCCTTGTTGCCATCTATCCACTGGTGGTCTTTGTTCTTTACAAAGATTGGGTCAGCAACGTGATCCAAAAGATTTTTCAGATAATTAGTACTGTCTAACTTAAAGTCATTCATCGTTTATTCGTTCTACTTGGACAGCCTATTTCAATCAAAATGTAATATAATACAATGTTTTTTTAATTAAAGTGCATAACGCACATTTAATTATTTACGTAAGGATTTTGGTATATTATTTTGATCTGCATAGGGAATAGTATCAATATCTATTTCTTCTGCCGGTAGGTAAATTGGGGGAACGGTGGTTTGTGGAACTGTATTTACAATAACTTTATCTGCAACAGGTTCGGCGGGCAAAGTGATAGTTGAAACTGGTTCCGGTTCAGAAATATTACGTGGTGTTTCTATAGTAGTTCTTGCAACAACTGGTGTTAGCTGGGTATTCCATTCTTTACTTCCAAGTGCGCGCAGTAGATCAAACTTTGTGAGTAGAGTATTATAACGTGCCTGTACCCACTGTCTTTTTGCATCTGCGAGTTTTGCCTGTGCATCAAGCGCATCAGTTAGAGTGCCTTTCCCAACCTTATATCGGCCAAGTGCTAATTCTTCAGAGGTTGTCGCGCTGTTAACAAGGATAAGTGAAGTTTCGTAAGTACGTTGTGAAGTTTCGTAATTATGATAGGTATTCCATACATCAAGCTTTACGTTATCTTCAGCTTGCGCTCTATCAAATTTTGCGGCTTCTAAAGCATTTTTAGCGGCAAGTTCATTATAGGTGTTTTTGAATCCGGTAAAAAGTGGCACGCTTAAATTAAGCCTGATATTATTATCATTCTGCGAGCGGTCAATACCTTTGGAATAGCTGGTATTTGCCGTTGAACCTAAAACTGATATCTTCGGGTAATTAATTGCATCAGCATTTTTAACATCAGCCTCAAATTGCTTTTCACGCGCAGCGCTAGCGGCAAGGTCAGGACGATTATTCAAAGCCTGTTTTATATAATTTTCAACTTCACCATTTAGAGGTGTGCTTATCTTCTCAGGGTTTATCGGCGCAAGGTTAAGTTGCTGTGAAGGAGAGAGGTGTAATAATGAAGAAAATCTTCCGTTCGCCAGTTTAAGTTCATTTTCTGCTATTTGTACCGCGAGTAAATTTTGTGAGTACGCTGTTTCTGCCTGCGCGGTATCTGCACGTGTAACTAAACCAACTTCAAATTTTCCTTTAGCAACATTGAAGGATTCTTCGCTAGCAATTGTGGCTGCTTTCAAGGCGTCCAGAGTTTCTATTGCGGTGAATACATCAAGGTAATTCTTTATTACCTGAAATACTGTTGATTGTATAAGGCTGTTATAATTAAAGCTTGCCTGAAGCATCTGCTGCTTAGTTGATTCAACCAGAGATTCACGGCTTCCAAAATCAAACAGAAGATAGCTTACATCCAGCCCGGCGCTGGTGCTGTTATAAGATGGTGCGGTTATTGCGTTAGTATTTCTGTCACTAAAATTCTGCCCGAGGTTACCATCAAATATAACTGTCGGCAGATAATTACCTTTAGCTTGCCCAACCCTTGCGGCGGCAGCTTTAGCTAACATCCAAGAGGAATTGGTCTGTGGGTTATTACATAACGCGATATCAATAGCGTTGATCAGGTTTATCTCATTATTTATATTTACATTGCTGCAGCTTGCAGGCCTTGCGGAGTCATTAACCTCATCTATATACCCAAATGGGTCATTAAATATGGATTCCGCCGAAGATGTGGCCGTCTTAGCAAACAGGCAAAGCCCTATTGGTATTATAGCCAGTGGCTTAATTCTTTTTAAAATATCGGTGTAATTAAATGCTAACATTTTTCATTGCTAAATATAATAAGTAGAGATATTATAAGCTATGTATATTAATATCTCAAGGTTAATTTTAGGTGTAATAATATAAATATTATATATGGCAATAAAGCTTAAAGATGAATGTGAAAATAATGAGATCGTCTATATCCACGAGATAGCGCGGCAGGCGAAAGTGTGCTTTGACAGGCGGGTGAGCGGTCTTGGTTTAACGCGTACACAGCTTCATGTATTAAATGTGCTCAGACGAAATCCTGAAATAGGGCAATCAAGGCTTGCTGAAATAATTGAAGTTGAGCCGATGACATTATGCCGCATGCTAGACCGTATGGAAAAAGCAAAATGGCTAAAGCGTGTAGCTGATAAAAATGATCGTCGAATAAAGCGTGTGGTGCTCACTGATAAAGTGGCTCCAATAGTTGGAGAATTAAGTACTAATTCACTTCGTTTAAGAAGGGATTTTCTAAAAGGTTTTTCGGAAGAAGAGCATGAGAATTTAATATCATATCTGTTAAGGATAAAAGCCAACATAGCAGATGTGCTTTCAAACAATTCTAAAAATTAATAATTATACAAACTCAATATTATGTCATTAAAAAGTATATTTTTCATATTGATAATTGCCGCTTTAGCGGGAGGTGCATGGTATAAGTGGGGCAGAACTCCCGAAGTTGCAGTTGCGCCGCAAAAGCCGCCGGTTTTGGTACGCCTTGCAGATGTTGAGCGCCGTGATATACCGATGGAATCAGAAGCAGTTGGCACTGTGGTTCCAACTGAAAGCGTTGCAGTTCGTGCTCGCCTTGATTCACAGATCAAGGAAGTCAAATTTCGTGATGGTGATTATGTTAAAAAAGGTGATCTGCTTTTCGTGCTTGATGACAGCGCCCTAAGCGCCCAGTTAAGAGGGCAGGAGGCTAACCTTGCCCGTGACAGGTCGCAGATGGAAAACCTTGAACGCCAATATAGCCGTAACCAGCAGCTGGTGAAAAATGATTATGCTTCAGCTGCCGAACTTGATGATTCAAAAGCGGCTTATGACGCGCAGAAAGCTACTGTTAACGCAACAGGTGCAGCGGCGCAGAATTTGAAAGTGCAGATAGAATATACCAAGATCAAAGCGCCTATCAGCGGCCGCACGGGAACTATAAATGTTACCGCGGGCAATAATGTTAAGGCAAATGATACGCAACCGCTTGTTACTATCAATCAGGTGAAACCTATACGCGTCCAATTCTCACTTCCGCAAACTACCCTTGGCGCGATACGTGAAGCGATGAAATCATCTGATGTTGATATACTGATAAAGCAGGATGCAGGTAAAGAGCCGCTTCACGGCAAGCTTGAATATATTGATAATGCTGTCGACCAGCAGACCAATACTTTTATCGTAAGGGCGTTATTTGATAATCCTGATGAGACATTATGGCCGGGTATGTTCGTGAATGCCACTATCAAGCTTGGTGAGGAAGCGCAGGTTCTTACAGTGCCTGAAGAGGCTATCCAGCATGGTCAGGATCAGGATTTTGTTTTCGTCATAGCTAACGATGTTGCGAAAAGAACAGCTGTTAAAATTGCAAGGCTGCAAAGCGGTATTGCAGTTATTGAATCAGGCCTGAAAGATGGTGACAGGGTTGCCATAGATGGGCTGTTAACTATCAGCGATGGTGCTTCGGTAAAGATAGTTGAAAGAAACGAAGATAATAAAAAGGCCGAAGAAGATGAACAGAAACAAGAGAGATCAGATAATTCCAAATAATATAGAGAATGAATATTTCAGAATTTTGCATAAGAAGACCGGTATTTACCATATTGCTGATGGCAGCGATTTTAGTCGGCGGTATTGCGGGATATAAGAACCTTGCGGTAAGCGCTCTGCCGAAGGTAGATTTCCCAACAATTTCAGTTACTGCGAACCTCCCGGGTGCCAGCCCCGAAACAATGGCTTCCGCAGTTGCAACTCCCCTTGAAAGGCAATTTTCGACTATCGCAGGTATTACCTCAATGGTATCGACGAGCTTTTTAGGAAGTACGCAGATTACCATTCAGTTCGATCTTACGCGTGATATTGATGGCGCAGCGCTTGATGTGCAAACGGCGATATCAGGAACTTTGAGAAGGTTACCGAAAGAAATGACAACCCCTCCTTCATTTCAGAAAGTGAACCCGGCAGACCAACCGGTATTATTCGTTGCGGTCTCTTCTGACGCGCTGCCGATATCGCAGGTAAATGAATTTGCTGACAAGATGATAGCGCAGAACCTTTCAACTATCCAAGGTGTGGCGCAGGTTCAGATATATGGTGAGCAGAAATATGCAGTAAGGATCAAAGTAGACCCGAACAAACTTGCTTCACAGAATTTGAGTTTTAATGAGCTTCAGCAATCAGTATCAGCGGCAGCATCCAATGCCCCGGTTGGTATAATCAGCGGTGATAAACAGCTTTTCAATATCGCAGTTAGCGGCCAGCCAACCAATGGTGATGGTTTCAGGCAGTTAGTAACCGTGTGGAAGAACGGCGCGCCAGTCAGGCTTGGTGACATAGCGACAGTTAGTGACAGCGTTGAAAATAACCGTTCGGCTGCTTTTATAAATGGCAAGTCAGCTGTAGTGGTTGCGATACAACGTCAGCCTGATGCGAATACGATCGAGGTAGTTGATAAGGTTTACAAAATGCTGCCGACATTCCGTGATCAGCTTCCGCCTTCAATAATACTTACCCCGATGTTTGACCGTTCGGTGTCGATACATGATTCCGTTCACGACGTTCAGGTTACGCTTTTCCTGACTATTGCTCTGGTTATTGCAACCATATTCCTTTTCTTAAGAAATTTCAGTGGCACAATAATTCCCGCAATCGCTGTTCCGCTTTCTATTATGGCGACATATGGCTGTATGGCGATGCTTGATTTTTCCATCAATAATATTTCCCTTTTGGCACTTACATTATGTGTGGGCTTTGTAGTTGATGATGCCATCGTGATGCTTGAGAATATAGTTCGCTATATTGAAGAGGGTATGAGCCCTATGGAAGCGGCTTTTAAAGGTTCGCGTGAGATTGGTTTTACAATTGTTTCAATAACATTCTCACTGGTTGCTGTATTCATCCCCATACTTTTCATGGGCGGGGTGGTGGGCAGGATATTCCATGAATTTGCCGTTACCATGAGTATCGCGATATTAGTTTCAGGTTTCGTATCACTGACATTAACGCCAATGTTGTGCAGCCGCATGCTTAAGCCCCACAAAAAAGACCATAGGGAAGCTGCATGGGCAAGAGGGCTTGAAAATGGGTTTCTATGGCTGCTTAATAAATATGACAGGTCACTGGTTTGGGTTTTAAGACACCGTTTTTTAACTCTTCTTGTTACACTTGCAACTGTAGCTTTAAGCGCTATTGCATTCTCTGTAGTGCCGAAAGGGTTTTTCCCGCTTGAAGATAACGGTTTTATTTTCGGCCAGTCGGAAGCTTCGCAGGATATATCTTATGATTCCATGCTTAAGAAACAGTC
Organism: Alphaproteobacteria bacterium; assembly: GCA_031426355.1. GTDB lineage: Bacteria > Pseudomonadota > Alphaproteobacteria > Rickettsiales > UBA8987 > JANPLD01. The sequence continues at coordinate 25,161 of JANPLD010000029.1, read as the reverse complement.
TGAATTAGCAAAGATAGTTGGCAGGCACCCTTCAGTTTCAAGCGTATTCTATGCGGTTGGTGGTGGTCGTGGGGCGCTTAATTCGGGCAGGTTATTTATTGGTCTTAAACCAAAATCTGAGAGGGATTCTGCTGCGGATATAATAACGCAGTTACGTGCGGAAGCTGCTAAGGTTGAAGGTATAAATGTATTCTTCCAGCCGGTGCAGAATATGCAGATAGGCGGCAGGCTTTCAAAAAGCCTTTACCAATATACTATGCAAAGCAGTAACCTAAAAAGCCTTTATAAATGGGCTGAGAGGCTGAATAAAGAACTTGGCACGACCAAAGGGTTTTTAGATGTTACAACTGACCTTCAGTTAAAAAGTCTGCAGGCTGTTATCAATATAGATCAGGCAAAAGCTGCAAGTGTTGGTTTGGATTATAATGATATTCGACAAGGGCTTTACGCGGCGTTTGGTACATCTCAGGTGGCTAGCCTTTATACTGATTCAAATGATTATGCTGTTATTATGGAAGTATCAGATGAATACCAGAAATCACCTGAGGATATAGGCAAATTATATTTGCGCGGGCAGGGTGATAAACTGGTTCCGCTAGAATCAATTGCTACAATCACGCGCGCTCCGGGGCCGCTTTCAGTTAACCATCAGGGACAATTGCCAGCTGTTACCATTTCATTTAACTTAGAAAAAGGCATGTCACTCGGTGACGCGGTAGATCTGATAAATACAACCCAGCAGAAACTAGGGATGCCTGATAGTATCAGAGGTAATTTCCAAGGTGCCGCGCAGATATTTCAAGAATCATCAAGCGGGCAGGGTATGCTTATCATAGTTTCAATTCTGGTGATCTATATAATCCTCGGGATGTTATATGAGAGTTTCATTCATCCGATCACTATCCTTTCAGGGCTGCCATCAGCTGCGATCGGCGCGATACTTTCACTTATGCTTGTCGGTATGGATCTAAGCATAATTGCAATAGTCGGTATCGTATTGTTAATTGGTATCGTAAAGAAAAATGCCATTATGATGATAGATTTTGCGATTACTGCCCGTGAATCAGGCAAGAGCGCAGAAGATGCAATATACCAAGCATGCCTGCTCAGGTTCCGCCCGATCGTGATGACAAGTTTGGCGGCGATATGCGGTTCAATTCCTATAGCATTAGGTCTTGGAGCCGGAGCAGAACTTCGCCAGCCTTTAGGTGTTACAGTTGTTGGCGGGTTATTAACTTCGCAGTTGCTTACTCTTTATATAACCCCGGTTATATATCTCTATATGGAAAAGCTGCGTAGCAGAAGTAAATCTGAGCAGAAATAATAGTCAGTATAATATATATTGTTATCTCTCATTCATTTTAAGTTTTGTGTCATATCGAACGAAGTGAGATATCTCGCTTACAGTCTATATGACTTGCCACACCCGCAACACTGAAAGCAGATGTTACTGCTTGAAGCGGGTTGAAAAAACAGTGGAAGCGAATCAATCAATTGATTGTTGCGGGGTGAAGTGCAGTAGTTTTGTATCATAACCAAGCGTCTCGATTACATGCACAAGATCATTTAATTCTAATTCCTCAAGGATAGGTTTGCGAGCAAGTAACCATAGATATTTTCCGGTAGGTTCACCAACGATAGACCAGTTATAATCAACATCATGTTCGATTATCCAGTAGTCGCCAACATAGAAAGGCCCGAAGAACGAAACTTTCAGTTTTGTATTGTCGCTATTCTTAACTATCTTTGCTTTACCTTCTGAAACTTCGAGAGGGCCATCAATTGCGTCTTTGTGGCAGCTGTTTATAACTTTCAGCCTGTCACCATCACGTTTATATTCGGCAGTTACTGCGAAGCAGTCTTTTTCGAAACTGTTCTCGTAACGGGCTATTTCATACCATTTGCCTGAATATTTATCTATATCCACTTTCTTAAAAGGGTAAGGTACATTTTTATTCCCAACAACACCGCCAGAGCAGCTGGCAAGGAATATCGAGAGTATAAAAAATAGGATCACCCCAATTTCAAATTTGGTATCTGACATAAAGCTGCAATTTAAATTATAAACTGTACAATTCACTAAATCACATAAGTGCGCCATTATGATGTGAATTTTTTCACATTAATAATTCATAAATATATTCTATGGATTCTTTATGTTTTGTAGCCCATTCCAGATTTTGAATTTATTTAAGTTATCCTAGTTTAGGATGATAATTTAATAATCAAGTGAGAGGCGAATATGAATATATCAAAAATAAAATTAAGTATAATTGCACTACTGCTTTCAACATCCGCATCTGCTGTAATAGCTCAGGATTCACAGGATGGGGAAGATACAAATATCAATAGTGTAACTGACAGGACTATTTCAAACCAGAATACAATGAACTGGGATTCTGAAGATAATTATTGGAGATCAAACTACAGGTCTCGCCCATATTATAATAACAATATAGATTATACTAATGTTCAGCCTGCATACCGTTACGGGTTTGAATCATATACACGTTTTAGTGGCCGCCCATATAATGAGGTTGAATCTGATCTGAAATCAGGTTGGGATAAGGCAAGAGGTAATACTGGTATGTACTGGAGTGATGTAAGCGGCGCGGTTAAGGATTCTTATGAACGTCTTTCAACCGGCATACCTAGCAATTCCAACTCAAGCACTTCAGGGAATAATAATTATAATACCAATACAGGTATTAAAACTAACGGAACGGTAAGTACTTCAACTAGTAGCGGAACGATGTAATTATTATTATTTAGATAGATTTATACAGTGCAGAAGGTTTAACTTTCTGCCTTTTCTTTTTTAGTTCGGATTTTCTTTGCGCCGATATCTGTTGCGGCGGCAGGTTTTAACCTGTTATTCTCATAGACAACTTTGGTAAGTTCAGCCCCAAACAGTAATATTACGCATGAATATGAAACCCATAACATCAGCAATATTATAGATCCTGCAACGCCGTAAGCTGACTGAGGTTCTGCTATCTCAAAATAAAGGCCCATAAAATATTCCCCGGCTAAGAACATAAGTGCCGTAACACCGCCGCCTACGAAGGCATATTTCCAAGGTATCTTAACATCCGGCAGAAGTTTCAATAAGATCGTGAACATCATTGAAATTGTAAGCAGGGAGAAAATGAAATTCACTGTCTGGAAAAGTGCCAGTAATTCCTGTGAGACGTGGTTTGATATCCAATTATCCACAAAAGCAAGGAAGGTAGTCAGGATAAGGGATGTAAGAAGTATAAAGCCTATCGCCAGCATAACTCCCAGTGATGCTAAGCGCTGTTTTACCAGATCCATTATTTTTACATGTTTCGCAACCTTAACTTCCCATATCATATTAAGGGTTTTCTGAAGTTGCATAAAGAGCCTCAGGCCTGCGAACAATATTATCCCGCCGCCGATTATTGCGGCTGTAGGGTTAGTATAATCCGGCGCCGTATTATCAATTATGCTTTTGATATTCTCGACCCCGCTTTCCCCAACGATATGTTTCAGGTAGAGCGATATCTGCGCCTGCAAATCATCCCTGTTTGAAAAAAGTGAGGCGATGGTGAGGTATATCAGAACCAATGCCGGAAATGAGAATATTGTATAATATGCGATAGCAGCGCTTTGGCTGAACGGATCATTCTCATACCATCTTATCGCTGCTTTTTTTATGTGGTTCAGCTTGAATTTCATAGATATTTTATATTTCGAATAGAGATTATATTTTATCAGCAGATAAATTCTCAATGTGGTTTAGCAATTTACATATCCTTTATAATTTTTCATTCAAAGCCAATAGTCCTTTTACTGCCGCCTGTGCTATCAAAATAGGATAACTCAAAAAGAGGTTTCTATGAATATTTATTCTTACCTGAAGAAAGACCATAAAAAGGTTGCGGGGCTTAAGGAAGCATTAATTGCGACAAAAGACAATAATGAACGCATGAAATTATTTGAAGAGATAAAACATGAACTTCTGCTTCACGCAAAAACTGAGCAGGATACATTCTATAAAGCCCTTGAAGACCGCAAGGCTACCGGTGAATGGATTGAGGAAGCTGAAGATGAGCATAAGGAAATTGAAAAATACCTTAAAAAGCTTGCTGCTATTGAGTTTGGTAGTGAAGAGTGGATAGAGCAGTTTGGTGAGTTCAAACACAGTGTTTCTCACCATGTTGAGGAAGAGGAAAAAATAATTTTTGAAAAGGCTAAAAAGATACTTTCAGATAAAAAGGCAGAAGAACTTGCTACTGAAATGGATGATCTGAAGCATACACCTAAATACCAGAAAAAAGCTGAGGCTGCCTAAGCTAATTATGTTATTTGATGAAAAAGCCGTTGATAGTATAAAAACTTTCCTGACTTCCAGGAAGGAAACCATCTCTGTTGCAGAAAGTGTTACTTCCGGATTCCTTCAGGGGGCTTTATCAACGGCTGAGAAAGCCTCCGAGTTTTTTCAAGGCGGTATCACTACCTATAATCTAGGGCAGAAATATCGTCATTTGCTTATTGATCCTATTAATGCAGCGACATGTAATTGCGTATCTGAAAAGATTTCGGAAGAAATGTCTCTTAATGTGTGCGGCCTATTTAAGAGCAACTGGGGCATAGGTGTTACTGGCTACGCGGCTGCGGTAAAGGAATCGGAAAATAAACTATTTGCTTACTATACTATTTCGCTTAATGGAACGCCGGTTATTAAAGATAAAGTTTCTGTGGAAACAGGGGAGCCTTTAGAAGTACAGCTATTTTACGTGAATAAGATATTAGAGAAATTCAATTCCTACATAAAAATACATAATGAAAAAGATCATCAAAAGTAAAAATACCTTTTCCGGATTTGCCAGTAAAACAGCTTCCTGGGCAGGTTCGTCATCTGCATTTCTAATGGCTGGCTCAATTGTAATAGTTTGGCTTCTTACCGGGCCTATATTCAATTATTCTGATACGTGGCAGCTTGTAATAAATACCGGAACCACAGTAATAACCTTTATGATGGTGTTCCTTATCCAGAACACCCAAAGCCGTGATACCAAGGCGCTTCAGATAAAACTTGATGAACTTATCAGGGTAACTGAAGGCGCGCATACAGTACTTCTTGATCTGGAAGAGCTTAATGAGTTCGAGCTGAAAGAAATTTACGATAAATATGAGAAAATAGCTAAAGAATCCCGCAAGCTTATGCGTAACGGGGATGAAGATACACATATGCCTGAGGTTAAATTTTAACTAACTGGATTTATTTATGCGCCCATACTGGACTGGTCAAATACGTTTATCACTGGTTTCACTTCCCGTTGAGATATACCCGGCGGTAAATAATTACAGAACCTTGCCACTACATGAGATATATAAGCCTACAGGTGAACGTGTGCGCCATCAGAATGTGGTTAATGATGAGCCTGTTGAACGTGAAGATATCATCAAAGGTTATGAATATGAGAAAGGTGAATATGTTCTGCTTGAGCCAGAGGAGATCAAAGACCTCAAAATGCCGACGAAAGATGTGCTAGATATAGTGCAGTTCGTTGATGCTGACGAGATCGACGCCTTATATTTTGAGCGCCCCTATTTTGTAGTGCCGAAAGATGATTCCGCTGAAGATGCCTTTGCTACTATTCGTGAAGGGCTTCGTAAAACAGGCAAATATGGCCTTGGCCAGCTGGTTATTGGCGGGCGTGAAAGGTTATGCGCCTTAAAGCCCTGCGGCCGTGGTATGATGCTGGAGATAATCCGCTATAAGGAAGAAGTTCGCCGAGCAGATGCTTATTTTGAAGATATTGATGATATAAAAATTGATAAAGCACAGCTTGATCTGGCTGAGCAGCTTATTAAGCAGAAATCCGCGAAATTCAATCCGGCAAAATTCCATGACCATTATAATGAAGCGCTTAAGGAGCTTATAGATTCCAAGATAGAGAACCGTAAACCGAAATTCGAAGAGAAAAAACCGACAGCGAAAGTTATAAATCTGATGGATGCTTTAAAGAAAAGCCTTGCTGAGAAGGAAGGCAAACCAGCTTCAAAAGTTCCATCCAAATCCAAATCAAAAGCAAAGCCTGTAAAAAAGAAGGTTCCTACAAGTTCTAAACATAAAAAACGTGCTTAAATTATGGCAGATAAGCTTTCAAAATATAACCAGAAACGGGATTTTAAAAAAACCCCGGAGCCTTCCGGGAAAGAGCAGCGAACCAAAACAGGTTTCAGTTACCTGATACAAAAGCATAAGGCCAGCCACCTCCATTATGATTTTCGTCTGGAATTAAACGGCACATTAAAAAGCTGGGCAGTTACTAAAGGCCCAAGCCTTGACCCGGAAGTTAAACGGTTAGCAGTAGAGGTAGAAGATCATCCAGTTTCATATGGTAGTTTTGAAGGCACTATTCCCAAAGGTCAATATGGCGGCGGAACTGTAATGCTCTGGGACACAGGCTTTTGGGAGCCTATTGGCGATCCTGAAAAGCAGCTTAAAGCAGGTAAACTGACGTTCAATCTACATGGTAAAAGATTGAAAGGGGAGTGGAGTTTAGTGCGGATGCGCTGGAGTGAAAAGCCTGACAAACATAACTGGCTGCTTATCAAAAAAGAGGATGAGTTTTCCAAATATGGCGATAATGATAAATTACTAAAAAAGGAAATCACCAGCGCAATCTCTGGGCGCTCTATGGAAGAGATCGCTGCCGCTAAAACTAAGGTCTGGAAAAGTAATAAGGCTGAAAAGGAAACTCCTATAAAAGAAAAGATTAAAGAAAAAGTAATTAAGAAATCAAAAAATAAATCTGTAATTCCTGATTTCATTCCTCCTCAACTGGCAACCTTAAGTGATGCAACCCCTTCAGGAGAAAACTGGATACATGAGATCAAGTTCGATGGTTATCGCACTATGGCCAGAATCGATGGTGATAATATTAACATGCATACCCGAACAGGGTTAAACTGGGCAGATAAATATGGAAGTATCGCCAAGGAGCTAAAAAAACTTCCTATAGAAAATGCCATTTTAGATGGGGAAATAATTGCTGTTGATAAGGATGGAAGGAGTAATTTTCTTGAACTTCAGGAAGTTTTAAAAGCTGAAGATGACCAGAATCTACAATTCTATATTTTTGATATTCTTTACCTTAATAATGAAAACTTAAAAAGTTTACCTCTGATAGAGCGTAAAAAGATACTGGAAAATCTTCTTAAAAAAACGAAGCTTTCTAATGTTTTCTACAGTGAGCATTTTGAATTTCGGGGAGATGAATTTCTGCAAAAGCTTTGCGGCCTTAATTATGAGGGCATAATTTCCAAGCTTGCTGATAAGCCTTACAGGTCAGGTCGCGGGAAAGACTGGCTTAAATCCAAATGCCATAAAAGGCAGGAATTTGTTATTGGCGGTTATACTCTGCCTTCAAATAATTCCAAAGGGATCGGTGCCATGCTGATCGGGTATTATGATAATGATAAGTTAATATATTGCGGCAAAGTTGGCACCGGTTTGGATAACCAAGCTTCAATTGAAATGCGTAAGAAACTTGAAAAACTAAAGCAGCCAAAAGCATCTTTTGTTAAAGTTTCAGCTATGGGAAGAAGAGGGGCGATATACGTAAAACCTGAATTTGTTTGTGAGGTGGAGTTTACCGAATGGACAAATGATGGTGCGTTACGCCATCCATCTTTCCAAGGTTTAAGAGAAGATAAACCGGCAAAACAGATAGGTAAGGATATACCTTTGCATTTAACCAAGGAAGTTGAAAAAACTAAAGAAATCAAAGGTAAAACTTTAAAACCTAAATTAAAAGATAAAGTTAAAATTACAGTTTCAAAAGGAAAAGTTAATGTTTCAGGAATTAATATCTCCCACCCTGAAAGGATAATTTATCCTGAGCATAATTTAACCAAATTAAATCTGGTGGAATATTATGATAAAATTGCCGATCATATTCTTCTGCATCTTGAAGACAGGTTTGTCAGTGTCGTTCGTTGTCCCGAAGGATTAAACGGTGAGTGTTTCTTCCAGCGTCATGAAAATATCCGGTCAGAATATATTCACGAACTAAAAATAAAACAGCAGAATCATCATAACCCTTATATTTATATTAAGGATAAACAAGGTCTGCTTACGCTTATACAGTTTGGCGTTATTGAGTTACATGTATGGGGCAGTAAGATTGATAATATAAACCAGCCTGACAGGATAATATTTGATCTTGATCCTGACCCGGAAGTTCCATGGAAAAATGTGGTTGAGGCTGCGGCTGAAGTTAAGCTGCGTATGGATGATCTGGGGCTTGAATCTTTCCTCAAAACTACAGGTGGTAAAGGCTTACACGTTGTTATACCGTTTAAACCCAAATATGACTGGGAGATTATAAAGAAATTCACCCGCGATTTTGCTGATAGCATGGTAAAAGACAGTCCGGACAAATATATTGCCAATATGAGCAAAGCAAAACGTAAAGGTAAGATATTTATTGATTACCTTCGTAATGATATAACTTCTACCGCTGCGGCGCCATTTTCGGCTAGGGCAAGGGAACATGCGACAGTTGCCACCACGCTTTCATGGCAGGAGCTTGATTACAAACTAGACCCTAAGAAATTTACCATTGAAACAATTTTCGAAAGGCTTGATAAGCAGAAAAAAGACCCTTGGGAAGATTTTTTCAAGGTAAAGCAATCAATTAAAATAGATGACAAAAAAATTAGCAAAAAAAGAAAATGACCAGAAGCCTATCTTCTGGGATGAAGGTTGTGATTATCTGTCGAAGCAAGATAAAATAATGAAAAGCCTTATTGATACCTATAAAGGTGAAGCGCCACTTCGTAAAAGTAATGGCTTTCATACTATAATTCGTTCAATAGTTGGTCAGCAGATTTCGGTTAAAGCGGCAGAATCTGTATGGAATAAATTATTTGCTCTGGCAGATAAAGGTATGCAGCCGGAAGTGATCGCCAAAATATCCGAAGAAGATTTAAGGGCTGTAGGGCTTTCCCAGCAGAAAGTGAAATACGTTCATAATTGCGCTGAGTTCTTTTTAAGTGAGATGCAGGGTAAGATTGATTTGATAGACCATGACCATATTAAACTATCTGAAAGGCTGATAACAATAAAGGGGGTAGGGCAGTGGACCATAGATATGTTTATGATATTCCACATGCACGCGCCGGATGTGTTCCCGGTAGCAGATCTTGGCGTTATCAACGCAATTAAAAAACTTTATAATGTTGAAGAAAAAGATAAAAAAATTCTAATCAAAAAAATTCTTAAAATTGCGGAGAAATGGAAGCCATACCGTTCAATTGCAAGCTGGTATTTATGGCGCAGCCTTGATCCGATCCCCGTTGAATATTAATTTTGACTGATTTTAAACCATCTCATTATGGGAAATTTATATTTCCCATGCTTTAATTAATCACAATCAGCGGAATCCGCTATTAAAGGGAAATCAAAAATGTTTAAGAGAGACGAAAAGCTATTTGTTCGCCGCGTACTTATTATTGTGGGTATTGGTCTGGCAATGTTACTGATATACTTGCTGGCGGATATGCTGATGCTAGTATTTGGCGCGATATTAATAGCTATAATGCTGCATTCTATTGCAGATTATATAAAGCGATATACTAAATTTTCTGACAAATGGTCTTTGTTCTCGGCCATTATGCTGATCACCTTTGTCGTCGGGTTTGCGGCGCTGATAATTAATGTAACCGTAAGCGGACAGGTGGACGACCTCACCCAGAAGATCCCGGAAGCGTGGGATTCCTTCAAAGATAAATTAAGTAGCCATGAAGTAGGTAAGAAGCTTGTGAATCAGATACAAGATATCAAACCTGACAGGGGCATAATAGCTACTTTTTCAAATGTGGCAGGTATGCTGCTGAACGGTATAACCAGTCTTATACTGATGATAGTGACGGGTATATATATTGCTGCGCAGCCACATCTTTATAAAAGGGGTTTTTTGAAAATGATACCTGATAAAAGCCGCGCACCAGTTGTTGAGGCTATGGATTGCTGTACTAAAGCTCTCAAACTTTGGCTCCTTGAAAAATTGCTGTGCATGGTATTCATTGCAGTTTTTGTTACAAGTGGGTTAATGCTTATAGGTTTCCCTTCTGCAATTGCACTTGGGCTTCTTGCGGGGCTTGGTGAATTCATACCTTATATTGGTACGCTGATAGCAGCTATTCCCGCGTTACTTCTGGCAATAAATGATGGGCCGGAAATGGTTCTCTATACTCTAATAGTTTATATCGTTGTTCAGCAGGTGCAGGGAAACATAGTGATGCCTATCATTCAACAGAAGATAGTAACATTACCTTCGGCACTTACAATTTTTGCTCTGATAGCTTTTGCTGCATTGCTAGGACCAATGGGTGTTTTATTCGGTGAACCGCTTGCTGTTTTGCTTTTCGTGATAGTGAAAAAAGTTTACATTCGCGATACGCTACATGAACGTACGAGAATTCCTGGTGAAGTAAAAAAAGCTTAAATAAGCTTTTGTATTTAGGCAATATTTATTTAACTACTTATTCAACGTATAGAATCCTTATCAGTTAAAAAGTACTTTTGTTTTGTAACGTCAATTTCCATAAAATAAACAGAGGTACTTATGAAAGAGATTAAATTCGCATTATTCCTAATGGTGATTTCCACAAGCATTGTTGCTTTTGCAAGTGATGTTGAAACTACAAAGAATTTTATCGGCAAAGCTTCAATGTCTAATAAGTTTGAGATTGAAACCAGTCAACTTGCCTTACAAAAATCACAGGATAGCGCTGTTAGGGAATTTGCGGAGCAGATGATAACTGACCATACTAAAGCTTCACAGGAACTTAAAAATACCGCAATCGCTCTCAACCTAGATTCTGATATTGCTACTAAATTTGATAAAGAGCATCAGGATAAATTTGATAACCTTAGCAAGTTGAACGGTAAAGATTTTAATGATGTTTACATAAAGCTTCAAAAAGAAGGCCATATGAAAGCCGTGGATATGTTCAGTAATTATGCATCAGCAGGTGATAATGAAGCTGTGCGTGAATTTGCTGCAAAAACCCTTCCCACTTTAAAAGCCCATAAGCAACATGTTCTTGGTCTTGGTGAGCTTGAGTAAACTAGTACATTTTTTGAGTCATATCAAGTGTAAGCGAGATATCTCACTTTGTTCGATATGACACTAAACGGGTAACTTTTAACAATTTTCTAAATATAGATTTTTATGATATTATTAATCTTTGCATACCGCCTTTACCTTATTCTTAAAGTTAATTACTTTGATCAGAAATTAGATCTTTCTAGAAAATAATCCCTTTACCTCTCCTTCAATCCTAAGATCTTTGGAGGAGATGAAAGGCTGGAATTCAGAATTGAAAGAATGCAATATCTTGTTTTTTCCGTCGATCTGTACACGTTTTATAAGTGCCTCACCATCATGAACCAGAACATAAACTTTACCGTTCTCAGGCGAAGAGGTTTTGCGGGCGATAACTAAGTCACCGTCATATATCTTAGGTTCCATGGATTTGCCTTTTGCCTTTACCATGAATGCTTCACTGGCAGGGAAGCTTATCAGCTGTGATGATATTGGTATTCTGTCTATCGGGTCGCCATCCAAAAGTGAGCCTGAAGGGCCGCATGATGCAAGGCCATAAAGGTTTAGGTGGGCTATCTTGTTTTCCGGCCCATCCATTACCTGATAATCTTTAGAGTTATAAGGGTTGCGCTTCATATAGCCTTTTTTCTCAAGCTGCTGGATATGGTGCGCGATAACGCTGGTTGAGGAAACTCCCAGCTTTTCCTGCAGCTCTCTCACGGTAAGCGGGTCATCCATATTGTCGCCAAGAAGTTTCAATAATTTCTGCTGTAAAGGATGAAGGGATTTTGCCATGCGATAAATTATTTTGTTACAGTAATAAAATTTTATAACATATGAAAAATAATAAATCAAAACAAATTGACATGTTCTAGTTTTTGTTCTATATAATCCTCATAACCAAAAAGAGGCAGTATGACAAAAATCATTTATAATATAAGTCCAGCCCGCGGAAAATGGTATGTTAGGCTTAATGACAAAATATGCTGTGAGTTCAAAGATAAAAACCAAGCCATCATGGCAGCCCTTACTGCAATGAAAGATAATATAGAGAAGGGGCATGATGCTCATGCTTATATTCAGGATAAAGATTGTTCGTGGAAACTGAAATGGGATTTTACCATTAATAATGTTTTCCCTTTTAATAAGATGAAAACCGCATGGTAACCGAATGTCTTCATCCGTTTATAAACCTTTGGCGCGCGGCCGTGGTTCTCTTGATAATCCTACTGGGAGGTTTGAGAAACTAAGCATCGTGCCTGAGATAGATGATGATTTTCCTGATGAAGATGCTTTGCATGAGCAGCAGGTAAAAACTTCCGTCTATCTTGATTCCAGCAAAGCTATCATTGCGACCAATGATAGTCCTGATAACTGTATTGAAGCTTCGGTCAATCCATATCGCGGTTGTGAGCATGGTTGTATTTATTGTTATGCCCGCCCGGGCCATGAATATTTTGGGCTTTCAGCCGGTATTGATTTTGAAACGAAAATATTTGCCAAGCCTGACGCGCCCGCTCTACTTCGTGATAAACTGCTCAGCAGATCATGGAAGCCTAAAGTGATAACGATGAGCGGCGTTACTGATCCATATCAACCTCTGGAGAGCACAATGAAGATCACGCTTGGGTGTCTGGAAGTATTGAGGGATTTTCGCAATCCTGTTGCCATCATAACTAAAAACCATCTTGTCACGCGTGACCTTGAAATTCTGAAAGAAATGGCATCATACAATGCCGCAATAGTTAATATATCGATCACTACGCTTGAAGGTAAGCTTTCCCGCAATATGGAGCCTCGTGCTTCAGCGCCGCATCTTCGCTTGCGCGCGGTTGAGACCTTATCGAAAGCGGGTATTCCTGTAAATGTTATGATAGGCCCGGTGCTTCCAGGCTTAACAGAGCAGGAGATACCATCCATTTTAGAAAATGCCTCCTCCGCCGGCGCATGTAGCGCCGGTTATACCATGATGCGTCTTCCGCATGCCGTGAAAGATATCTTCCAGACATGGCTTGCCAAGCATTATCCTGACAGGGTAAATAAAGTCATAAATAGGATAAAAGAAGTTCGCGGCGGAAAACTTAATGATGCGCGTTTTGGTACGCGTATGAGAGGAGAAGGTTTTTATGCAGACCAGATTGAGCAGATATTCGACCTTTCTAGAAAACGCTTTGGTTTAACCAAGAAAACTGAACTTTCAACTAATTCCTTCCGCCGCGTTGAAAATAAAACGCAGTTACAATTCAGTTTTTAATATTCTATTTTTTTCTTTTAGTTTTAGATTTCAGTGTAGTTTTTGCTTTAGTTGAAGTTTTCTTTGTTTTAGATTTTGTGGTCTTTGCCTTTGTGGCTTTATTTGCAGTTTTACTTTTCTTTGAAGTGCCGGATTTTTTTCCGCCGCCATCTTCCTTATTAACAGTTGCCCAAACAATCCTTTCTGATTTTTTGCTGGAAGTGCCTTTTTCCTTATAGCCTTCTTCAATATGTTCCGCTTTGCGTTTTTGTTTATCAGTGTAAGATTTTTTACTACCTTGTGCCATAGAGTCTCCTATATGTTATAAATTTAAAATTTATTCATCCTGTACTAATAATCCCATTATTGTGGTGATTTATTTTATAAAAAAACCATAGTTTTGCTTGTATTTATTAAGGAAATGTGCAGATTCCGGGCTTAAACAAGGAATTACATAGAACGTGTTAGCATTAAAGAATATTACCTACAGAATCGGCGGCAGAACCTTACTTGAAGGTGCCTCATTATTAGTAAATGCCGGTTACCGCGTTGGTCTTGTAGGGCCAAATGGTGCGGGTAAGTCGACCCTTTTTAACCTGATCATGGGTTCAATTGATGCTGATGGCGGTGAGATCGCTATCGTTCCAAAAACAAAAGTGGGGATCATACGTCAGGATCTTCCCGATGATGATACAACGCTTATTGATATAGTTATCGCGTCAGATACTTACCTTTCCGGTTTATTTGCGGAAGCTGAAACTGCGGAAGACCCGCAGCGTATAGCTGATATTTATGCTGAATTGGCTGATATCGGAGCTTATGACGCGGAAGCGCGCGCAGCAAGTATTTTAGCAGGTCTTGGGTTTAATGAAGAAGCACAGAAAAGTCCGATAAGCAGTTTCTCCGGTGGTTGGAGGATGCGTGTCGCGCTAGCTGGCGCGTTATTCTGCCAGCCTGAGTTGTTGCTGCTTGATGAGCCTACAAACCACTTGGATTTTGAAGCGATAATCTGGCTTGAGAATTACCTGATGCAATATAAAGGCACGTTCATTATCATAAGCCATGACAGGGAAATCCTTAATAAAACCGTTACGCACATCGCCCATCTAGACCAACAAAAACTGGAGATGTATACTGGCAGCTATGACCAGTTCGAGATTCGCCGGTCACAAAAATTACTGAACCAGCAAGCTTTATTTGAAAAGCAGCAGGCTCACAAGACTAGAATGATGGACTTTGTTAAAAGGTTCGGTGCTAAGGCAAGTAAGGCAAGTCAGGCACAAAGCCGATTAAAGATGATCGAGAAAATGGATATGGTGGATGCGATAATTGCAGAGCGTTCAACCAAGTTCATATTTCCGCAGCCTGAAGATATTGGCTCGCCAATCATTAATTTGAGAAATGTTGATATTGGTTATGCCCCGGGCAAGCCAGTGCTTAAAAAAGTTGATCTCCGTATTGATATGAATGACCGTATCGGCCTACTTGGCGCGAACGGTAATGGTAAATCGACTTTCATCAAACTACTTTCCGGTACTTTAAAGGAGTTAGCTGGTGAAGTTGATATAGATGGCAAGCTCCGCGTTGGATATTTCGCGCAGCATCAGTCTGAGGAAATGAATGTTGAGCTTACTCCTTACCAAACGATGCGCGAGGCTATCCCTAATGTTGAAGAGCATAAGATAAGGGCGATGCTTGGCAAATTCGGTTTTGATAAAGGCAAGGCTGACACTAAGATTGACGAACTTTCAGGAGGTGAGAAAGCCCGTCTGCTATTCTGTATGATGAGTTATAACGCGCCACATATAATGCTACTTGATGAGCCGACCAACCACTTGGATATTGATGCGCGTGCTGCGCTCATTCAGGCGCTTAATAATTATGAAGGCTGCGTGATACTAGTGAGCCATGATCCGCATTTGCTTGAATCAGTAGTTGACCAGTTATGGCTTGTTAAAGATGCCGCGGTAACTAACTTCGCGGGTGACCTTGAAGATTACAAAACACTTGTTGTAGAGCAGCGCCGCCGCGAGAGGTCTTCTGCTAAAAAAGAGAAGGTTGAGAACAAGAACAAGCACGAAAAGAAAAGTAAGAAATCGAATAAACAGAAAACAGATCCTTTGGCAGAAAAAGCTGAAAAGAATTTGGCAGATTGGTCTAGAAGAACATCAGAGATCGAAAAAGAAATGGCCACAGAAAAAGCGATCAATAAACCTGATTACATGAACGAACTTGTTGAGAAATATAAGGTTGCCACCGAGTCCCTAGAAAAGGCCGAAGCTGAATGGCTCAAGATACAGGAAGGGCGGGTGTTAGAGGGATAAAAATATATAAGTGATCAAGTTTTACTTGATCACTTACAAGTAAAATTAAGTAAGGTTATTTACCAAGTTTCTTAGCGATTTCACCAGCGGCAATTTTTGCAACTACGTCTATTGGTTGGCCGTTCTCTTTAGAGATGCGCTGATATTCGGCTTTGCGGGCAGCGTTTACATCGCTAGCTAGTTTAGTAGCTTCAGGGCTAGGTACGGCTACTTTAATATAGCCATTAGGTTGCTCGGCAAGTATGCCTTGAGCGCGGGCTTGTTGCAGGTCAAGCGCGAGTACCGGTGCTGAAAGTGTTACTGCGAAAATTCCGGCGAGCAGGGAATAAAATAATTTAGATTTTTTCATATGATACCTGTTGTTTAGAATATGTTTGGATTGCTTGAGATAGCTTTTTTAACATCTTTCTCGATCTCAAGTTTGATGTGATGCTCGATCTTAACATTAAGATTTATCTCAATTGGCTTGTCTGGCGCTTCCACTTTTACAGTAGGTGAGCAAGACGCGCTGGCGAGTGCTAATAATAATGCAGATAAAATTGAGAGATTTTTCATTCTTTGTCCTGTTTTAACAATGCTTTGATATCGTTGAACGGTATGATACTCTGCTGTATTAATGGCATTATATCGCCGCTGAAATTTATATTGAACTTAATCGGCCGTTCTTCCTGTGAGTCAGGGTTTTTGCCCTCTAGCATAAGATTCACTGCCGATTTTTCTCCTTCAGATGATACTGAAATTTTTAATTTAGTATAGTGAAAATTTTCCAGCATTGTGCGCGCCAGTTCCAAACTTGCATTACTACCCGGTAGTAATTCTGGTGAAACGGAAATGGTTCCCACGTTGCCTGCATCTGCGGTTCCATTATCCAGAGCAAGAGTTCCATCAGGGTTATAAATAATAGGGAAGGTGCCGTTTATTTTGCCGGTAGCTTTTATTTTTCCTTCGCTAACTTTTTCCAAAGTTTCAGATAGATCAACATTATTTAAATTGATCTTTGCAGATATCGGTGATTTCATATCAAGTGCAAGTTTGACTGATTTTGATGAGATCATCCCGCCGCCATAAGGGAATTGAACCTGCTTTATATTGATATTTCCTGCGGTCGGGTTTGCAACTGGTAAAGCCAGATATGCATCCAGTTTAACAGTATTCTTTTTGTCGTTCAAAACTGCAGAGGCGATAATATTATCTTCCGATATTGTAAAACCCATCTTCATAGAAAGTAGTGGCAGATCATAAGGTATTCCTTCAACTTTGATTTTAGAAATTTCAATTGTGCCCTGCCATTTATTATTGATCAAGTTAGCTTTTAAATTAATATCACCTGTTGACAACTTATATTTATTCGCCTTTAAATTCATACCTTTGCTATCAATATTTAATGTAGCACTTGGAGTAAATTTAAAGTCGATATCCATTGGAAATGATAATTCAAATACATCATTCTTAGCTGATATATTAATGTCTTTTACTGTTATCTCATCTGGTAAAAGTTTTTTCAGTTTCTTATTATCTGTCGGGATTTTGGTTTCGGTGCCCGGTTCAGTTGTGGTTTGTAGATTCTCTAATCCACCAATGAGAAATTTGCCGTCTTTCTTATAAATATTAATTTCAATATCTTTTGCTTCCAGACTTTTTAATTTTCCTTTCGCAAGTTTGGCGAGATCATATTCGGCCTGCAAGTTTTTCAGGTTTAATTGTTGCTCTTCACCGATCTGAATATTTGAGAGTTTGATCCCTGAATTATTTATCTTATCAACTTCAAGTTTAGTTACATTTATACCTTTTGATTTGAGTAGAGTTATGATCTTTCGGCTGGAATACCCTTGATATGAAACAGATTGCCAAAAAAAGGCAAGCCCTGCTATGGCAAGTACGATAATTCCCGTTGTAAAGGCTGCGTAGTGGCGCTTGGAGAACCGTTTCTTATTTTTTTTGCCAACCATTCAAATTAAAATTTTTATTTTTCATCTTTGATTTATACAGATTTTACATCTATAGCAAAACTATATGAATACTTACTCCGACATAACACTTAACATAGATCTAGGCGCGGTAGTTTCCAATTACAACAGGCTTAGGGATCTTGCCCCGACAGCAATTTGCGCGGCCGTAGTTAAGGCCAATTGTTACGGGCTTGGTGTTGCAGATGTTGCTCCTGTCCTGCTAAAAAATGACTGTAATGATTTTTTTGTAGCGACCCTTGATGAAGGTGTACAGCTCAGGAAATTATTTGAAAATTGTGGCATGCCGAATATTTATGTTTTCCATGGTATCAAAAAGGGTGAGGAGGGTGAGTTTGCAAATTCTAACCTTACGCCTGTTATCAATGATTTTTACCAGCTGGAAGTTCTTAGTAATTATGCCAAGGAAAAAAATACAACTCAAAACGCAGTTTTACATTTTGATACAGGAATGAATCGTCTGGGTTTTTGTTATCCGAATGCGAAGGAAGTTAAGAATTCCAAGTTCCTCAAGAATATTGATGTAAAATATATAATGAGTCATTTTTCATGCATCACGGTTGAAGATCATGAGCTTAATAAGTTGCAACTCGAAAGGCTGAAGGATGTTCAGAAATTATTCCCGCAAATTCCGGTTTCATTTGCGAATTCACGCGGGATATTAACTAGCAGTAAATATCATTTCGATATGGTGCGACCGGGTTCTTATTTGTATGGCGTGTCAGGGCTTTCAGGTCTGTTCAAATCAGAAACTGTTGTAACGCTTAAGGCCAAAATTTTACAGATCAGGAAAATAAAAGATGAAGGCGTAATTGGTTATTGCGGAGCCTCAAAAGCAGAGAAGGGGATGCGTATTGCAGTTACCCCGCTTGGATATGCAGATGGTTACTCACGTATCTTAACCGGTAATTCCTACGCATTCTACAAAGGCCATAAACTACCGCTGCTTGGCCGAGTATCAATGGATATGACCATCTGGGATATTTCCTCGGTTCCTGAAAATGAGATAAATGTTGGCAGCGAAATAGAATTGCTTGGCCAGAACATTACCGCGGATGAACTTGCCTGCCGCGCGCAAACAATCGGTTATGAGATACTCACAAGGCTTGGTAATAGGTATAAGAGGGTGGTGAGGTAAGATTATTGTCCTGGAACTCCGGCAACTGCCGCAGTTTTAACTGCTGCCCCGTTTACTCCTGTTCCTGCTGAGAGTTGTCCTGAATTTCCAGTATAAACATTATTATATGAGCTTCCTACATTAAATTGGCTAGGATCCATTCCACTTAAGCTTAGCACTTGTCCCATATCAGGTGTAGTAACTTGTTGTAAAAGTGGTGGAGTGTTGTCTGTCGTAGTAGGCTTTTCAACAGATTTAGTGGTTTCTTCTTTATCCTTTTTTCCTGCTCCAAATAAACCAAATGATTCTAAAAGTCCTTGGATCATTTCTAAAAGTCCTTTTAGTTGAGGAAAATTAGTTGTTAGTCCTTCAAGCATATTAGCAATACCACTAGGTTCACCTATGTTGGAATTGTTAGTAGATATTTCCCCAGTTATTTCTGTGCTTTTTTGATCTAAAGTAGAAGGCGCGCTGGTTTTTATATTAGTTATTTCTTCATTAATAAGACCGTAAAATGCTTCTTTAGTAGAATTAATATATTCCCCATTTTTATTAGTAAAAAATTCATGGGTGATTTTTGTAAGGTTTTTATCGTTTACAAGCTCAGGTTTTCCTGAAACTGCGGCTATATAAGTTTTGAAATCATCTTCCGAATTCAAAAAGGAAAAATTATCAGAAAAGAAATCTTTAAAATCCTGTTCGGTAATTTTCCCATCAGCAAATTTAGAATAATTAGTAACTTTTGATTTTAGATCTGTTGATATGAGGTCAAAATACTGATTCAGTTTTTTATTTACTATTTTCTTTCCAGCGCCAACTTCTTCTTTTGTAAACTCCTGAAAGTTAAGTTTAATTTGCTCCAGCGCTACAATTGCAAGCTTGTCTATCTGAGATGTGTTTTGTACAAAAACTGGCTTTGAATCCTCAAGAAATA
This sequence comes from Alphaproteobacteria bacterium, assembly GCA_031426355.1. Lineage (GTDB taxonomy): Bacteria > Pseudomonadota > Alphaproteobacteria > Rickettsiales > UBA8987 > JANPLD01. The sequence goes on along the minus strand of JANPLD010000029.1, from coordinate 5,499 downwards.
CATCGGTGTTTTTAATAGCGGCAATATCGCCTGTAAAATTTGGTTTGGCTAAAGTGGGAAAGTCATTAGAGTTTGAGGCGGCAAGTATTCCTGCATTTGTATCATCAACTCCCAATGTGATTAACTTATTTTTTTTATCTACAAGAGGTGAAGGAGAGGTACTATTTTTTGTCAGTATTTCTAAGGATTTAGTAACCTCTGTATTAAAAAAATCATCTACAGACATTGCTGGATCATATTTAGAAGCTATTCCATTAGCAACAAGTCTTAGCCCAGCTTTCATAGTAGGATGCTTTAAACTGGCTTCTTGGAATTCATTCGAATTAAATAATTGCTCAGCAATAGCTTCTTGTTTTGCGTCTAGAGGCGCCTGCATCTGCTGTTGGTGTCCTATTTCTATGAACATAAGTCGGTAATTAGAATTTTATATTAGTATGATAGCACAAAAAGGTTAAAAATTGATTAAAGGTTTATGATTTTCTTTAAAATCTTATATCTCTTTGATTTAATTGAGCTAATGGCGATAATTTGCGGTTATATTTGTTGTGGCTATATCCTGGCTATTCAGAGGTATAAATTCAGGTTCAAGATGGTCTAGTGCCCAGTGGTAATATTCTTTCAAGATTACAGCCAGGCATTCTCCAAGTTTTTCAGGTATTGAATCTTTTGGTTTTGCAAGATTTTCCCTTAATTCCTCTTCATATTCAATTTGAGCTTCTATCTGTTTATCAAAGATAAGGTCTGTAAGTTCTGTAATAAGGCCTTCTTTTTTAGAGCAGTTATCATCCATTGCAGCGTTAAGGCTGCTTATGAGTATATTTAATTCCCGCTGGATATCGTGATAAGTTTTATCTGTCATTTGTTTAGCGATATATTTTTTGAATGACCTTCTATTTTTTTATTATTAGGTTGTTCATATACTCTGACTTCTGTTAAAACTCCATTATGTTTTGTCAATTGTACTCCCGCTGCCTCAAGGTTTTTTGCGAGGGTTTTTATAAGGTCTTCATTGCCTGCAAAACTTCCATCTGCTGCCATATCTGTAACTGCTTTTACAAGGAAACCATATTGATTTTTTTCAGGAAGGTCTTTTGGAATAGGGTAGGGTTGAGCATTATTTAAGTTTTGTGGTGCCGTTTTTCTTGTTACCATTTGTGATGTAACAGGTATGGTTTTTACTGATTGAGACAGTGGAGTTATTGTATCGGATGATAAATCGTTTTCCTGAAAATCAGATAAAATTATATTTTCATTTAGAGACGGCTCAGCTGTTTTTACCGAAACATTCTTAAATTTAAAATCTACATTCCTGAGTCCTGCTGAAAATAAATAAGCATTCTTTTTCTCACTGCAATTAATGTTGGAAAGTTCTGACCTTATGGCATCAGCTACGAAATTTACATCGCCCAGCATACTTGCGGCATATTCTAATTTGTTCTCGAGAGTTGCATCCTGGCCTTTTGGTGCGGTGCATACCATTCTACCATCAACTATGAAGCATAGGAGTTTTTCTGCTTCTTCAGGTTTCAGGCAAATTGAATTGCCATTACCATCAACTGTGTATTCTATGCAGGCAGCTTCACTTATCAGCTGATTCCATTTATCACTTTTTCGCAGGTTCTCCCCGGCTTTTTTTACAGTGACATCATGAACTAATGTATATTCTAGTTCCTGCGTAAGGTCGGCTTGCACGTTTTTATCAAGCTGCGTGGTTATCTCAGCGAATTTTTTATATATTTCTTCCTGAGTCATTTTATCTTTATTTTTCAGGATATCTTCCTTCATAGTAACAAGGTCGCTTTGCTGGCAGGTGAGGGCGGAATCAAAGGCGGTGCTTATTAATATAAGTGCTTCTTCCTTGCCATATTTATCACCTATCTGCGTCAGTATTTTCTCGAACTCACCTTTATTTTCCATGAATCCGGTAAGTACAACTTCGGCATTTTTAGTTCTGTCTTCTGTCCATTTAACTGCTTGCTCATCCCTGTTTCTGCCTTCTGAATCTTTTTCTGGGAAGACAGTTTGTTTAAAGCCCGATTTGTCATCAAAGATGTTCCTAATTATCCAGTTAGAATGATTCTGAAGGCTTTCAGTTACATGTTGGTAGAATTTATATTCAGGTGCATTCGTAATTAGTTCATTCAGGCTTTCCCTTACTTCTTCCTCTGATTCCCTTTGTAATTCTATCTCTTTTTTAAGAACTAATATTGTAAGCTCCGCTATCAACCATTCACGCAATGGGCTTGCATCATCCATAGCAGAGTAGAGCTTATTTAATAAGACTCTTAGTTCCGCTTGTGTATCCTGATAGGTTTTTGCTGTCATAGAAATTCCTTCTAGTGACCGATCATAACATACTAGTGTTAACGAAACGTTAAGGAAAGATTAAGAAGTGATTACTTTAGGAAATTAAATTAAATTCCGTTCAGTTTATCATTGAGGATATTGGAAGCGTAGAAGCTCACAACTTTTCTTGGAGAGATAACAGCTTCCTGCTTAGTTTTTGGGTTTCTGCCTATTCTCTGGCGTTTGCTGTTCACGTTAAATGTGCCGAATGAAGAGACCTTAAGTGTGCCATTCCTCTCGATAGAGCTGCAAAGCTCATCTACGATGGAATCAACCAGTTCAACTGATTCAGAGAAGGAAAACCCGAGGGATTTCTGTACTGCTTCAGCTATATCTGCACGTGTAAGGGTTTTTGACATAATTTCCGTTATTATAAGGCTTTTGATTATAGAGCTTTTCTGGGTCTCAAGCCAAATTTGTTTATATATTGGTATAAGTTATTCTTTAATTTATGGAATTTCATCAATCCGTCAATAGACTTTTTAATGTAATTTCTTGTTTTATCAAGATTTTGTGAGTCATCGTCAAGACTATATAACGCTGATTTAGTGTAAATAGCTGAAAAACTTGCGCGGCGTGTATAATATGAGAAATCAGTCGATTTATCGCCCATTTCATACCATGCTTCGCTGGAGAAGCTGAATATATTCCGAACTGTTGTAACGGCGGAGTTAGGGAATATGGAATATGCTATAAGCTTCTTAAAACCTTCCTTAGTGCGGAGTTTAGTATGATAAATGCGAACCTTCTGATATATAAGTTCTTCAGCTTTCTGGGAAACTCTCATACTATCAAGGCCGTTTTCCTTAGCTTTTTTAATCGCTTCTTTATTGCAGATATCGGCAAATTCCTTTGAAAACTCCTTGAAGCCGGCAGGGTAAAGCACTTCTGAATAACCTTTTGCGAAGCCCAGTTCACGGGAGGCCCTTTCAAGCGTACTGGGGCTCCAGCCCTCAAACGGCAGGTTTTCGATGAATTTCTCTCTGAGTAGTGATTTTTCGGATTCAATGCTCATATATAAATTATCTTACTAAAAAATATCTAAAATTCAATACATCATGTGTGTTGACAACAAATAAAAAGTGGCTAGAAATGCTGTCCTAACAATTTACAATTAAGGGTAATTAGCTTGGTACAAGTAAACGTAAGAGATAACAATGTTGAGGCTGCTCTCCGCACACTCAAGAAAAAACTCCAGAAGGAAGGCCTGTTCAAAGAAGTTAAGCAGCGCAGGTACTATGAGAAACCTTCTGAGAAAAAGCTTCGTAAGAGGGAAGAGTCTACCCGTCGTTCACGTAAATCGTACAGATTTTTTGACTGATTTATTTCCGGTTTTGTGATATAATCAATCTACTCAATTAACTCCATCTTTGATGGAGTTTTTTGTTTGGAGCTATAGAAAATGATGCTGAAGCCCAAAAATAATTTATCCGCTTTTACCTTAGTAGAGCTTGCTATTGTGCTGGTGATCGTAGGTTTATTGGTCGGTGGGGTTCTGCAAGGGCAGGAGCTTATACATCAGGCTAGGCTCAGAAGCGTTATTTCCGATATCAGGTCGTTCGAAGCGGCTGTTACTACATTTAGGTTAAAATATAATGAATTGCCTGGTGATATCAGAAGGGGCGCAGCTTATGGTGTGAACTGCCCGGCTGATACAACTTGCGGTGCGGCAGGGGACAATACCGCTCATACTGATTGTGATGTTGATGCTGATGGTGCTGATGGTGACGGTAACGGTAATGGAACGCTTGAGGGAAGTACTTGCATTGCTTACATAGAATTTTATTCGGGTGAGATCGCCAATTTCTGGGTGCATCTTGCAAATACACTTTTGGTAAAAGGTGGATATCACCAGACAGATAATTGTGATGAAGATACTTGTGGCAATGTGGCGGGTGTAAATTTCCCAGAGTTATCTGTCGGTCATGGCATTGTTGCTGCATCATCAGGGCAGGGGCTGCAATGGGTTTTAGGTGTGAGCCCTAATAATGGCTGGACTTTTAGCGGTTTGGGCGGTCTTGAGGGAGCAAGCATAATGGGCGATCAATTTGTTCCTGAAGATGCATTCGGCCTTGATTCCAAAATGGATGATGGCAGGCCTAATACAGGTATTGTAAAAGCTGTGAGTATTTATACTTCAGCTACCGGAACCTTCACTGATGATGCTGTTGGCGCAACTGATTGCACCGCAGTATTAGGAGCTTATAACCTTACATACAATAATCCTGTCTGCACCCTTAAGGTAAAATCATCTGGTGGGTAGTATCAAATATTAAGATACTGAATCCTGAGGAACCTCATTAACGTCAAACTGGTAAATTATATGGCCGCTTCCACTTCCCGCAAGGTTGCTCGTAGCCATATACTGTATATCTATTTCAATATGTTCACCGGTGGAAATATCGGTAGCGATATCATATTGGTGGAGAAGTTTTTCCAGCCCGGCTTCAGTTAATGTAAATAAATGATCGCTGAAATTATAGTCAGAATTTGCATTGAGGCTGACATTCATATCATTGATTTTTATAGCTCCTATTCCTGTTATTGTAGTATTGGTTATATCATTTCCGGTTGGATCAAAAGTGAAATGGTCACCTACAGAACTGAGTGACTGCCAGTTACCCGAATAATTTAATACATCATGCGTTGCCTTATACCCGTCAGTTACAGCTATCGTGTCAATATCAATGTAATCTTTAAGGTAAGGGAAACAGCCCATTGCACCGTCCTGCAAATTGAATCCTATGCCGGTTGAATGGTTAGTGTGCAGATAGCTTTCAAACTGGAAATCTATTGATATCCTGCCGGTGAAATCTGCGTTTGGAAGGAATTCATTCAGGTAATTATGATTTACATTAAAGCCTGAGACCCATTTTGTTCCTGTGTAAACCGGAACTTCTGTCAAAAGCTGTTCCATCTGTTCGTTGGTCAGGTTTATCACTGTGCCGTCAATAGTAAGGCGGCTGTTTGTAAAGTGTAATACTACCTCTGCAGGTGGATGGGTAGCATCAACTAAGGGATCTTCAGCTATTGGATTAGTTACAGGGGTTTCATTAGTTAACGAGTTGCCACCACTACCGGTTACAGGTTGTTCGGGTGTAAGTTCATCCATTCCTTCGTTACCATAGAAACCATTTTCGTCAGGATATTCTC
>JANPLD010000028.1:0-20649 GCA_031426355.1 Alphaproteobacteria bacterium | reverse complement strand
GCCAGAAAAGAACAGGGTGTAAAAATTTCTGCTATATTTCTAGGAGAAGAAAAGGATTCCATATGGTTTTCGCTATTTGATATCCCTCTCAGCTATAAATTAAAGAGAAAATTAGACAAGCATATTAAGGTAGTAAGAATTCCCTTAGGACTGGATGTTATACAAGGCAAAAAATTTCTACCTGCAGTTATAACAGTGCTGAAAAAAACATTTATTGGTGTATTAGCTGTTGTCTTTGCCACATTGTGCGTTGAGTTAATGAATTATATATCACCTGAAGCTATAGGAACCCACAATCGTAACAAACCTTTATTTTATATTATAGCCTGCACCTTTGTAGCAAGTCGTTATGGATTTACCGCAGGTATTATCGCTTCAGTAACGAGCTTTTTTGCGGTAAATTTAATGTATATATCTCCTCATCTGGAATTTATATATGATGATACCGCTGATTTTGCCAACCTGGCATTATTTTTGATCGCTGCAATAGTTATATCATTATTTGGTAATCAAGAAATTAATATACGAAAATCTTTCTCGCGCAGGGCTGACAGGCTGCAATCCTTACTTAAGATACATAAAGTAACTCTTAACAAAAAAAATATTACTGATGTCATCAAAATATTAAGTGATGAAATATCAAGACTTCTTGGAACAAACGTTTGTTTCTTCCGTCCTGCCCAACTTAATAATTCTTTGTTAGAAAACCCTATAGATGAAACTCCGCAGCTTTCCGAAGCAGATGCGGAAGCATTAAAAATTTGCTGGGAGGAAAAAAAGGCAACTGGCGTTGGTTCACTCTCCAGCTCAGGATGTTCATGGCGCTTTGAACCATTATCTACACCAGAAAATGAGATTGGTGTGCTTGGAGCGTATATTACAAGATCAGTTAACCTTGATAGTTTTTTTGGCCAGTTACTCGGTGATATTTCAAGTCAATCTGCGCTTATATTAGAAAAGCTGGAATTAGGTCAGGTTGCTGAAGACAGTAAAATCTTAGCGGAAAAAGAGAAACTCCGCGCCATGCTTTTATCAAGCGTATCGCATGACCTTAAAACTCCATTAGCTTCTGTTATCGGCTCATTAAGTGTTTACCGTAGCATTCAGGATATTCTAACAAAAGAACAACGCGAAACTCTTATAAGCACTGCTCTGGAAGAGGCACAACGTCTGGATAGCTTTATTACTAATATTCTTGATATGACACGAATTGAAAGCGGTCAGGTTGAATTAAAACAAAACTGGATCGCCCCAAATGAATTAATCCATGATGTAAAAAAAGTTCTTAAAGAACGCCTTCAAAATCATAACGTAATTATAAACCCCGCTGATGATACAGAAATCTTTATAGACCAGATGATGATGACGCAAGTTCTGCAAAACCTATTAGATAATGCTGTAAAATATACTACCCCTGGTACAGATATTAATATCTTCTGGTTAACTGAAGGTACTAATTTCATAATGAAAATAAGTGATACTGGCGCAGGTATACCTGAAGACCAACTTGAAAAGATCTTCGATAAATATACCAGAATAAGAAAACAGGACACTAAAGTTGCAGGGACTGGCTTAGGCCTTGCAATATGTAAAGCGGTAATGGAGGCACATGGTGGCAAGGTTTTTGCCGGGAAAAACCCTGAAGGAGGCGCCGTTTTTACACTAATACTTCCCAATTGGAGAAAAGCTGATAATTTAAAAGTCGCTTAAAATATATTTATATGCCATTAAAAAATAAAAAGATCCTGGTTATTGATGATACTGATTCCATCCGAACTTTCTTAAGGATCGCGCTAGAGGCACAGGGAGCAACACTTTATGAGGCCTCTAACGCTGCTGAAGGAATTGAATTATGTAATTCTATGCAGCCTGACCTTGTTGTATTAGATCTTGGTTTACCTGATAGGGATGGCCTTGATATTCTGCCGGAATTAAAAAGTGCTGATGATAATAAACATATACCGGTTGTAGTGATTCTTTCAGTAAGAAAAGATCATAGCACAGTAAATAAGGCAAATTTATTAGGTGTGGATGGCTATATATCTAAACCATTTATGATGGATGAACTGCTGGATATAATTGATACTAAACTCAGAGTTAAATCAATTCACTAGTTCACCCACTCTTTTTCTATATTAAGCGATCTTCTTTTGTGGAACTTCACCGATTTCCATACGGTAACCGATTCCAGGCTCTGTAACAATATAACTAATAGATGGGTCTGCCTGTTCAATTTTTTCTCTAAGCTGGCTAACATATACACGCAAATATTGTATGTCGTCACCATGTGCCGGGCCCCAGATATCTTTAAGCAATTGCTTATGAGTAAGCATTTTACCCCTATTAAGCATAAAATATCTAAGTAACTCATATTCCTTAGGTGTTAATACTTCCTTCTTATCATTTATGAATACTTCATGGCGCACAAGGTCCATACGTATATTGCCATTAGATAATTCAGGCTCACCTGCTTCCTGAGTTGCTGCCTTACGAAGGTTGGATTTTATCCTTGCGATAAGAATATCAGGGTTAAAAGGTTTTGTGATATAATCATCAGCGCCAAGTTCAAGTGATTTGATAACATCACTGTCATCACTTCTCACAGAACAAACTATTATAGGAACCTGCGACCATTCCCTTATTAGTTTTATAGCTTCAGTACCATCAATATCAGGTAATCCAAGATCAAGTAATACTAGATCAGGCTTAACTGAAGCTACCATTCTAACACCCATCTGGCCAGTTTCAGCATCAATAGGCTTAAATCCGTGCCCTTCGAGAGTAATTGTCAATAGCTTCCTTATTGGTAATTCGTCTTCAATAAATAATATTTTATTCTTAATCTGGTTCATTATGTGCCTCTTCTTTGTTTGGTTCCACACATAATAATATGCTTATGGTATAAATTTTCCATAAGTAATTGAACCAAGCTCATATTCTCTGATTTATGCATCCTTTATTATAGTTCTCATATCTAACAATAGTTAATTTACGGACAGAAATGTAATTCTTGGATATAACAATCAGGAGGAACCATGATAAAGAGAGAATATGCGCCATACTCTATACCTACACTTAAAGAAGTAGAAGAGGTTCTTGGAGGGATGGACACTCTGGAGCTAAAAAATGCAATTATCAATCATACTATTAGTATAGAAGATATTAGCTTTGATTCATATACAGTTCATTAAAAATCATATACGGTCAAAAAATACTATCCTACTACCCTTTAATAATTAACAAACTTTGGAGAATAAGATGACTATAGCTAAATTAAAATTACTTCCTGCTTTTGCTTTATTACTTTTACTTGCTTCTTGCAGCACTGTTGACGGCGTTGGCGAAGATATGCAGAAAGGTGGGAATGCAGTTAGAGATGCTGCAAACTAATATTTCCTCACAAATTCATATAATAGGGCCGCTTTTGCGGCCTTATTTTTATTTAAATACTATCTATAATTATATAAAACCTTATAATAATTTAAAACTTATAGGTTCTTTATATTCTACTCTCTCCTACACATAGCTAATTAATCCATTTTAAACGAATATCATAAATGCCAAGAGGCAAAATTTATTATTAAACTAACCAAACTAAGGAGCTTTATGGGTATGACAAATGTAGATAAAGAAATAAAAGAACTCAGGAACAATGTTTCAGAGTTAAAATCAATAATTAAATCTCACGCTAAAGAAGCAGCGCAGGAAGCACTAGGTGTTACTTCAATCAATCAGTACATTAAAGATATCGCTAAATCTTCTGGTGAAACTGTAAGAGAAGTTCTTGATAACAGCAAAAAAACTTATCAGGAAACTAAAGAAGAATACAGCGACAAAATCGCTAGTAATCCTTTTAAAAGTGCAGCCCTTGCTTTTGGCGCTGGTGCAGTTCTTGCATTGATCTTTAAAAAGTAAGTTTAGAGTAATTAAAGGGAAACAATAAATGTACCTTCTTGATGAAATAAAGAAATGTACGGCTGGAATGATTCGTTCCGGCCTACTTTCCGTAGAGAAAAGGTTGATATTACTTATCACCTTTTCTAATCTTATATCGGTTATATGCGGCTTTATATTCTACCTGTTGGGAGATATCGCATATACTATTCTGGAAGAAAGCGGCTTTTCCCCATTAAACATAAAACTAATACTTATAACAACGTTGCTCACTTTTGTTCTTATTATTGTTCTTACAATAATAAGTAGTAAAGAAAAAGAAGCGTTAAAGATCAAAAAAGACCTTGAGACAAATCGCTTAAATATTTCAATTGAAAATATTAATGTTGATGAAATAGTTAGTGAATTCTTAAAAGGTTTTAGGAAATAAATTGATCCTATATCCCTCATTTTTAAAAGCCTGGCATTTTGCCGGGCTTTTTTATATCCAATTTATATTTCATTCACCTTCTACGAATAGAGAAATTAGAGCCTAACATTTAAATTATTTATTACTGAACCCAGATACTTATTAATATAATTGGAGGTACCATGTTAAATAACCCTAAAGTAAGCCTAAAAAAACTGGCTATATTAACTACCGCAGCAATAATTTCTTTTTCGGCAGAATCTTTTGCTGAAAGTAAAAATCTTGGCTTAGGCTTAAGTTTAAATGCTGATTCAACTTTAATTTCTAACCTTCCTAAAAAAGGTGAAGTAACTATTTCTGGCGTAGTTAGGAAACTTGAAGGTAGTAAAAAATTCATATTAGAAGATAGCGCAGGTTCAACTATTGACGTTAATACTAATGATGTGGCAGATGTTAAAACCGGCCAGACCGTTACTATTAATGGCACTTTAGATTCAGAATTTGCAGGTATCGGCAAACAGGTAATCAATGCTAATATCAGCCATGCTGGTCTGGATCTTGATTCAACAAGAGGCCATGACCTGTCATTCAATGCATCCTCTGATAACTCAGACAAAGCAAATGATTCTGAATATTCTGACAGATCAGGCTTAATAGAGAATCTACCTGAAAAAGGTAACGTCGAAATATCTGGAATAGTTTCGGATGTTGATGGTGATAACAGATTTATCCTTAAAGATAGTTCTGGTGAAACTATTGATGTTCACACTAAAAATGACCTCAAAATAAAAGAAGGTGATTCTGTAAAAGTTATAGGTGTGATCCAAAGCGAAGCTCTCGGCGCTGGCGAAGAGATCAAAGCTAGTAAGATAATAAAATTAAGTGCTAACTTTTAATTATTAACAACCAACTGATGGAGTATTTATGTTAAGAATGGCATTAATGTTTTTCCTAATAGCAGTGTTGGCAGGTATATTTGGGTTTGGCGGTATAGCCGCTGCATCTGCTGATATTGCAGTTCTTCTATTCTGGCTCTTCGTGGTACTTTTCGTAGTATCACTTGTATTCGGCCTTATAGATAGAAGATCACCGCCTATTGTTTAAAAAACTGATAAACAATTAAAAGCCCGTTAAATTATTTAGCGGGCTTTTTTATGACCTTTTTATAAGATATAAACTATTCCAGACAGACATTTTACCTGATTCACAAGATTATGAACATATAATCTAATAGGGAAATTTTATGAATAGAATTATATTTATTTCAGTTTTACTCATCTCAGTTATCTTTTTTGTTATTTCATCTAAGGCCGGTAATGAAGTTGAAATAGCTAGATTGATAAAATCAAATATTGAAAACTACAATTTCCGCTCAATTGAAGAGGAAATGGCTGCCAAAGAATTATATAATGAGAACCTACACAAACCTTTCTGGACAAATATTAACTTCACAGCCTTTCTTGGCAAAATAAAAAATACAGCCTCTGAAGAAGGAATGGAACCAAGTGATTATGCTATTGATACTGAAAGCGGCACTGATGATGAAGATATAGCTTTAAGTGATATGCAAAAAACCAGTGTGGTTTTAAAATTCATAAGGGACATAAAATTTGGCAGGGCTAATAAAAATATAAATGATTCCAGCAATATTGTTGCAACGTTAAAAGAAGAATTTAAAACCCTCGTTAATTCAGCAGATACCGAACGTGCACTCGGTATGCTTGCACCACAAAGCCTTGAATATAAAAACCTTAAAAACATCCTGAATAAAACTAAAGATCTCAACGACGATGATAAACCCCTAGCTTTTGGTAAAGATGATGTTTTAAGACCAGGGATCATTGATAACAGAATATCTTCCATTAGAAAAAGGCTAACTAACTTAGGTTATCACGGCATTGTTATAGGCAGCCAGAATAATATGCATAGATATGATTATAATCTCAAACAGGCTGTAGAAAAGTTTCAAAGACACAACGCATTAGATCAAGACGGAAACATAGGTTATGAAACTTATAAAGCCTTATATCTTTCAAAAGATGAAAAGATAAATAAGATAAAACTCTCCATGGAGAGACTTAGATGGGCTGATGAAAAACTAAAAACCGCAGATAAATATATAGTTGTTAATATAGCAAGGTTCACTGCTACGGCTTATGAAAATGGAGCAGAAGTATTTTCAACTCCTATAATTGTTGGCCAGACAGAAACAAAAACTCCGAGTTTCCTAGGATCAATCTCTTCCGCAAAGTTCAATCCTGATTGGACGCCAACTGACAGGATACTTAGAACCTATGTTATACCTCGCATCAAGGCTGACCCATCTATAGTTTGGAAAGAAGGCTATATTTTTGAGAAATATAGTGAAGGTCATTACGAAAGAGTTGAATTAAATGAACACGAAATAGCTAATCTGAATCCTGATAATTTCCCTCCGTATAGGATAAGGCAACTTCCTGGAAATAATAATCTACTTGGCAAGATAAGATTTGATCTGACAAATTCTTATGCGGTCTATATGCATGGAACCCCTTTCCAGTTCTTATTTGATAAAACTAAAAGGGCTTATAGCTCAGGTTGTGTAAGAGTTAAAGAAATAGAAAAACTTACAAATTTTGTTTTAAATGATAATTCAAAACTTGATTCAAGTGATATAAGCGCAAAATTAAATTCTCAGGAAAACAGTGAAGTTTCTGAATTTTATGCCCTTAATAAAGAAATACCTGTATATGTTACCTATTTAACTGCCTTTGCAGATGCAAAAGGTAATGCAAGCTTCCTTGGTGATATTTATAATGAAGATAGTAAATTATATACCCAGCTTCATGCTGCTAATAAAAATACAAAATACACAAATCTTGCTATAAATAATTTAGAATGAATATCCCTATAAAAAATAAAACTATAGGTATTCTCTTTATATTATTGATCAATTTTTTTCTTATAACTGATTCAGTTGCTATAGAAATAGTCCCAAAGCCTCCATTTTTAGATGCTTCAGATAAATATTATAATGATATAGTCATTTTTAAACCCATATATGTTACGCCTGAAAGTGAAGCTCCCGAACAAGGCCCACCAGATGATTTAAGAACTCTTCCCTTACCCCTGCCTGAAGTAAAACCTAAAAATCTAATTCAGGAGATTTCAAATATTGAGGAAAATTCAAGAGCAATTAATTTATACAATATAAATACCAGAGAAAGTCTTAATATAGTTTTCTGGGAAAAAGGTGTTTATATTGAAACGGCATTGGTAAAAATAAATAAATTCCTCCGTGATCGTAGAACTGGTGAAATTATCAAAATAGATCCTGAACTAATAATGCTAGCGGCAAATCTAGCGAAGAAAGTAAAGTATGATGGGCCAATAACAATTGTTTCGGCCTACAGATCAGAAAAAACAAATGACGCAATGAAATCCCTTGGAAAAAGGGTAGCATCTAAAAGCATGCACAGTACCGGCAAAGCCGTTGATATTTCTATGAAAAACATTCCACTAAAAACCATTCACGATGCAGCACTTGGTTTCGGGGTCGGTGGTGTTGGATATTATCCTTCAGATGGTTTTGTTCATATTGATACAGGCTCTCCAAGGGTCTGGTAATTTTATGATATATTTATAAATTAATAACTATTCAGTATTCATATACGCTTTTGCATCAACTAACATAAATTGCTAACCAACCTAATAAAAGGAGCTTTATGAAAAACAAAACACTGATCATTATGATCTCATTATTAATAATATCCTGCGGAACAGACAGAAGAGATAGGGCTTGGAGTGGTGCTGGTATAGGTGCAGGTGTAGGTGCAGTTGGTTCAGCCGTTACAGGTGGAAGCCCTGTTACAGGTGCATTGGTTGGTGCAGGTGTCGGTGCTGCTGCCGGTGGTTTAACTGATGCAGAAGATGTTAATTTAGGTGACCCTGCTTGGCGTAAGAAAAAATAATCTAAATGATTATTAAACAAAAAGAAAAGGCCTGTAATTACAGGCCTTTTTTATTATAAATATTTTCCAGATATTAGAAAAATATATTGTAAAGAATGATAAGTGGAATTGGAATACCAATTAACCATAATAATACACTTTTCATATATCCTCCATTTACATTGTTAATTATTAATCTGCAGAATCTTTAATATCGTCTCCGATATCTTCGATCTTGTCGCCAACTTTTTCACCTAAACTTCTATTAGGTTTAAGTTCATCGGCAGCATCTTCAACACCATCAGAAAAGTCTTCAACTGCACGTTCAACTCTTTCCGAAGGTTCGTTCCTGCGGTCTGACTCATAAATGAATATCACCGCAACTAGTAAAATAACTATCACTATAATGTAGTTATTTTTTAAATAATTAGATACTTTGTTAGCCATATTATCTCCCTTGTTAGATTAGTTTTTTAGTAAGAATTCTTTTTCAAAAAGCTCTATCAAAAGCTTTTTAGCCTGAAGTGCAAGGTCTCCTGCACGGTTTAGTTTGTGGCTTTTACCTCCTGTATGGTTTTCAGCGCTTGTAGGGCTTTCAGCATCTATCCTCATTATTTCTTTTGAGGCCTGCGCAAATTTCTCATGTATATTATCAAGTAATAGTAGTCCGTTCTTCTGAACCTTCTTTTTGTCTTCACCACTACCGTTTGAATAGTTTTCTAACCACTTTAAAAGGAATTTTATTTCCAGCTTCAGGTTTTCCTGGTCAATATAAGTGCTATATGTATCATTGAGTTCAGTAAGAACATTTTTTAGCTGTTCTACGTTATCCTCAACTGTTTTCGTCTGGACCTGTGCGTTCTGCATAAAATAACCCTTGGTTTGTACCTAGGGATCATTATGTTTTATACCTAATCAATTCTCTGTATCTACATAAGCCAAACTTATAAAAATCTGATAAATTTCCGGACTTAGGCTTTATGTTATTTTTATAAACCAGATACTTATCATTATATATAATTTGGGCGTTATCGGGGATATACATTAAATGACCATTAATAAATACCCAAGTGACAACTGATAGCAGATATACGTGGAAATTTTTCCTGACTTCAGCTGAAGCATGGGACGCAATGTATAATGATTGCGAAACAGCAAAAATTTCCATTGAGTTAGAACAATACATTCTAGAGAATGATATTCTTGGGCAAAAATTTATGGAGCTTTTTATCAGAAAAGCTCTCTCCGGAGTTAAAGTTATAGTGATATGCGACAGGTTCGGAAGTTTACGGCTATACAAATCACCTTTAGTTAGAGAATTACGGGAGGCAGGAGGCTATTTTTATTTCTACAACCCCCTCAGCTTCTGGCGTATTTTAACTCCTTGGCGCTGGTTCCCAAGAATTCACACTAAAACATTATTGATAGATTCTGATGTTGTCTATACAGGTGGTGTCTGTATAGCCGAAAGAATGCGCGGTTGGCGTGATACACAAATACGCCTTACCGGACCAATAATATCTGATGTCAGGGAAGCCTTTGACGTAATTGAAAAAAGATACTTCTTTAGGAATTTTTTCATTTACAGGCAAGAAAAAATTTCCGGCAATTTCTATTATCTCCAAAACTGGCCTTTGGCTGCTGCCTATGATATTTATAATGAGTTGGTTAATAGAATACGCCAAGCGCAAAAATACATTTACATAACAACCTTATTTTTCTTACCTAACAAACAGTTCTTTGACATATTAAAACTTGCCAGCAAATGTGGCGTAGAAGTTAAAATTATAGTACCTGAAAGATCAGACTTATTACTTGCAGACTGGGTTTGCATTTCTTACATACCCAAACTACTTAAGTCCGGAATAAGGATTTTTCATTACCAGAAATCAGTAATACACTGTAAAACCATGGTCATAGATGATAAATGGGCGACTGTTGGCAGCACCAATATGGATGTAGTAAGCTTCTTTTATAACCGTGAAGCTAATGTTATCACAACCAATGAAGTTGCCATTTCAGAATTGAGGGAACAATTCAATAATGACCTTGAAGATTGTGTTGAAGTAACCTGGGAACATTGGAAAAGCATTCCGTTATGGAAAAAAACTATAGGATTTATGGCAAGAATCTTTAAAATACTTTTCAGGGCATAAGGAACATATGAATATATTATTCAGCAACATTGGTTACGCAAGAGGTATTAATGGCTGTATTGACCAGCATATAAAACTAGCACACCGCCATATATATTGCCCTGCTGATGCACAGGTAAAAATACTTTCCCAGCTTAATAAAATTATATTGGATGAAGATCCCGATATATGCTGCTTTGTTGAAATAGATAAAGGCTCTTTCCCGGACGGAAAATTCAGCCAGCTTAAAACAATATTAAATGAAAAATACCGTTATTTTGATATAGAAAATAAATATGGTCAGAGTAGCTGGTTACGAAAACTACCAATGACAAAAGGTAAAAGTAACGCCTTTATATCAAAGCATGATTTTCCTTACGAAAAGATATACTTCTACAAAGGTACTAAAAAACTCATCTATAAAGTTAAATTAAGAGATGATCTTACTTTATTTTTCTCACATTTTTCACTTAGTAAAAAAGTTCGTGAATTCCAGCTATTTGAAATAAAAAAACTTATCGCTAGCCAGACAGGGGATGTAATTTTCCTTGGTGATTTTAATATTCTAAGCGGCCTTGATGAACTGTCTCCATTATTATTAGAAGATGATCTTGTATTGCTTAATGATAAACAACATCCCACCTTCACTTTTCATAAACGTTCTTTGCTACTTGATCTATGCATATGCTCAAAGAATATTGCAAAAGATATGAGCATTAAAATTATTCCCCAGCCTTATTCAGACCATGCTGCATTATTAGTCAGCCTTAAGAATTTATAACTTCTTTATTTATTATACTTGCTGCCAGATAGGTTATTTATCTACGATGGATGATAATAAAGATTGGCAATTCGCCAATTCAACAAATGGAGAAAGTATCATGAACATATTCAACCTAGGTAATCACGACGATATCAATAGTCCGGCCATGATTCCTGAAAGACTTAAAAAGAATGAAAGAATAGTTATAATAACCGCTGACAACGTTGAAGACCTTGAATTCTTCTATCCTTATTATCGTTTCAATGAAGAAGGTTATGATGTAGATGTGGTAACACCAGAAGGTGGTTCATTTAAAGGTAAACATGGATACGAACTAAAAAACACTAAAAGTATTAATGATGTTAATGCTAGCGATTATGTTTTACTATATCTACCAGGTGGAAAAGCTCCTGAAAAATTACGTAAGGATGAAAGAGTATTATCTTTTGTAAAAAGATTCGCTGCAAATAGCAAACCTATAGCTTCTATCTGCCATGGCGCGCAAATTCTTATATCAGCAGATTTGGTAAAAGGCTTCCGGATAGCTGCTTGGCCAGAGATTAAAAAAGAAGTTGAAGAAGCAGGCGGAATATTCGTTGATGAAGCACTTGTTGAAAGTGGTCAGTTCATAACTTCACGCAAACCTGGTGATCTTCACCGTCATCTTGATGGTGTTATGAGAAAACTAAGGGAAACTAATACAAGGCAGAAAACAGCATAATTAAATATTTATATGCAGTTTATGTGTAAGCTTATCTTATGAATCGCAAACTTATGCATGTAGATATAAATTACTATCAATGCCAATGATGGCAGTTTAACTAAAAGAGGTTATTTATGACTATTAAAGGACAAGCAAAAGAAGCAGCTGGTTTCGTAAAAGAAGAACTTTATGAACATGGTGATAGCGCTGAATCTAAAAGAAAAGCGCAAGAAGGCCGTGATCTTCGCAATGAAGGTAGATTAGAAGACGGTAAAGCTCCTAAAACTACCAAACCAGGTACAACTGGCGATCACGAATAATATATTATAAC
This sequence comes from Alphaproteobacteria bacterium, assembly GCA_031426355.1. GTDB lineage: Bacteria > Pseudomonadota > Alphaproteobacteria > Rickettsiales > UBA8987 > JANPLD01. Next base: position 8,485 of record JANPLD010000028.1, on the reverse strand, counting down.
TCTCCACTATTGTATGGCGTCTTATCCCCCAATAAGACGCCATTTTTATATGTAAAATTAGTATAATACTTTCTGTAAGCAAACATAAAATTTTCTGAATCAAGCATAAAAAAAGGCCATGAATAAATCACAGCCTTTCTCTTATTTTAGTGATAATTATATTAATTATTATCATCCTCATCAGAAGAATCATTTTCATCTTCATGATCAGCATCTATAGTTTTCACTAAAGCATTATTGATCTCTTTACCTACGCCCATTGCTTCATCGCTAAGATCTCCAGTTACAGTAACTTTGTCACCTTTATCAACATCAATCTTATTGTTAGTATTTACATCTATAGTTTTACCTGCGGTGTCTTTTAACATGAATTTATTAGAGTCAGACACTCTGTCAACTATTCCGGTAATCACAACTTTTCCTGAAGTAGGAAGGCTTTTAATTGTTGAAGCTTCATCATTAGCATAAACTTCGTTTGAGATAATAGCTGTTACAGCTATCAGGGCTATTATTGTAAGTTTCTTTAACATTTTTATTCTCCTTTAATTTAAAAATATCGGGAGCAAATTCATCCTTTGCTCCCGATTATCCCGATAAATAACAGGATCAAAAACCGGACTAACGGTTATCTGATTTGTTATTTTTTTGTTGAGAATTCTTATCTTGATCATTTTTTTGGTCTTGCTTATTTTTTTGATCTTGATTTTCAGAATTCTGACGAGCTTGGCTTTGTTGATTGCCTTGCTCTTTCTGATTATTATTACTGTTATTGTTATTTTGATTGTTATTATTAGGCATGAGCTTTCTCCATTTAATTGTTAAACTCGAAAAGATAGTTTAAAACTATCTATAAAAGACTAATATTAATACTAGCCCTTATTCCTCGCATCTTTTTAGGAGCGAGAAAATTTTTCATCTTCTTCGGCCTCGTCTCTTATTTGTCCGGATGATGATTCTTTTGTTACAAACTTATCAGATTTATTTTCTGATTTCGTTGAATTAGATTTAGGAGCAGAATATTGCCTATCTTCAAGATTAGGATTCGTTTTTGAAATAAGATTTTTCTGAGAAAACTGTGAAGAATTAGAATTTGCTGAATCAGAATTACTAATGACAGACCAATTATTATTCTCTTTTTCATTTCTAGACGGGCTTTTATCCATATCGTCCTCCTTTTAATTTAGAAGCGCTAGCTTCAGGAAGAAGATATGTAAGGAATCATAAATAAACTATCTGGACAAAACCTTTAAATAATTTTTTTTACATAAAAAATTATTTATAAACAATTTTATGATATTTTTATAAGTCTATTTACACAAAGAATGGTTTCCTTAACGTCCATTTCATACAATCAATCATAATAATTAATTAGAGGATTTTATGTCTAGATATTATGATAATTATAAAATTTCATTTGATAGGGAACAAACTCCACAAAATCCCCCATCAGAAATTCCTGGCAATCCTGGCCCTGTTCAAAGGCCAATCCCTGAAAAAGCAACTATCTGGTTTGATGATAGCCTTTAATCTCCAGTGAATTTTAACATTCCAGTTAAACAAACTAAGCTTACTTACTTTTAAGCTATTTATCCTGCTTTTGCATAAATATAGTAAGCTCTGCAACTTTGATCCCAAATTTTTTGAGGTATGAGCGGTTGATGAGTACACCATCATTCATTAGCCACATCCAGTCATCAAATTTAATATTATATTTTTTTCCATCTACTTCTAGATCCATATGGTAATGCCAATTTATGGTATTACCTGAAGTCATACCACTTGCTACATCAGAAACATCACTTGCCCTACCCTCATATCTATCGTCAGATAATTTAGTTATGTGCCAGACTCTATCCTGTGTTTTTCCATCATAATATTTAAAATGCTCAGTTAACGTTCCTTTATTTCCTTCCCATTCACCTTTCATCTCAACATCAAACCTGCGTGTTACTTTACCTCGCCAGTCCTGCACCATTCCCCAAGCTTTTATTGGCCCATTAAAATATTCTTTAATATCAAGCTCTGGTTTCTCACCTTCATAAGCTCCCAGCTTAGATTTTGAACAGTTTGAAATAGACATTGCAACTCCTGCTATAATTAAAAATTTAAATATTTTACGCATGTTGAACCTCAAATTGGATTACATCAGTACGTTCTGCGGAAAAACCAGCTATACAGGAAGCAAGATAAAGCCTCCATATTCTTATGAATTTTTCATCAAAACCCAGCATTTTTACACTTCTAATATTAAAATCAAAATTTCTAAGCCAATATTTCAATGTAAAGGCGTAATCCTTACCAAAATTAAATTTATCAGTAATTCTTAATCCTGCTTTTTTCGCTTCTTCTGCAAATTTTGTTTCTGATGGAAGCATGCCCCCCGGGAATATAAAACTCCTTATCATATCGCTGCCCTTGCTATATTGGTCAAAATAACTGTCAGCTATAGTAATGGTTTGAATAACTGCTTTACCCTTTTCTTTTAGAAGCGAAGAAACTTTTGAAAAATATACCGGCCAGAATTTCTGCCCTACTGCCTCAAACATTTCAATTGAAACTATATGGTCAAATTTTCCCTGCTGTTTACGGTAGTCTTCAATAACTATATTTGCATTTTTACCTAATCTCTTACTAGCATATTCATACTGCTCATTAGATAATGTTATTCCTTTTACTTTAAAATCTTTTGTTTCTATGGCACGAGCAGCAAAGCCGCCCCACCCACAACCAATTTCAAGGACATCAGAAGATTTATCACCAAGTAACTCTAATATTCTGTCGTACTTATTATGCTGAGCCTGAACCAGATTATTGCTGCCATTAAAAATAGCTCCCGAATATGTCATCGTTTCATCGAGCCATAATTTATAAAAATCATTCCCCAGATCATAATGCGCCTGAACATTACGCTTGCTACCGCTCAGTGAATTTTTACGTAAATAATAAGATATTTGTGAGATTACTTTAAATATGCTACCGCCATTAATATAACTGTTAATATATTCCTGATTCTTAAGTGCAATAAACACGAGGCTTTCTAAATCGTCTGAATCCCAGTTACCATCACGATAATCTTCCGCAAAGCCAACATCTCCTTTCGCTACCAGATTAGTTATGACGTTATTTTTATAAATTTTAATATTGGCATTAGACCCGGCATCTTTACCCTGAAAATAATATATCTTACCATCAGGGGTGATTACCTCAAGTGACCCATATTGTATAGATTCAAGAGATTTCAAAAAAGACTTTAATGCGAAATTACCTATCATAAACTAAATTTTATTTATCTCCAATAATACACTATAAAACTTAACGGTCAGTTACATTTACATTAAACTTTTGTAATATTATTTTGTGATAGTTATTTTAATTTCATTTTGATTGGGTTTTTTAATATAAGCCATTCTTTTTAAAAGTAATTTTACTGCTTCAAAATGGATCAGAAAAATTGCCTTAAAAGTTATCAATGGGTATTTAAAGAAAGCTTTACACAAGTTAAATTTATTGATCTCTTCAAAATTACCAACAAGAGAAGTAATGAGTTTTTTTCGGTTTTCCCTATCAAAATAATCTATCCATATACCAAGTTTTTTGTCTTTGATATTAAACCTGAACTGATATCTACCTTCTCTTTCTAAAAAAGGCGAAACATGAAATACTTTTTCTGCTGACAACCATTGATCACCACGTATAGTTTCACCATTTTTATTAACGCAGATGTAACTATGTGTTTCACTAAAGGTATTATTTACCTCACAAATAACCACTTTAAGATTTTGCAATTCATCAAAACAAAAATAAAAACTTATTGGATTGAATACATATCCAAGGATTCTGGGTAAAGTGACCAATATCACTTCCCCATTACATTCTATACCAGACTGTTTTAAAGTATCTTTGACCCAGACTGCAATATTACTTCCATCCTTATATCCGTGGTCTTTATCGTAAAAACTCATTATTCCAGACTTATTCCTTGGAATATTCAGTTCGCTTATTTTTGATAAAGGAAATGCGAGATAATAAATACCATAAGTAAAAGCATTAACTTTTGGGAAAAGCCGCTTATGCATTACCTTAGATATAAATAACTTAGGCTTCATTTCCATGGAATTTTTGCCCCTAATTTCTGCGCAACATTTACCGCGCTCATAAAACCATCTTCATGAAAACCGTATCTTTGGTAGGCGCCACAAAAATATGTATTATTCTCTCCCTGGATATTATCCATTTTGCTTTGTGCTTTTACTGCAAGCTCATCAAAAATAGGATGCTCAAAATCATATTCATCATATATAAGATCTTCCCTCGGCCTACGAGCTGGGTTTAATGTTACTATCACAGGTTTTTCCGATACTATATTTTGCAGATTGTTCATCCAGTAGCTAAGAAATATATTTTCTTTATTTTCACTTAGATATATCCAGCTGCTCCATGCATTTTTATTCTTCGGCATAAAGCTTTCATCACTATGCACCACAATTTTATTTGGCTGATATTTTATCACTCCAATGACTCCCTTTTCCTCATCTGTAGGCTTTTCCAAAAGTTCAAGAACTTGATCTGAATGACAGGCAAATATTACCTTATCATATTCACTAATATCACTATTATGATTTTCAATCTTAACTTTGTTATTTTCCCTGACAACTTTGTTTACTGCGTTATTGGTGAATATTTTATTTTCAAATTTTGCGGTTAGAATTTTTATATATTCCTTGCTACCACCTGTAACAGTATGCCATTGAGGTTGATCATTAACAGTAAGCAATCCATGATTCATAAAAAACCTGATGAAACTGCTCGCTGGAAATTCAAGCATTTTAAGATGGGGCGTACTCCAGATAGCAGCCCCCATCGCCATTAGATAATAATCCCTGAACCATCTACCCATTTCCAATTTATATAGTAATTCACCAAGTGAAATATTTACGTCTACATACTTCTCTGCATGTTTATTGAAATAAATAATATCTCTCAACATTCGCCAGAAATCCAATTTCAGAAGATTTCTCTTTTGGCAAAAAATTGATGTCAGCTTCTGTGTTCCGTACTCTACTTTTCCATTATTGATACTTACACCAAATGACATATTACTTTTTTCAACCGGAACCTTTAAGTGATCAAATAAACCAGTAAGCAAAGGATAATTTTTATAATTGAAAACTATAAACCCGGTGTCTACCGGGATTTTCTTACCATTTATATTGATTTCAATTGTCCTGCTATGGCCACCAATATAATTATTCTTTTCATAGACCGTGATATCATGCCCTGCCTCATTAAGCAGATAAGCCGCGCTAAGTCCTGATATACCCGAACCTATTATTGCTATTTTCATTAAAGATCTAAGATTTGTTGCTGGATATAATACATTGATGATATTAAGCCTTAATTTCAGGAGTATTACAAAATTTTAATCTCAACTATCAAACCATTAGGCTGATTATTTTTTACATCTATTTCAGCATTATGCATTTTAATAACAGCTACAACCAAGCTCAAACCAAGACCATTTCCTGGCAGATTGCGGCTTTCGTCAGCCCTGTAAAATCGTTCAAATATTTTTGACCTATCACTTTCCTCAACACCTATTCCGGTATCAATTATCTGTATTGTAATTTTTTCTTCTTGTTTCAGATTGATACTTATTTCTCCATTAGCAGGAGTAAATTTGATCGCATTATCCAAAATATTTGCGATCGCCTGAAAAAACAAATCTCTATCTACACTGTGAGTTATTTGATCCAAATCATTAAAGATCTTTATTTTCTTTTCTTCTATCAAAGGTTCATAAAGTTCAATAACGTCCGTAATAAGTTTTTTTAAGTTAACATCCTGAAATTTACTGTGACGCTTGCCTTTTTCAATATTAGTTATACGAAGAAGGGAATTAAATGTTCCAAGTAAATGATCTGCTTCATCAATTAATTTCTGAACTTCCTCATCGGATTTTTCGGAATTTTTAAAATCTTCCAGTTTATTTTTTAATCTTGTAAGCGGAGTTCTAAGATCATGGGCAATATTATCTGAAACCCTTCTTATATCTTCCATTGAATCTTCAATACGGCCAAGTAAATTATTTAATATATAAGCAAGGTTACTTAAATCATCCCATTTTGTATCTATTGATATTCTTCGCGAAAGGTCTGAAGTATCAATTATTTCCTTTGCTGTATTACCAATCAGATTTATTCTTTTCACAACAAAAGTACTTATCAAAAAGCTAATGATAACTACTAAAGACATTGAGATTATACTTAAAATCCCAAGCCATAATATACGCCCATAGATTTCCCTGCTTATAGCTATCTCATGCTCATTAATTACCCTTCCCTCTCCATACGAAGAGATAAAATATATCAGCACAGAAGTTGATATCCCTAATAGAACTGTAAACAGAACAGCCATTTTAAAGCTTGAGCTATGGGAATATTTTCTTCTTTCTTCACTCATTTTAGCTATTCAATTATATAACCTGCGCCACGTATAGTTTTTATTATTTGCCTATCAAATCCTTTATCTACTTTGTTTCTAAGCCTGCTGATATGAACATCTATTACATTAGTTTGCGGGTCAAAATTATAGTCCCAGACATTTTCAAGTAACATCGTTCTGGTAACAACCTGTCCTTTATGACGAAGCATATATTCGAGTAATTTATATTCCGTTGATTGCAGTTCCATTTTTTTGCCCGCGCGCGTTACCTTACGAGAAAGCAGATCAAGTTCCAGATCATCAGCTTTCAAAACAATCTGATTCTGATCCTGCTTGATATTACGCCTTATCAGTGCTTCAATCCTTGCTTGCAGTTCAGAAAACGCGAATGGCTTCTCTAGATAGTCATCCCCACCCGCACGAAGGCCCATTACTTTATCATCAACATCCGCCAAAGTACTTAATATCAATGCGGGGGTTGAATTACCTGAACCACGAAGTGTTTTGATTATCGTTAAGCCATCCAGCTTAGGTAGCATTCTATCAACTATCAAAACATCATAGGTTTCAGTAGTGGCAAAAAATAATCCATCTTTACCATTATCTGCTGTATCGACAATATAACCATTCTCCTTTAAAGCTTTGGATACATACTGCCGGACATCCTTATCATCTTCAATTAAGAGAATTTTCATTTATTGATTTTCTTCATTTAATTCTCTTTTATGACCTTGCAAATATTTTTGCTCTTTTTCAGCCTTTAATTTTTCTGCATTTTTTTCTTCTTTTGTACGGCCATATTTAACGCGGTTCTCTGAAGCCTTTATTTCCTTTTCAGATCGCGTCTTAGCTTTTCTTTTCTGTTTTAGATTTATCACTTCAGCCATGATAAACTCCATTTTTAAAAATCCTATTCTACCGAAATATAACAAACAATCTACCTATACAATATTAACTAAAATTAGCCTTACAATATAATTAATTATTGGAAAATTGTTATTAAATCTTAATCTTTATTTACTTAATACCTTTATGGAAAAATTATATCTTACCAAGTAGTCCCCCGTCGGTTCTTTACTCTCATTCCTATAATTTTTCTTGGTTAAGTAATTCTTAACAAATCAATTAACAACTAAAAGGACTTTTTATGGGACGTGGAATTTTACTCTGGCTACTTGGTATACCTATACCTCTTATCATCATTCTAGCTATACTTTTGTAATCAAAATCAACCAAATCAATTTCAATTAAAGGGACACATATGCAAACTACATCTGATAATATAAATTATGACACTATGATCGGCAGATCACATTGCCATACGAAAACTGCTGTTGCCTGGCCTGCCATTATTGCTGGCGCGGTTACAGCTGCGGTAATCTCACTTGCTCTTCTTTTCTTAAGTTCCGCTTTAGGGCTGGCATCAATATCGCCATGGTCTTTTGAAGGGGTTTCAGCAACTGGCTTTACAGTACTTACTGCTATCTGCTTTATCGTTATGCAAGCCGTTGCATCTGCTTTTGGCGGTTACCTAACGGGCAGGCTTCGCAGCAAGTGGAAAACTATGCACTCAGATGAGGTTTTTTTCCGTGATACTGCACATGGCTTCCTTTCATGGGCACTTGCAACTCTCTTAACTGCTGCACTTCTTACTTCAGCAATTTCCATGATTTTAGGAAAAGGTATCAACACTGCATCTAGTATTGCAGCTGGTGCAGCTGCTGGAAGAGAACACGGCCCTAAAGATATGGACATGGGCTTTAAAGGTGAGAATGATTATTTCATTGATACACTTTATCGCAGTGAAGATGTTAATCTTTCATCAAGGGATGCCCGCGCTGAAACAATTCATATTCTTGCAAAAGGGGTGAAGGAAGGCAAGATATCTGAAGCTGATAAGGAATATCTTTCTGAAGTTATCGCAGATCGTACTGGTCTTACAGAAGCTGAAGCATCTGACAGGCTGGATCATACCATCGCAGATATGAAAGAAGCTAAAAAAGAAGTAAAGCAGAAACTTGATAAAGCAAGGAAAGTTGCTGCA